>DKBB01000318.1 GCA_002451015.1 Acidobacteria bacterium UBA6911
TTGGTAACGGCCGGCCGTTACCAAAGCGAGAATCAGACTTGCGGCTAATCCGGAGAGTGCCAGGAGTTTCATTCAGGGAAAACTTCGTCAAGGGCGATTTTCAGAGGCCAGGGGTATGTTCCCGGTCGAGCGTCGTCCGACAGGTAAAGTTTGTAATTCAGGGTTCGTGTAAGGGTTCCTTTTTTGTATTCCTGGTGGACAAAAGCATCTGCAGCCCCGACCTGAACCTCGCTTCCGAGTCCACTGACAAGGGCTTTTTCGAACGGCGGACCCAGCCCGCTGAAATGAAGCAGGCACCCGTTTTTGTCATTGTTATAGATCGACAGGCGGGTTGCCGAGATCATATCCACATAACCTCGATTCAGGTCCTTGTCATCGACCGTAACGGTTGAAACCTGGAAAAGAATTTCCAGGTTCTGGCGCCGCAGAACTGAAACGGAAACGCGAAGCGGGGCGGCGGTCTGTTTGTCGCTCCTGTAGTTCAGGTAAAGCGGTATGCCGATCACGGCAAGCAGCAGAAGAAGGGATAGAATGCAGAAGACATTGCCGTAGAGATTTCTGCCTTTTAATTGTGTCCACAAATCCCGGATCCAGGCAACCAGATCGGATTTTGACCTGCCGCTGGAACCGGAGCGCCGGAAAATTTTTATTATTTGCGCTTTCATCGGCTTTTTTAGGGCTAAGATCCATCGATGGAAAGGAATCCCATCTGCACGCTATTGGGGAAAGCACGTCGGATTTTCCATCAATCGATCCATTTTCTTCATATAAAGGAAACCAAGGAAAACGCTGTAGAAGTCTATCGGTTTTCTGCCGTCTCCGTTGGATTCCCGCACAGGTCTCCATTCAAAGGCAGCTTTTGCGTCAGGATCGTCTCCTTTGTCTGGACTGCAATATTGAGATCCCGGATGCTGCTGCACACTTCCTGCGGGATCCGGGTGGAATAGATTTTTTCTGTTCCGCTCAGAAGGTACCAGCCGCCGATATCCCGTTCGAAGGACGCATTCCCCGCTGCGTCGAAACCTTGGACGTGAATGCCGGTAACAATGAAGTGAGTGTTTCCGGCGTTTCTGAGCTCGATGTCGATATTTCCGCCGTTCACAGAGATGCCTTTAATTTCAGCCAGACTTTCCTGTTCCAAAGGGCGGATGAAAACAGGAATGCCGACTCTGGTATAGAGGCGGATGTTCGCCCCCTGTTTTCCTGCGCCGCCCGAGGGCATCTCTTCAATATAGACCCGGTACGTTTTCTCCGTTTTCCCGGGTAAAACTTTGGTTCCGAGGCGGATATANNTTTATTACAAGCTTTTCCAGCTGGTTCTCATTCGAGAATTCCAGCCGGACCGGTTTGATATCAAAACCAGCGCCGCCTGCGGGCAGGCAGAACAGTATATAAAACGCCACCACTCCCGGAATAAGCGTAGCCAGGCATTTTAAAGGGTGATCTTTCATGGGATTTCTTCCTTCACTGCTTTCCGTCAACGGAAAGGAGTGCCCTACAGGGAGGGCGCTCCTTCCGAAACCGGAATCTAATATTCAACAGTGGCCGTTAGTATCGTGCTGTAATCATCAACTTTGACATCCTGCAGTGCCTGAATACGGCCGAAGATGTTGGATGTAATGTCGTTATTATCAGGCGCGGTCGATGTCGGGCCATTTGCCGCATCCAAATATGCCGTGTTCCGGCCTGAATCCGAAAATAATTGAAACGTCAGCGTATCAGCAGGTGAAGTTGCACCGGTCATTTCACGCGTGCCGTCAATGTAGGTCCGGTACGTCGTGTCTTGAACGCACTGGAAGACAATACTTCCGGTCCCGTTATCGTTGTCGGCCGGATCGGTCGTGTCGTATGCACCGAAGGCAACCTCGTTCACAGTAATAATCCTGCAGGATTCTGCGACTGTTGCCGTAACACTGAGATCGCCGGTATCCGACTGTGCCATACCCATATTCGCAACCATCAGGCCGAATATCATCACAAACGCGATTATTAAAAGCTGTTTTCTCATTGTTCCCTCATTTGATTGATAAAGTGTAAACATCCATGTTTTCATCAGTACTCCACGGTAACCACCAATGTGGCGCTGTAACTGGCAGCCGATACATCCTGGCCCGGCGTTATCCGGCCGTAGATACCCCGGACTATCGGGTTGATACTGGCGGCAATCTCGCTGGCTCCGGAATTGTCGGCGGCATACAGGGTGGTGCGGCCCGGATCGGAATAGAGCTCGAAAGCGATCGTGTCCCCTCCCCCGGTCATCTCCCGTAACCCGACAATGTATGCGCGGTAGCCGGTGCCTCTCACGCAACGAAAGGTGACGCTGCCGTCGGCATCCGTCGGCGTCGCACTCAGCGGATCGTAGGTGCCGAAATCGATATCCGATACGTTCTCGATCTGGCACGAAGGCCGTACATCCGCGACTACAGTCAGGTTGCTCGTTGCGGTCTGGGCGCTCGCCCAGCCTGAAAAGGCTATAAACCCCACCATCATCGTCGCAAAACATAGAGGCTTCATTCCGTGTGCAACCTTGACATAAAGCTACGCATACCACATTGCAGCCCGAAGACTGCATTAATGCCTATGTCATCGGTAGAAACGCTTTCTTTCTTTAGGATTAAACAAGATGAGGGAGCCGGATCCCGGGGAAGCGACACAAACAACTATTCCAGGCACCGCAACAAGCCGATAAGCAGAATATTGCCGGACCCGTTCTGTGATTCGGCAAAATTTTTAATATCAGGACAGGATCGTGCAGAAAACATCGGGATCCAACCCCTATCGACCGTTAACCATAAAATCGAAGAAAGTGCTTTTGGCAGGATATGAGCTCCGTAAACATTCTGAGTAGTGCCCTCGACGTGGAGAGTATCGTTCAAAATCTGATGTATATCGAGCAGGCTCCGATACGTCGCATGGAAAGCGAAACCACGACACTGGAAAGCAAAATAAGCGCTTTTCAGAGTCTGAATTCCAAGATTTCCGCTTTGGAGGATAAAGTAAAAACTATTCTTTACGGCAGCGGTACCGTTCCTTTTCAGGCGCCGTATTCTTTTTCGGACAGATTTGCCGGAAGCATATTTTCCCTCTGCAACGTGTCTTCTTCGAATGAAGGCGTAATTTCCGCCATCACTACGGACGTCTCTGCCACGGGCAGCTATGCCATAAGTGTCGGCAATCTGGCGAGTGCCCAATCATCGGCGTCCGTGAATTTTGACGATATGACCTCGGCCGCGACAGGTACGGGCACTATTACAATCGCGTCCGGCTCCCGGGATCCCGTCAGCATTAATATCGACACCGCCATCAATACGCTCAGCGGAGTCCGCAACGCCATCAATGCCGCAAATTGTGGAGTCAGGGCGACCATTGTCGATGACGGATCCGCAAGCCCCTACAGACTTCTGATTACTTCCAACGATACGGGCACGGCGAATGCCTTTACCGTCACGGATAACCTGTCCGGCGGCCGGGCTTTGGGGATAACCCAAGTGCAGGCTGCCGAAGATTCCCGGTTCGTGGTCAACGGGATCGCAATTACCAAAAGTACAAACACGGTCAGCGATGTCATTGACGGGGTTACCCTGACACTGAAACAGGAAACGACAAGCGACGTAAGAATTGATCTTGAAACGGACACGGATTCCATTGTCAAATCCATTCAAGACCTTGTCACTGCGTATAACAGCGTCAATTCCTTTATCAATGATCAATTCCGATACAACACAGCGACGGAAAGCGCGGGCGTGCTGTCCGGGGATGCTACCCTAAGGAGTATACAGAGCATGCTGCAGAAGCAGTTTCTGCAGTCGGTGCGAAATCAATATACCAGCTTCGGCGTTACCAGCCAGATTGGTTTAAGTTTCAACCGTGATGGAGGGTTGGAACTGGACGAAACGAAACTTCGGGAAGCCCTTGCAGACAACTTCACGGACGTGGCGGCCCTTCTGCTTGGAAACGGGACGCCGTCGGGGAGCGCCACCGTTACCGACAATCGGGTAATATACGCCGGCAGATCGGCGGCGACCCAGGCTGGAACCTATCCGATAGTAATCACCCGTCTCGCGGAGCAGGCGGTGGTGACCGGGATGCAAGCCGTAACGACACTGGCAAATGACGAAACGCTCACCATCACGTCCGGAACGTTCAATACCGTGGTTAACCTTCTTGCCGGGGACGCACTCGCCGCTGTTCTTTCCAAGATCAATGCCGCCGTAACGATGGCAGGCATGGATGTGACCGCCGAAGAGGACGGATGGGGGCGTATCCGGATTTCCACGGATAATTATGGCAGTGCCAGCAATATTAGCGTCGTTTCGGACAGGGATGCCTCTGCGGGTACCACCGGCTTCGGGAGTTCGCCTGTGGCCGGAAACGGCAGGGATATAGAGGGCACGATCGGAGGCAACAGCGCCACAGGCATTGGGCTGATCCTTACGGGAACAGCAGGCCAACCGGAAGAGGGATTGAATCTCAACATTTCTCAAACGACTACCGGCAGTTATGGAAGCGTTACCTTGGCTCCCGACTCCAATGGTGTGGAAGGGGCCAGCATACTGTTGAACCTTAGCAGTGTCCTGGACGGAATCACGGACCCTCTTTCAGGCCCGATTCACCATGCAACAGACGGTTTCAACCGAAACATCCGACTGTTGAATGACCGTATCGAAGCGTATCAGGATCTCCTGGACCGGAGAGAAGCGTTATTGTATGCCCAGTATCAGAAAGCGGATGAAGCGCTTCGCTTAATGAACGCAACAATGGCTTCCTTGAGCAGCCAGCTGGAATCTCTATCATGGTGATTCACACCGTCGAAATCAAAAAGGAGTTTAAATGACCGGGGCTGAATCTCTTGCCTATCGATATAAAGAGGTTGACGTGAATACGGCGAGCCCTCTGCAGCTGGTGGTCATGCTTTATGACGCAGCGATCCTTTCGCTTCAACAGGCTCGGGATCATATTAAGAAGAAGGATATCGAAGGCAGATCGAAAGCTCTCAATCACTGCAATTCGATAATTACCGAATTGCAATCCTGTCTGAATCTGAAAGAAGGCAGTGAAATCGCCAGTTCGCTGGATCGTCTCTACGATTATATGAAACATCGAATATTCGAAGCGAACGTTGACCAGAGCAGTGAACCGTTAAAGGAGGTTGAAGGGCTTCTTGAAAATCTCTGTTCCGCCTGGAGAGAGCTTGTCAATAAGTCATCCAATGGATCCCCAGTGAATTTTGATCAAAATGCGACTTATTCGAATCCGGGGGTTTCCGGCAAAGCCTCTACTGCGCGAATGAAATCCCTGAACATATCAGTATGACAATTATGGAATCTTTAATACCCGATTTGCGAAAATTAGCCCAATTCTACTGCGATCTTCAGAAGGATCTTTCCGATGTTTTAAAAGAAGCGGATAACGATAATGATAGATCCTTAGCGGAATCGATCCTGCAGAATCGAATCCGCATTACACAGATAGAACGGATGACTGCGCACATCCTGCAGCTGTCCGATGATTTAAAAAAGTTCCGCAAAAATGCAGCCCCAAAGATTCGCAGCCAGGTGGATGATTTGACATCTGAAGCCAAATCACATGCGGTTCTTATTCAGGATCTCTGCGCCCGGTCTTCTGAGAAGATTGAAAAAACAAAATCTGAAATCCGCAGTGAGATTGAACGTGTTGCCGCAGGAAAGCGATACCTGAAAAGCGTGGTCCCTGTGAAAAACAATTATCCGAAATTCATTGATTCCACCGGTTGATTTAATATGTTCGACTCATAGCACACCGAAAACCCAAATCATGATGGTAAAAAACTCCCCTACATCCCAATATTTTCACAGGATGGAATCCTCTTTGTTAATATCGGCGGAAGTGCGGTTCGATTCCCGGTATGGATTTTGGAACCGATAAAATCCTGAAACCATTACTATCCTACAATCTTAGGAAGAATTCCAATGACGTTGAATGGAATGCCTGGATATACGAATCCTTGTTCAATCGGTGCGTATGCCCTTGAAGATATTTCAGGTCAGTATCCTTGTATAAAACGGAGATCTAACCGGTTAGTTTTTTAAGTATTTCAATTTTGGGAATTTGTGATTGTGCCGCCGCCAGGTTCTCGCGCTTGATCGATTCATACACTTCATGCCTGTGGACGGATATATGTCGCGGAGCGGTAATTCCAACCTTGACATTTCCCCCACCGATATTAAGAATCGTCACCTCGATTTCGTTTCCGATTATCAGGCTTTCGTCTTTTTTTCTCGTAAAAACTAGCATCCGTGTCTTTACCCGCAGGGCATTCCTGATCCAGCGTTAACAGGAGCTCTCTTTAGGCTCCCTGTGCTTCGGTTTTATTCCGATCGTCGATCTGCACCAAGGGATGTTTGATAGAGTATTTGCTATTGTGCAGTATTACCTGTTTTCCGCATCGATCCTTCTCGTTAATCACGATTGGCGCCATGAGATTGATCGTCGCCTCACTGGGATTTTCCGGGATAGTCGCTACGGCGTAGACTGCCAGTTCGGATGAGTTCTTGCTGTTTACATCCGCCATTTCGGTTTCCGACAACCTGAATTCGTAGGCCGTATCCACCAGGAAAGGGTTGAGTATGAAGAGAGTTATCGGCGGATCGTCCAAAGCCTGAAGATACTGAAAAGGTTTGATTTCATCCAGCTCCAGAACAGCAAACCTTCGAATATGCGGGAATCCGGGAAGACCTTCCTTGAACGTCAGGATTTTATCTTCAGTTATTTCCAAATCTCCAAATTTTACCGTGTGGATCAGCATTGCACCTCAACCTTATTATCGGGGATATGGTCAGCCGCATAGTCGATATCCTCGGGAACACTCTTTACACCGTCAGTTTTTAACAACCTGCGTATGTCGCAAAAAGCGCAATCTATAGTAGCTCGTTTAACCGATAATGTCGAACAGGTTCCGTTTTCCCAATAATGCTCCACCCGCTGAAATGGCGGCATCCAGAGAAGTCTGGATTCTGTTCAATTCAACGACGGATGCAGCAATGTCCGCATCTTCAATCCTGCTTTTCTGTTCTTTCAGACTGATCTTGCTCGTTGCGAGATTTGATTGTATTTTTTCAAGCAGCCCGATATTCGTTCCTATCTTTGCGCGAACCTGTCCCAACCCTGATAATACTGCATTAAAATGACCGAGTGCATCCTGAATATCGCCGAGATTATTTCCGTCCATGGCAATCAGTAGATCTTCGATGGTCTCGAAAACAGAACCGAATGCAGTCGAGCCGGATACCCCCTGCAGGACATCCGTTCCCTCGTCGACGGCGACACGATTCACATCGTCGTCACCCTGGTAGTTCACACTATCTCCCATAATGGTAAAGGGAACATCCGTTATGAGAGACCCGGCAAAAATATAGCGGCTCCGCGCCTGGCTGTTTGCCAGACTCAAGATCTGATCGCGCAGAGAACGGACATCTTCGGCTAAAACGGCGCGAGCCTCCTCGCTGATGGTCTCCGTACCCGCCTGGCTTCCCCTTGTGTATATGCTCGTAATGAGATTATGGACTTCGTTGAGTGCGGAATCAGCCACTCGCAGAAAATATGCGCCGTCTTCCGCGTTGGACGTATATTGATCGATCTTCGATTCCAGGTCCCGTATCGAAACAAGATAGGCGCTGCCGGAAGGAGAATCCCTGATAGAGGACAGCCTCTTTCCGCTCGATATTTCACGCAAAGCCTTATTGGAATTCTCGTTGAGAGACGAAAGATCTGATAGAAAATTACGATAGGCGATCGATTCTGTCACACGCATATTTAGTCACCCAGAAGTCTCAGAAGTTCATCACTTAGCGCGATAGTAATACTGGCATATCTTGCACTTGCTTCGTACGCTTTTTGATATTTGATTATGTTGACAGCCTCTTCATCCAGGTTTACACCGATATCGGAATCACGCTGGTTCATCATCTGTTGCAACACTCCATTATGCACAATCATATTGTCTTCTGCTGCATGGGCATCCGATCCGATTCTGAAAATAAAACCGGCGTAAAACTGGTTGATTGTTTCCGTTGCAGTGGCAAACAGATTTTCACTTTCAATAGCGACAATACTCCTGGCGTTTTCATTGTTCCCCGGACCAGATCCGGCGCTGGCTGCCGCAATGCCACGTGGATCCGTAAGAGCGACCGTTATGTGCCTTGCAGCCCCCTCGTTTGAACCCGGGATCGATTGCACAAATGGAACGAAAAAATCTGCTCCCGCCAATCCATCGAGATCGTTTCCCAGGGAATGCTGTTGGTTGATCCTCTCTATAAGAGTTGCCGCCATGTCGTCCAGGGCCTGTGTACAGTATTTTATTTTTTCATCCCGAACCTGTAACAGCCCTCCCAGCTTTCCCGAATTCAGAGTTGCGGTGATATCCTTGCCATTCAACTGAACCCCCGCCAGTGGGCTGATGCCCATGGGCGCGGTTTCCATATCGTAGCTTGTGTTTTCCAGAACCAGGGCTCCTCCCTGCTTTGTAGTTACGGTTATGGATCCGGATTCTGTTTCGAAATAATCAATGCCTATCAGTTCGGATAATGCCTCCAGGCATTTCTGCCTCTCGTCCCGTAGAGTAAGTTCCGATCCGGGCAGAGAAGCTTTGGCTGCGGGAATTTTTTCATTTAACGAGGCTATTTCCGAAGTCAATGCATTGATTTCCTGGACAATCTGGGGAACCATCCTGTCTTCGGAAGCCTGCAACTGCTGCAGCCCCGTATAGATGCGATGGAACTCCAGTGTAAGAGCTTCAGCGCTCGACAATACCTGCTGGCGTGCTACCAAATCCTCCGGGGTGCTTGTCAACCTGTTGAAGCTCCCAAAAAACTCGGATATTGCTTCCTGCAACCCCAGTCCGTTCTCGGAATTCAGAATGGATTCGATCTGCCTGAGAGCCTCGGACATGAATTCATATCCCCCCGAGAATTGAAGTTCCTGGCTGATGCTGCTGTCCAGAAATTCGTTCCGCTTGGACTGCAGGTAGACGCCGGGTATTCCCGAAGAAGCATCCACCNNCTTCACCGTTGGTGAAAATTACTTCCTGACGGGTATAGGATGGATTGCTGGCATTGGCAATATTCTTTTGTGTGATGGAAAGAGCGAATTGTTGCGCTGCCAGCGCCTGTTGAACATTATTTAATCCATCTAAAATTGAAGACATAGGAATTGTCTCCGCCTCTTAATTGAAACTGCTTAAACAGCTCGTCCTGGGATCGGGGATAAAGGGTTTCCAGTCAGGTAAAATCCTATACTCTGTGTGAAAAGGTCGGCTGAACGGCGGGAATAGACCGGAACAACCCCGTCTGCTGATACGGGCTCGTGGCACTGGAAATCAGCCCCAACAAACCCTGAGTAAACTTAACGGATTTCTCGATCATCAGAAGGTTTCTCTGTGAAACAGCTTTCAGCTGCATTACGAGATTCCTGAAAAGAGTAGCCTGGTATTTTAATTCCGTTGCTGAAGGTTGTTCAAGGTTTTCAGCGAGCTTCATAAGGGTAAACCCTTCACACGCAATCCCAGAGATCTGGCGGATTTCGGAACAGAGACGTTTTATCTCGTTTTCCAGAAAGCGCAGTTTGATGTTATATGTCTCCTCAATCTTGCTGCTTTCCAGGATCGTTTCCAATCGACCTTGAGCCAACAACGCGGTCTTTTCCCTTGCATGTTCGATGAGTTCCCGGTACAGGTTGATTTCCTTCCCGACAACGCCAAGGAGATCAGAAATCCGTCTTTCCATAATTCAAATCCTAAGATCTATAAGGCGTGAGGTAGTTGAATTCCCGTCATTCCGGGATTCATCAGGCTCGTTGTTTGCGGATTTCTTTTTGGCTTGTCCCGTCTTCTGGCTCCTGGGTTTTTTGGGAAGTTCTTGGCTCATCCGTTCTTCCCGGGATATTTTTTCCAGAAACGGTGTTTCGACAAGATTCAAGAGACCAAAGTCGTCTGACATGGCCGTCCCCACCTAGCGGGGCCTAAAAAACCTCGTCCAACAATGTACCCCCAATGATCTTTTCCGCGATCTTTTCCGCTTTAACGTTGTAAGTGCCGGTATGTAGTTCGCTACTGATCTGTTCGACTTTTTCTTTCCGGATATCAGGTGTGGAACGTATCAGATCATCGAGATGTTGCACTTTCCGACTCTGGATCGACAACTCCAGCCGGTCTGAACCGGAGACTGGATCGCCAGTGCCTTTAACGGACCGCGTGGACTGCTGCGTCCCGTCGGGTTGCCGGACGTCGTTTCTTAAGCCAATCAAGGGATTGTTACTATTAATCTCCATAATATCCTCAAGAGATTACTCTCTATTTTGTATATCGTCCCCTCGATAATAGCACTTTAGTGAATAATAGCCTATCCGCTTTCCCCCTTTGTCCCCACCGATTGCTCTATCTTATAAAAGCCAGCTGGTCACGAAATGCGGGAAGCGGATCGACCGGTGTCCCCAATCGAATCGCTTCGAAATGGAGATGCGGCCCGGTACTGCGTCCTGTGCTGCCGACGGTTCCCAGAGAATTTTCCGTGGTTACAACATCCCCGTTCTTTACATGAATCTCTTCGAGGTGCCCATACCTTGTCTGCAGGTCTTCGGAATGCTGTATCCATACGTAATTGCCATACCCTTTTTCGTATCCGGATGCAATAACCTTTCCCGGCAATGCAGGCACAACCTTCATACCTTCCGGTGCGGCGAGATCCAGTCCTCTATGAAATTGCACACTCTTAGAAAAGGGATCCTGCCTGAGCCCGAAAGCCGAAGAAACAGAGGCCGCAACTGGGAGCTTCATTATGCTTGTTTCATGATATATTCCAGAAATATCTTCATGTTGATTCTTAGGGTTTTCCTGGGGAGCTACCGGCGTTGCCTCCTCCTCGGGTGCTATCTGTGTTTTTTCCACGGAATCTTTCGTGTCCACGCTATCGATCAGGTTCCTGTAGAGCATATCCGAGATCCCCAGTGTTCCGCGCTTCGCGAGGGACTGTGCGATTTCCTGGTCGAACAACTCCGTGTAAATCGATTTTCCTAATCCTCCCTGAGTCAATCCCGATTCCTCGATTGTTTCACGCATGACTTTCAGCATGTAGGCAATAAAAATCGCCTCGAATTCCTGGGATACCTTTCTTAATTCGCTCCGCTGTCTCTCGCCTGACGTTTCACGTGCAGCGTGAATCTTTCCTTGAAGCCGATTCCCGGCTCCCATCAACAATTCGATCGGCACTTGATTTGGAGACCCCGGAAGGATTGTGTTCTGCATATGGAACAACCTCTAACTTATTTAGAAAAACTCCGGCAAAACGACCTTACCCGATGACATCAAATAATTTCCAGTTCCGCCTGCAACGCGCCATGAGCTTTAATTGCTTTAAGAATAGCAATAACGTCTCGTGGGCTGGCGCCAAGTTCGTTCAATCCCATGACAATTTCTTCAACACTCGCTCCATCACGCAAGGTAACAGTGCGTCCTTTTTCCTCCTGCGCCGTCACGGTCTGTTCAGGTACAACAGCCGTATCTCCCTGTCTTGAGAAAGGCGCCGGTTGGGATACATTGTAAAAAGTACCGACCTGCAGGGACAAACTCCCGTGAATGATGGATACCTGGGAAATCCTGACTTGATTTCCCATGACCACTGTTCCGGTCTTTTCGTTAATAACGACCCGTGCCCTGATATCGACATCCATGGTGGCGTTTTCTACTTCAGCCATATATTCCACGATACGGTTTTCGTAGCTTTCGGGAACCTTTATCGCAATCGTCCGCCCGTCTAGGGCACCTGCGACAGTATATCCCATGGACTCGTTGATTGCCTTTGCCGCGCGGCTCGCAGTGGTGAAATCGGTATTATGAAGAACGAGATTCAGATTCTTTTTGTGCGTGAAATCGACAAGCACTTCCCTTTCGACCAGTCCCCCGTTTGGAATTCTTCCGGCAGTGGGGTGATTTAACTGAACCCTGGCGTTCGTGCCTCCGGCGTTGAATCCTCCCAGCAACACCGGTCCATCCGCGACGGCGTAAATCTCACCATTCGGGCCTTTTAAGGGTGTACTGATCAATAGCCCGCCCTGGATGCTTTGGGCATCCCCGATGGACGCGACATCCACGTCAATACGGCTGCCCTGCCGGACAAAAGGAGGCAGGATAGCCCGTACCATNNGTCAACTGGTTGTCCCGAACCCCCTCGAATTCGGCAATATCCTTGATTCGGCTGGCTGCCGACGAGATCCCCAGAAGAGTTCCCGCGAACAGAAACACGAATATTGGGATTTTCCATTTTCCTTTCATAAAAATTCCGTTCAAAAGGGCAAAATGCCGTTGAGAATTTTATACAACCAGCCGGGCTTGATTGGCTGGCTGACAACTCCGCGGCCCTCAAGTCGAACAGACATCTGGGCGACGGCCGACGAAGATACGATATTGTTTGGGCTTATATCCTCGGGGCGAACGACACCAGACAGGTAGAGGCTCTGATTTTCATTGTTGACCCGAATTTCACGCATCCCTTCAACTACCAGGTAACCGTTTGGAAGAACATCGACAACACGTGCTGTAAGGTTGGCAGCCAAGGTCGTCTGGCGACTGGTCGAACCCTTGCCTTCAAAACTGGACTTGCTTTTCCCGGAAACCATTGTCGGAAGTTCCGAAATGCTCTTTTCCAGTCCGAAAAGATTATCGAATCCCGCCGAAGCACTGGTGTTCCTGGAGTTGGAGGCATCGGCACTGGCAAGCGCCTGTGTCGACTCCGAAACCCAAATGGTAACAATATCATCAATATTGTAGGCTTTCAGATCACGAAACAGGTCCGATTGACGCCCGCTGTTGGACCACAGGGAGCCCTCCGCCCTTTCTTCTTCGAGGGATCTCATTTTGGCGGTTTCGATATAATCCTTAAGATTTGTAGGATCTTTAACCTGAACCGTTGTTTTCGTGCATCCCGACACAGCGGACAGGAGCACAATAACAAGGATTAAAATTCCCCAATATCTTGAACGTTCGTGACGCATGGTCCTCCTAGTCAGGGCATCTCCACCTGGGCGCGTCCCGTCACCCTTGCTTTCAGGACGCTTGAAAATTCGAGATTGCGCACCCTTATGACCTGGCCGAGTCGACCATCCTGTTCGGCTCTGGCCAGAGAGGTGAGAACGAGGCCGTTTCTTTCAAGCCTTAGATGCACAGTATCTCCGCTTTTGACAAGGAAAGGCTTCATAAGGGCTTCGCGGGTGAGGGGATCACCGGGAGAAAAACGACGTTTTGCTATTTGGCCGATTGCTTCGCTGGGATCACGCATGCACGCGGCATCCAAATCTTTGATTTCCGTTAAAGCTACAATAACATCATCCGTATCAATTTTCTTTCCGTGTGGTATGCTTTTCTCGGCAATCAGTACCCTGGCTTTGACGCGTATCCCGACGGTTAACCAAAAGGAAGTCAGACTGTTGTCTTTACGAGCGACATCGAAAGATACCAACAGCTTTTCCCTTCCGAAAACCGGAGATTTATCTGAAATTCTTAAATCGAAACTCCCTGTGGGCACCTCGATTTTTTCCAGGTTCCCGAGGGCATAAATCTCGATCTCCTGTTCACTCCATGGGGATTTTTCCGTGACATAAGTCCTCAGGACGGGCACGATTTCATCGGCAGTTATCTGTCTGCTCTTAAGAAGTACTTGAACGATCGGAGCCCCTGACGTCCTGATTTCAGGCGTGTCATCCCTGCTGCGCCGAATGATCTCTTCGATCTGATGACGGCTGAGCGTTTTGACCGTCCCGAAGTCAGGAGCATCCATAATTGGAATTCTTCCGATTTTATTTATTAAACCCGCATCTTCCCCTTCAAACAATGCTATATCCTTTAATAGTACCTTTCCTGGTTTTACGGGAACCGTTCCCTTCAACCGGACCTGAATCATCCCGACGCCGTAAAGACTGGAAATAGAAAGCAAGCAAACGGCTGCTATCAAGGCAAGCGTAATTGTTTGAAGCAAGCTGCGGATACTCCCCTCACCCAACCTGGTGGGGATGAAATTACGTGGCGGACAAGACCTGCCCGGAAGAATCGAAAACGATAGTTGCTTTTCCTTCCGGTGGACGTGGAAAGGGGTGAGGATGCGGCCGTTCGCAGAGACTTCACCTCGAGGTAATCCTTTTGCGAACCACGCCGCAGTACTACGAATTGAGTAAAGGGTGAGGAGAGAATTCGTAACTTGCTTCATTTTTATCATTTACCGAACTACGTTGTTTGCCTGAGTAAACATTTCCTCAGCCGTGCGTATGACTTTGGAATTGGCTTCATAGGCGCGCTGGCTGATAATCATATTGACCATCTCTTCCACAACGCTGACGTTGGACTGCTCCACGTATCCCGACATCAGTGTTCCGAGCCCATCCTCTCCGGGAGTCCCGGAAATGGCATCTCCGGAAGCCTGAGTCGGTCGTAAAAGGCTTTTCCCTATAGGTTCCAGACCGGATGGATTTCGGAACAGGGCCAGTTCTATTCTTCCGATGATCTGCGGTTCAGTCTGCCCCGCGATTGTCACTGTAACCGTTCCGTCTTTCCCGACTGTAATTCCAGTCTGGTCTTCGGGAATGGTGATTTCCGGGTCGAGAGGATCTCCATCCGATGTCACGATATTTCCGTCACGGTTCAGATGAAAATTGCTGTTTCTTGTATAGGCAATCTCTCCGTTGGGCATGAGTATCTGGAAGAATCCCTGTCCTTCGATAACAATATCCAGCGGATTGCCAGTCGAAGCGAAATCACCCTGACTGAAAACAATCTCCGTGGCAGCCAACTTGGTTCCCAGTCCGATTTGCGTGCCTACCGGAATCTCAGTAGTGGCCGTATTGGAGGCACCAGCCTGGCGTATGTTCTGATATAACAGGTCCTGAAACTGCGCCCGCCGCATCTTGTATCCACTTGTATTGATATTGGCGAGGTTATGCGCAATGTTATCAATGTTTAATTGTTGTGCTTCCATTCCGCTTGCGGCGGTATACATTGCTCGTAGCATAGGGGCTCCTAACGACTCAGATTTTCAATAGCCTTCTTGTTCATATCATGGGTAATAAGATTCATACTTTTTTGAAGGGCTTCAAAGTTCCGAAGAATCGAAACCATTTGAACGACAGCCTGGACCGGATTCACATTGGACCGCTCCAGGTATCCCGCTTTGACTTTTGCATCCGATTTCAGCTCAAATTCCTGTCCGTTGCGCGATAAAAAGAGGGAAGAACCTTCTTTTTCCAACGAAGATAGATTCTCGAAACAAACCAGTTTCAACCTTCCGACCGCTTCTTCGCCCAGTCTGATATCGCCGTTATTGTCGATGCTGATTTTGCCGGGTCCCAGGACAATCGGTTTATTTTCGACGCCGAGGACAGGAAATCCGTCGGAGCTGGTCAGCACTCCTTGCGGGTTCATATGCAAATTGCCGTTTCTTGTATAACGAATGCCCTGGGGAGCCTGGATCACCAGAAACCCGTTGCCCTCAATGGCAATATCGAGATCCCGGTAGGTATTATTCATAAGACCTGCTTCTCCATTGAAGGTGCTTCTTGCAGCCACCGGCTTGTTTACGGCTGCATGGAGCGCATTCTGGTTATCTGATTCGGCGACAGACTGCTGTAACAATGTAAAAAAAGCCTTTTCTGCCTTGAATCCTGTCGTATTGACATTTGCCAGGTTATTCGCGAGAACGTCCAGAGCATCCGCCTGGGCCTGCATTCCCGAGTACGCTGTATAAATTCCGCTGTTCATTCTGTAATTCCTCAGGTTTCATATTCCCGGAGACATCTTTCCTCTAATAGAGTATTCGCAATATTCGTGCCAAATAACTTCTTCCGGTTTTACATTGATATTTCACCAATATTGCATGTGCATCGGCGATTATTTTGATACACGGGCAATTCTTTCCCATTCAACTAGGCAAGAAATGCGGGCAAAATTAATAGGCATAATCATATTTCTCCGCATCTCCCTGCAAAGGCACCTGGACGGGAGCAGTCGTTGCATCGAATTGGAAAAAGTGATGATGCGTTTCTGAAGGGTAATCGAGACGCATCCAGAAAAAATCCCGGAGCAGTTCCGCCTGAATATCCAGCGCGCGATTTTCTATTGCGGAAGTAACGACGTCATTGCCGACTACCAGCAATTCCTGCAGAGAGCTGTATGTCGGGATATTCGACAAATCCAGTTCTTCCGGTTCATAGTAACGTTCCCACAGATGTTGTATGGCGGACTGGTCGCCGATATACGGCGCGATACCCTTATGGACCATTCTGCGAATGGCTTCCTGAAACTGGAAATCAACGGGCGCACATACGGCGACACGAAGATGGGACTGATCGTCATCAAAACCGACCGGTACCAGACCGGAACGTTTTGCGATCTTACCCGGGATCATGCGCACTGCATCAGAGTCTGCATCGGGATTCTTTAAATTTATCAACGGCAGGCCGTACTGTTTTGCAAGAGCAGCGGTTACCTGGTGTTCATCCACGAATCCGAGCCTGAGAAGCCATTCTCCAAGGCGCCCTTCCTGCATTTTTGTCTGCATTCTGATCGCCTCGTCCAGTTGTTCCCGTGTTACGAATGCCGTCTGCATGAGGATAGTTCCTATTTTCGGTCTCGGGATCCTTCTTTCCTGTTCCAGGTGCAGGCGATGCCACTTGTCATTCAACTCGTTTTTAAAATATGTATACAAACATTCATCGCTGCAAAAAGTGTGGTTATCAAACCTCGGCGGTCGTCGCCGGTTGAGAAACAGACTGAATTCCGAACGTATCCTTGTACATTCTTTCCAGTAACATTGATATTTAGGCATACTGTCTCACCTGATCTTTATTCCCGGCTTTGATGTGATTTCCCGTTCTTGCGTATTTCCCAAGGTTTAAAATCAGTTCCGCTTCGCCGACCGGAGCCTTCAAACGTTTCACAATATCATTCAGGGCCATACCCCGTCGTGCCAGGGTAAGCACCTGGTGACGTCTTTCAAGAGGAAGTTTGGAATCATTGCTTGGAATGCTTAATTCCATGATTCTTTCTTCGAGGCTCTCCAGGGATGTCGAATACTTTCGATGTGTTTTCATCTGGATTTCCGCCATTTGCGACACCGCGCTGCATATACTGAGCAAATCCTGTTCCAGGCTCTGAATTCTCTGAGAAAATATCTTCCGGACCAGAAGCGCCGGGATGAATCCACAAAGGATCAGGATAAAAAACATGTAGAAATTGGTCATACAGGTACTCCTTGTATAAACACGACGGAAATTAATTTCCCATTTTTGAGGTTGCCTCTATTTTCATTCTGGTTTCGGAAGCGAGGATATCTAGTGCATCCTTATCGATACCTAGGACAGAGACCGCATGCGGGACAGTTGAGTCTTCGCTGCGCAGGGCAAAAATGGCTGAATTGACGATACGAAGCATTTTGGCGGACAATTCCCGGTCTTTCAAAATGAGTATCTGAAGATCCCGTACCGAATCGTTCGGATCATACGCAATTTCCATTGCGCGAGAGACGATATTCGGTAAAGGAGGAATGTCCTTTACTTTTGCCAACAAATCATTGATATCGGAACTCCGCGGGATTGTGGATGTTTCGTCCATATGTGATTCCATGTTGCACATCGAGATGCATCCCATGATCGATTTTTGACTCATCAGAGTTGGATCCACGACGAGAACAAAGGTGTAGAGTGATTTTGACCGTCTGATTCCGTCATCCCAGAGACCGGATACGATCAGCCGTGCTTTCAACTTCCAGTATCCGGACCCCGTAATTCCCGTCAACCATGACGACCTCCCCCTTGGCTATAGGCTTGTTGTTCACGATTACGCTGACAGGATCGTTGACCGACTTGTCCAGCTCGATGACCGATCCAGCACCCAGCTTGAATACATCGCGAAGCTGCATTTCGGTCTGTCCGAAGGAAACACGCACCGGGAGTTCCACATCAAGAAGTAGATCAATATTCCAGTTTCCGGATTTGTGACGTTCATCCACCCTGGAGACTTCAGAATCACGCGCCTTTTTTCCCTTGGATTTGCCGCCTGGCTTCCCCGATCCTTCAACCCAGCCGTTTTCGGTGGTATTTTCACCTGATGTTTCAGTTTCGATACTGCTTTTATCGTTTCCCGGAGCTTCGAAATTATTCTTGTCCTTTTCCGTCACGGCTAATCCTCGCTAAGAGATATCGGCCCAATGCCGACGTTGTTGATCGGTTACAACGCACTGGTAATATTTTCTAAAATCTCAAAAGCCTTTTTCCCGCGGCGTAATACAATCTTTCCGCGGTATTTCGGGACTCCCCCGGCGCACAGGTAAACCGGTTCATCAACCCTTTCCTTAAGCTCTATAACATCTCCAACCGACACTTTGAGCAAATCATCAACTGTGATTACAGATCGCCTGATTTCGCTGCTGAGCACAATCGGGACCTGTTTCATCAGATCCATAATTTTCTTTTCCTCATTCCCGTAGGTTTTCTGTCTCCGCACACTCCACTGCTGGTCTAACTTGTTCCGTAACTGCTTCAGGACACGGGATGGAATGCATATATGCATCATTCCGAAGTTTTCACCAATTTTCAGTTCCAATTGAATGGCAATCACCGTCTCGCCTGGCGAAACGATCTGAAACATCTGAGCCTTGGTTCCCTTTTCCTCGAGATAAAAATCCAGATCGATAACCGGATTCCAGGCAGTCCGCAGGTCTCGAATGGCTAACCTGAGAACACCGTCTATAATATTCATCTCGATTTCGGTTAGAGTTCTGTCGTCAGTGGGTGCTAATCCAGGACCTCCCAGGATCAGGTCGATTATGGGAAAGACCACAGACGGATTCATTTCCAGGGCTAGGTTGTCGTCCAGCGGGCGCATCCCCACGCTGGAAAACATTGTCGGGTCCGGAATTCCCTTCAGGAACGCGGAATAGGATTCCTGTTCGAGATTAACCAGTTTCACCTCTACGAAATTTCTCAGGTATGCCGAAAGGGAAGACGCGAAATTCCGGCCGAAATATTCATGCATCAGGTGGATAGACCGCATCTGGTCCTGCGATATACGGTCTGCATGATGGAAATCATAGCGTTTTATTTTTCGTTCGGGCGGACTCTTTTCTGCAGCGTCTTCCAGGTCTGCGTCCTCGGAAGACATCGCGGAAAAAAGCGCATTAATTTCATCTTGAGATAGTACTTTATCCATAGCCGTATACGTTACTGATCCTGTCCGTTCATCTTTTTAAGTTTAGTGCGCAGCCGCAGCATGGCTTTGGTATGAAGCTGCGATACGCGCGATTCATTTACTCCGAGGACTTTTCCGATCTCTTTCATCGTCAATTCATCAAAGTAATAAAGCGAAACCACCAGGCGCTCTTTTTTAGGAAGGGTGTCGATGGCTGTACTGAGAATGCTTTGGATTTCCGATTTATGGAAAACGAAAAACGGATCCATTTGTGGTGCGTCCGGAACATACTTTACAAGGGGTTCGCCGTTTTTCTCTTCATCCTGTGAAGAAAGCTCCTGGAAGCTGCCGAGATTCAAACCTTTGATTTGATCCACCAGCTCGTAGAATTCTTCGAGAGAGATTCCCATTTCATCGCAAACTTCCTTGTCCGTGGCGGGACGTCCAAGTCGCTGCTCCAGTTCCCGGTAGATTTTTTCAAGGTCTTTGCTCTTTTTTCGGAGGGAACGGGGTGCCCAGTCCAAATTCCGCAAACTGTCTAAAATAGCCCCTTTGATCCGGAGTTCTGCATATGTTTTGAATTTAACTCCCCGGTTCGCATCAAACTTATCAATGGCATCCAGCAATCCCAGAACGCCGGCACTGACAAGGTCGTTTAGCTCCACGTGCGAGGGAAGCTTGGTGGAAATACGCTGTGCGATATATTTGATCTGGGGAAGATGTTCCAGGATCAGTTCATCTCGCTCCGTATTCGATGGAACCGTTGATTCGTACATTTTGGACTGACTTACCAATTCCTGCATTTTTTTTACCCTCTTACATTGGATTGCAGCTGAGGATGCAATCCTGTTGGCTATTCAATAGGCGTTGTTATGTCTCCCATAAAGAGGATTGGGTAACCTAGTTTCAATTGACCCAATCATTCAGCAGTTTTTCCCAGACAAGTTCTCCCTCGAACTGTTCGGAATGCTCCTGCTGTCCGAGACGTCTTGCCAAGTTACGGAAACATCTGCTTGAAGAAGCGTTCGGATAACGGTGGGTTACCAGTGTCTGACTGCGAACGGCTTGCGGCACACATGCATCACGATTCACGTGCCCGAGGTAGTCAACTTCCCTGTTCAGAAATTTTTTGACCACTGAATTTATCTGGCAGTAAACCTCGTGGGCATCGTCCGCACTTTCAACCGAATTGATGAGGACCTGAATCCTCTTCTGAGGATCTTCGGCCAGTATGATTTTTATTACTGCATATGCATCGACGATTGCTGTCGGCTCGGGAGCACTGACAACAATAACTTCCTGGGCCGATAGCAGAAAATGAATGACATTTCTTGAAATACCGGCGGCGGTGTCTATGATGAAATAATCCGTGTCTATATCCAGGCTGGTGAAACATTCCACGAGATGAGTTCTTTGAGCTGAGGTCAGTTCCGACATGCGTTGAAGCCCCGAACTCGCGGGAATGATTCGGATCCCCTTGGGGCCCTGCACCATTATTTCAGTCAAGGATTTATTCCCGAACAATACGTGTCCGAGATGGTATCGCGGAGTCAATCCGAGCAACACGTCAAGATTGGCCAAGCCGAAATCCGCATCCAGAACGACAACTTTATTGCCCAACTCGGAGAGGCAGACGGCGAGATTTGCAACAACGTTTGTTTTTCCTACGCCGCCTTTCCCGCTGGTAACCGCCACAATCTTTGGAGTCGGCGCATCGACCTTTAAAACAGATCCCTTGGATGAGGCAAGCCGGGAAGCTTGCGATTTAGAACTCTGATGTCCCGTTGCACTGTGCTGTCTATTGAAATCAGGCTTCATAATTATTCCTTAAATGCAACATCGTTTTGGTTAAGGACTAGGTCCATGATGCATTCTCCTGTTACTGTGTGAAGGTCTTCCGGGACTCTTTGTCCGTCGCTGTAATAAGAGAATGACTTCTGTGTGCGTATAATTTCGTTCAAAATCGGTCCGGGCGACGTAGTTTCATCCAATTTTGTAAACAACAGGTGATCCGGCCCACAAATTTCAAAATTATTTACAATGGTGCGGAGATCCCGTGAATTGGCATTAACACTCAGGACCAGGTGTCGTTCAATTTCACCGGAATTTTTTAAAAAATCAGCCATGGGCTTCATGACACCAAGGTCTTTCGGACTGCGTCCCGCGGTATCGATAAGGATATAATCGCGCTGTTTGTTTTCCTCTATCGTAAGTGCCAGATCGGGCACCTGGTCGATGAACCGAAACGGTACACCCATCAGTCCGGCGTAGGTGCGCAATTGATCGATAGCTCCGATGCGGTACCCATCCGTAGTTACCANNACGAATGCCACAACTTTTTTCTTCGGCATTCCATCCTGATCCGGGGTTGCGGGTAACATGGAAAGCGCCGACCGGGTAACGGATTGAATTAATGCGCTACGGCTCCTCCGTTGTCCCGGTTTCAACTCATTCCACGCCTTGGATAGCAGATGTTTTGCCAGAGAGACATCCACGCCGTTGTCGACCAGATTGTGGTAGAGTCGCGCGGCGACCTTGCCCTTAAACAGCAGTCCTTTATCATTTTCCGTTTCATCCAAATTGGCCGTTTCCTCGTTGGCAAGGACTTTTTCGAAACAGCGGCGTGTACTGGATAAAACCGGACTTTTACTTATGAGTTTTGCCGGAGAATAGGTGCCGGTATGGACGATGCCCTGCAAGGACTCCCCGTTCTCCGTGTCAGGATGAACTGTTTTCTTTGTGCAATCCCAATAACCATCATTCTCGGGGAAAACGTCTACGGTTCCGGTATCATCGCAGGCGGCTACCACTTCGAACCCAGAAGAATGTCCCCAAACACCTGACCTGTGTGGAATTTCCTTCGTAGAGAGCAGGATGGCATCCGCACCCAGATGGGTTTTTATTTCCTTAAATGCTTCTGCCATGGTTTTGGCATAGAAGGTCTTTATCTTCATCCTAGGTCACCATTCCTAGAGAAAGAATTCGAATGCTGTGCGGAACTTCGCCGTGAGACAAAATGGCGACATTCGGCAAAAACCGTTCCAACAATTGCCTTACATACATACGGATATTTGAAGAACAGAGCACAATCGGGTTGCCGATAGATCCTGTCGTTTCTACCACGCTGCGAAAACGGTTCATGATGTCTTTTGCCTGTTCCGGCTCCAGTGCCAGGTAGGATCCCTGTTCTGCATTCACTACCGCATTCTGAATATTTTTTTCGATTTCAGGACTAACGGTGAATACCTGCAGTTCGCCATCCTCAGTCTGGTATGGTTTGCAGATGGACCGTCCGAGAGTTTGTCTGCAATATTCGGTCAACAGGGCTGTATTTTTTGTATAGGCGCCGTAATCCGCCAGTGTCTCGAGAATGGTTACGGTATCCCTGATACTGACACGCTCTTTCAGCAGGTTCTGCAAAACCTTCTGGACATCGCCCACAGACAGAACTTTGGGTACAAGTTCCTCAACAACTTTTGGATGAGTTTCCGATACCATATCCAGCAGGTTTTTGGTTTCCTGGCGACCGAGAAGCTCGTATGCATTGGACTTGATGATTTCGGTCAGGTGCGTGGCTAATACCGTTGCCGGATCCACCAGTGTATAGCCGGCAGTCTGAGCCCTTTCCCGCTCCTGCGTTTTAATCCATTTGGCCTGCAACCCGAAGGCCGGTTCTACAGTTTCCAGACCCGGTATTTCCTCACTGGCGGTTCCGGGATTTATAGCCAGCAGGTGGTCCTGTACCAGGTCGCCGCGTGCAATCTGAACACCCTTCAACAGAATGGCGTATTGCTTTGGATTTAACTGCAGGTTGTCCGTAATATGCACTGGAGGAACGATCAATCCCATTTCCAGTGCAATCTGGCGGCGAATGGACTTAATACGTTCCAGGAAATCGCCCCCCTGACTCGCATCTACATAACGTATCAGCCCGTATCCCATTTCTATTCCAAGAAGATCCACTTTGAGCAGCCCTTCAATCCTGTCTTTCGGTTTCAGAGCCGCATCCTTTTCCGACTTGGCTTTTTCAAGAACAAGCGTTTCCTCTTTCTGCATTTTCCTTCTTTGATAAGCCAGGATTGCCGTCACGGATCCAAGGACGAAAAACGGCAATTTGGGAAGTCCGGGAATCAATCCGAAGAAGAAAAGAAAGCCGGATCCGATGGCAACAGGGATCGGATTGCTGAATAACTGGGTAACCACCTCTTCGCCCAGGTTCGTTTCCGACGCAGCGCGGGTTGTGATGATACCTCCGGCAACGGAAATCAACAGCGACGGGATAGCGGTCACCAGCCCATCGCCGATTGTCAGTATTGTGAATCGTTTCGCCGCATCGGCAAGCTCCATGTCAAACTGGATGACGCCGATTAAAAAACCGCCGATTATATTGATGGTAAGGATTATGATGCTTGCGATTGCATCCCGTGCTGTGAAGCGAATGGCGCCGTCCATTGCCCCATAAAATTCCGATTCCCTGGCGATCTGGGATCTGCGTTCACGTGCTTCGACTTCATTGATGATCCCGGCATTCATATCCGCATCAATGGCCATCTGTTTACCCGGCATGGCATCTAGTGTGAACCGGGCTGTAACTTCCGATATGCGCGTCGCGCCGTGGTTGATTACGATGTATTGAATTGCAACAAGTACGAGGAACACGATTATGCCGACGAAATAATTTCCGTGTACTACATATTGACCGAAAGACTGGATGACCTTTCCTGCAGCGTCTTCCCCCCCGGAACCGCGAAGCAGAATAAGCCGCGTGGAGGCGATGTTCAAAGAAAGGCGGAATAAGGTAATTATGAGTAGGAGCGAAGGGAATACAGAAAAACTGACAGGCTGCTTGATATACATCGATACCAGCAAAATGATTATGGAACATGTAATATTTAAGCTGATCAGGAGATCCATGATCATGGTGGGCATGGGCATAACCATGACAAGCAGGATCCCCATTACGCCGACGGGGATCACCAGGTGGAGTTTTCCGAAGGCTTTTGTTAGGTCGGTAAGTGTGGTTTTTGCTTCAACACTCATTTTTTCTGTGAATCTCCTGATCTCAAAATCTTTCGCTCGCGATTTGAAGACGCAATTTGCATTCCACTCTTTTGGAGCACTGCATCTTTTCGGCTCTGAATGTCTTTGAATGAGGGAAAGGCTTACCGATGTAATATGGTTTTAGCCTTGTAAATATAGGCAAGTATTTCGGCTACAGCCTTATATAGATGTGCCGGAATGTATTCTCCGATTTCAACGGATTTGTATAAGGCTCGTGCCAGCGGCTTGTTTTCCACATGCGGAATATCATGTTCCTGTGCCAACTCTTTTATTTTTTGCGCCAAAAATCCGACACCTTTGGCAAGGACTTTGGGAGCTTCCATCGAGTCCATTTTGTAGGACAAGGCTACGGCATAATGTGTGGGGTTCGTAATAATTACATCTGCATTCGGAACGTCCGCCATCATGCGCTTCCGGGCCATTTCACGCTGAATCCTCCGGATGCGTCCTTTCGTGATCGGATCTCCCTCCATTTCCTTATATTCTTCTCTGATCTCCTTTTTGCTCATCTTCATCTGTTCTTTAAAGCGGTATTTCTGGAAGCAGTAGTCGGCCAATGCGACGATCAGCATCAAAATAGCTATTCGGATCAGCACGTTAAAACTGATCGAAGCGATCCAGTAGAGGATTCTCCCTTCATTCATTAATACCAATCTGGGATACAGCGGGAGATGACTTGACATCACCTGGTAGGTTATGAAAGAGACCGCAGTGACGACAACAAGACTCTTGATAAGTTCGACAAGCCCGTTTTTGGAAAAAATCCTCTTCAGGCCATTCTTAGGATTGAGTTTCTCAGGCTTCAGCTTCAATGAATAAGTTGAAAACGCCAATCCTCCCTGCAGAATATTTGAGAGAACGGAAACGCCCAGGATCCCCAGCAGAACAGGAATCATAATTGCTGCGGTTCTTATCGTGATACCATGAACTGTCGTCTGTAGATAGTCCAGGTCTATTTCTTCAGGAACCCGGAGATTAAGCAGGTAATACATTTCATGCTGCAGCGTTTGGAGAAAATTCTTGCCGAAATAGTAGAGCAATAGAACGACGCTTAAAAGCACGGCAGCAGCGGGCACTTCGCGGCTTCTGGCGACCTGCCCTTTTTCACGCGCTTTTTTTAGTTTTCTTCTAGTGGGTTGTTCTGTTTTTTTATCTGTCCCACCAGCCATACCGATTTCCTAACTCATTGTATGCACAAGTGAAAAGATGGTTTTATAAAGAGAAGTGAAAATGTTTTCCAAATATTCTGGAATGAAATAAAAGGAAAAACTCATACAACTGAAGCCGACGAGCAATTTCAGCGGCAGCCCTAAAATTAGGATATGGAGCTGAGGCGCGGACCGCCCGATTATACCTATGACGATGTCGGTTATTATGGTAACGACAATCACCGGTCCGGCGATTCTCAGACCTATGACAAAAATCTGCGCTGAAAGATTGACGAAATGTTCTACAAGAGAGGGTTGAATCTGAATTCCTCCGACCGGCATGAAGGAAAAGCTTTCATTCACAGCTCTTAAAAACCAGTGATGCCCGTTAAGGAGAAGAAAGAAAAGTAGGCCGATGTAATTATGAATAAATGAAAAAACGGGAGATTCCACATTTGTCTGAGGATCGATCAGTTTTATCAAGGAGAATCCCACCTGTAAGGATATCAACTGCCCGGCATATTGGATTCCCGCGAATACAAGGTTTGCGGCAAGCCCCAGTATCATTCCCGATAGGATTTCCCCTATAAAAATCAAGGTAATATCTGTCAGGCCGAGTCCGTTGGGAACAAAATTCAACGGCAACAGGTGCGTCATCAGAAGCGATGTCACCAGTGCGAAAGCGATCCGAACCTGGTACGGAATTGAAGGACTGCCGAAAAAAGGAGCGAATACAATGATCCCGGACATCCGCAAAAGGATAATGGCAAAATGGAGGATTTCATTTGGCGAGATGGTAATGGCGGGCATTATTCAGGAAGCTTAACCCGCTCTGCCACAAGTAGGGGAAAAGCGGGTCTGTTTCGGCGCACCGTAGGCATCAGTATACATAGCGCCCAAGTTGACTGAAAAGCTGAGTCGTGAATGACAACAGGACATTCATCATCCAGGGAAGTGCGAGAAGGAACACCACCAGGACAGCAATGATCCTGGGTACAAAAGACATCGTCATGTCCTGGATGGATGTTACGACCTGAGTAATGCTGACAACGAGGCCGACGACCAGAGCAGTTATTAGCAGCGGGCCGCTTACCATTAAGGTAATTTGTAACGTATCTTTCGCCAGCTTCAGAATCATGGCTTGATTCATAAAACGGATCTCCGGGAAATTCTAATAAAAACTCTTGACCAATGAACCGATTACCAGGTTCCAACCGTCCACCATCACAAATAGAAGTATCTTGAAAGGTGTGGAAATCATGATTGGTGGAAGCTGCATCATGCCCATGGACAGCAGAACCGATGAAGTCACCATGTCTATAACCAGAAATGGAAGAAAAATTGCAAATCCGATCTGAAAAGCCGATTTCAGCTCTGAAATCATATAACTGGGTATAACGACACGCATCGGAAGATCCTGCTTATCGCGGGGCTTCGGTTGCTTTGCGATATCCAGGAAAAGAGCGATATCCTTTTCTCTGGTGTATCTGAGCATGAATTCGCGTAGAGGATTGCAGGCGCTTTCCAAAGCCTGCATTTCCGTCATTTCCCCCTTCAGCATTGGCTGCAGTGCATCCTGGTTTACGCGTTCTATAACCGGCTGCATTATGAAAAAAGTAAGAAACAGCGACAGTCCGACCAGAACCTGATTCGGAGGCATTGTTTGAGTCCCAAGCGCCTGCCTGAGAAAATGAGCCACGATTATCAATCGCGTAAAAGATGTGACTGAAATAAGTATGGCCGGAATGAAGGACAGAAGCGTCAGAAGCAACAGGATCCGGATCGGCGTGGACAAGCCTTCCTGATCGCCGCCGCCGCCGATACGTATTTCTACCCCGGAAAAAGCATCATCTGCGGCAAACGCCGGCTGCACCACCGAAACGAAAAGAACAATTCCGACAATCAGGAGCAGCTTATATACCTCCGGTTTTCGTACTTTGATATATCTCACGTGCATCTGTTTTCCTGGGCAACTTATCTACGCAAACATGGAATTTTTTTTCAGCGGGCATTTCCAGACCAAACGGGATCTACCCATGGAATCAACGATCCAGAGCCTCTCTCAATAACCGCATTTTATTACGGATATCTTCAGGCAAAGGATTTCCGGAATTCTGCACAGAACGCTTCTTCTCAAATTCAAAAAGATTTCTGAAGGAATCCCCCGATTTTTTATTCTCCTTTTCCACGTATGGGGAGGTGGGGGCGCCGGCTTCATTTGCTGACGGGTTCGGCTCCGGAATTGTTGTCAGAAGATTTATCTGATGAGACGTATTGCCGACCAGAAAGCGCATACCGGCAACCTGAATTAAAGCAATGGAGCGCCGGTCTCCCATGGATAATGTCTCCAGCATCCTCAAGTTTTTTTCGGAATCGGCTTTTTGGAAATATTGGGGGAAATATTTCCTGGCACCGAAATACAATGCGACCATAAAACTGAGCACAAGGCCCAGACCTCCAATGGTCCTGAATACAGGAAACTGGAAGGATTCTGCGGGGATTTCGGGCATCAGGGATTCTTGAGGCTGCGCCTGGAAGGTAATCTCCGAGTTCGGGGATTCTTGCGGCTGCGCCTGGAAAGTAAACTCCGGGTCCGGGGTTACCTCTATTTCAGCTTCAGCCGCGGTCTCCGGTAATTCAGCCGACGGCAGAGCCCCGGCGAATACTGAAATAAATACAGTGACCATTAGAACTGTCCTGATAGCCATAATCATCATTCGTCCCCTAGAATTTCGTATTGAAATCCGTCAAACGCACCCCTGTGGTGCCTTCTAATTCGAGTACTTCACCACCGGCAATCAGCCGGTTATTGACAAGAATATCAACGTTTTCACCCGCGGATTTCGGCAGCTCAACAATAGAACTCTCTTGGAGTTGAAGAATATCCTTCACTTTCATGTTGCAACTGGCCAATTGGATAGTGATCCGCACCGGCACATCCAAGAAATCTTTTGCTTCTTCCATGACGGTGTTGAGGCCGTTTGCCCCTTCGTTTTTGTTGGATTCTGACATCAAATCCCCCCGAATCCACTACAGATTCTGCATCGTTATCAAGACTCCGGCAGTATACAATCTGGCGGTTTTCATTAATTCCCCAGGGAAAGGTCCTGCGCACCAAAGGTTTCCTCAGTCACCGCACCAGAATTTCATATCCGATGAATCGGAAGAAACTTGATCTTGGCCGGTATTCCCTATAACTGGACGACAAAATCAACGATGTAGACTTCTACCACCTCAAATCCCGGTGATACCGCATTCACTCTTGATCGAACCTGTTTGCGCAGTTTGTCTTTACCCTGAGGTGTCAAAACCTGCTCGGCCGTTTTGGAGCTGAGCAAAGTAATAATGGAATCCCTTATCGCTGCAACGGTATTCTCGACATTTCTTTCATCCGGCTCTTCCGCGAGGCCTAACTTGAAGGAAGTCTTTAGAAAACGCACGTTTTCCCTATCCGCAAGATTTACCAGGAAAGGATCCAGCGCAAACGTGACCTTGACGGGCTTGTTTTTCTCTGAAGAATATTCTTTTACCTCCTGTTCGGGCACTTCTTCTTGAAGCTCGAACACGAACCGGGCTCCCTTGAAATATGAGATTCCCCAAAACAGGCCGCCGGCTGCAGATAGAACAAGAGCCGCAATAATGATCCACAGTTTTCTCATCTTTCCCTTACTGGTTTTTTCTGTTTTATTTTCAATAACAGGATTACTGTCCGCTTGCTGGGATTTTTCCGCCGCTTGTTTGTTTTTTTCGTCCGGCGTGGCCATGGAACATATCCTCCAATTCGCTTGACTGCCCTTCGGAATTGGATATATGCAACTCACATGCCACATGCGCGGAAATTTTTTGATAACGGAGTTTTCTTTATGAATGGTTCTGTGAAAAGCAGGCGGGATGTCTGTTATTTCCATAATTAGTGACAATCCCGCTAACCCCGAATCCCAATATTTTAAATTTGAAGCGACGTCTTCGATACCTGCACGGATAGGTATATATTATTGAATACGAACCACTTATCTAATCACTGCCCATGATGGGGAATGATGCCGGGTGCATCCCGTCTCGAGTGCGGGAAAAGAACCTTTGAATCCTGAAGGACAGCTTTATGGTAACTGATGTGGAAATTCAAATTTTCAGGTCGGAGTAAATGCTGGGATATGGAGATGGAGCAAAGCCGGGTTTTAGTGTCAAACCATCTCACACGTTTGACAAAATCCTGACTTTTTTATTCGAAGCGTCGTTTTCGCCGTTGAAACAAACCCGATTCTTACCGTTTCGCTTAGCCCTGTAGAGAGCATTGTCTGCTTCCATGATTATATCTTGCGCATCCAGATGATCAAAAGTGGTACAGGCGGTGATTCCGATGCTAATCGTGATACGCACACTAGTGGAAGGAAGGATAAAATCGTGCAACATGAAATTGGAGCGAAGATTCTCGGCGGCTCTATAGGCTCCGGCTCCGTTGGTTCTTGGCAAAAGAACAGTAAATTCTTCTCCCCCGTATCTGGTAATAAAGTCCGATTTTCGCAAGGATTTTCGAAGCAGTTTTCCTGTCTGTCGAAGCACTTCATCGCCTGCCTGATGCCCGAACCTGTCGTTAATCGATTTGAAATCATCAATATCGATCATAAAACAGCTGAAAACTTCTCCATAGCGCCTTGCCCGAGCAATTTCCATATCGAGTTGTTCCATCAGCCTGCGTTTATTGTACAGACCGGTGGATTCGTCGGTATGAGCCAGTTCCCTCAATTTCTCATTTAACTGAGTCAGGCGCTGATCGTGATCTTTGAGCCGGGCATTAGCCTTTGCAAGTTCCTGTCGTGTAAGGATATTTTCCAGCGACGCTGAAAGATGTCGCACCACGATGGTTCCGAGATGGTACTCGATCTCATCCAGTCGATCCGGCTGGTGGGAAATCATTTCCAGGCATCCGATAACCTTTCCCTTCGCAAAGAAGGGAATAATGAGTATCGACCTCGGAAAGTTCCCTGTATTTTTCTGGAACAGTTTCTGTTCTTCACCGGAAGCCTTGGTGTCGGGTAACCACAAATGCGCTCTGGATTTCAGGACACTGCCCGCCAGACCTTGTGTTAACGGCACACAACTCTCGGACGCCGGAACAGGGGAACCTGATAGGCGAAATCTTCTGTAGTATGCGTTTTCAATTATGCAGAGCCGTATCTGTGTGTCGTGAAAGCATTCTTGAAAATAATCGCCCAGAAATCCTTGAAGCTGGCTCAGATTTCGTGCCGAGCCCATTAAACTGGACAGATTATTGATCGCCAGGAGCCGGCGATACAGTTCTATCGCCCGCTCCTGTGGGGGGACTGTATGTCGGAGTAGATCCAGAAGGCTTTTGCCTTGAGTAATAGGAGTTGCCGCAATTGCCATAGGCTTCCCTTTACTGCATTACAATAAAAAGTGCCTTACCATCCCGTTTGTAAGGTATAGGGTAATCCCTATCCGGTCCGTTCAGAATTATCGTTTTAGATTAATTGATTCCTGATACAGCTCATCCGTTGTTGTGATGACACGTGTATTGGCCTGATAGGCTCGTTGAGCCGTGATCAGGTTGATGAATTCCTGCGCCATATCAACGTTGGACTGCTCCAGCGATGCACCGGATATTGTGCCCCGACCACCGGTGCCGGCGGTACCTATAGAAGGCTCCCCGGAGCTGGGAAATGCAATGAAAGTGCTTCCCTTGTATTTCTGCAGAAATACAAGG
>DKBB01000248.1 GCA_002451015.1 Acidobacteria bacterium UBA6911
GCACGGTATCCGATTCTCGGGGGGCGATAACTTATTTCCAATCCTCCGTTTGAAGGCAGAACGCCGCCTCCTAGGACGGAAGCCGCACCGCTGATCGAGTTGGAACGGTAGGAACCGTAGGCTGTCAGGTCGAACCGGTTGTTGAGGGTGTGAATCTCACTGCGCATTCGGTACAGTTCGCGCCGGACATCAAGAGATTCCTTTTCGGTGCGTTGCGGATATAGCGGACCATTGTCGATCGCTTTTCGAAACCAGTGCACGGCGCTGCTATTGTTTGAATCCTGCATCTGAAAATAACCCAGGTCCTTTACCACGTTCAGATAGTCGGGACTCCGGGTGGCAACTGTTTCAAGTATAGGTACGGCTTCCTTTCTTCGGCCGGAATTGTGCAATGCATATCCGAGCGCCAGTGCATATTCATCATTGAGTGGTTGAAGATCCGAAGCTTCTTTCAAGTGGACGATTGCCTTTTCGAGGTCGTTCGAACGCCGGTGTGCGAGGCCGAGGATGTAATGCCTTGATGGCGTGCTTTCCATGGATATCGCCCGGGTCATATGCTCGATGGTTCTATCGTCCTGCCCCTGTTGGTAATAACACAATGCAATTTCTTCCTGGTATTCAACGGCCATAGCCAGGGGCAGTTCCGTTTCGTCCAGTGCAAGCAGGATCTCCTGTGCTTCCCGGTAGTTGCCGAACATGCGCTGCATCCGTGCCAGTCGTAGTTGTATTTCAGGAGTGCGCGCCAAATTTTCAGACCGCATCCATACTTCGGATGCTTTGGCGTATTGGTGGTTTTCGGCGTAAAGCGATCCAAGTTCTCTATACAGGCTGTCCCTGTCGACCGGATCAAGGGATGAGGATTCAGCCAGTGCCTGCTCCAGGTAATGGATTCCCATGCCCGGCTTCCCCATTGCAGCATAGGTTCTGGCCAGGTAAAGCATTCCTTTGGCTGAGTCCTGTTTCTCAATTCTCGCACTGAAGATATTGCGTGCCTCGTCGAAGCGTTTCTGCTCAAAAAGGAGCATGCCGAGATCTTCATACGTCCGAATGTCTGCATCGTTTATAGACAGAGCGTTCCGATAGCTTTCCTCTGCAAGCCGTGGCTGTTTCAGCCGACCGTAGATGATGCCGAGCCGCCGGTACGCTTCCCCCTTCAACTCCGGGGGTGTTTGCGGTAGGCTGACGATCTTTCGATTGACGTCCAGTGCTGCGTTCCAATCCCGGGCAAGAGCCAGGCTTTCAGCTGCCTGTACAAGGGGGCCGACTGCTCCTTCCGGATCCAATTCGAAAGCCCTGAGGAAGTTTTTAGCTGCTTCCGGATAACGTTTTGCACCGTATTCAAGATTGCCTATCTCAATCTGGAAAGAAGATGAATCCGGATGATTTTGAGGAAGCAGCGACAGTGCCTTCTCATAATCCTTCCGGGCTTTGTTGAAATCCCCCATTTTCTGGTAAATCAGGGATCGCAGCCTGAGTCTACGGAAGGTTTCCCCGCTATGGAGTGCACGGTTGACATTTTCAAGCGCCGAGGCGTGGTCTCCGGCATTCAGGGCAATCTCAGCCAGCATAAGTGGAATAGACGAGTCTTCCGAGTTTAGGGATTGTGCTCTAGAAAGGGTCTTTTCGGCTTTGTCGATATGACCTTGTTTCCAGTAAAGGGAAGCCAGCTGTTTCAGAGCAATGAAAAGGACGGAATCATCCATATCCGTATGAACGGCCGTTTCCAGTTCTTGCAGGGCAGGGGCTTCCTGTCCAAGCTTCAGATACAGCATAGCGAGCGCAAAGTGATTCTCCCCGTCGGGGCGGATGGAGACAATCCGCCTGCGATATTTAACCGCCTCTTGAAGTTTTCCTGCGTCCTCAAGCGCCTGTGCCAGCGGAACAAGGGTTTCAAAGTCCTGATTCAATTCCGCAGCGCTGGAAAATGTCGCAGCCGCTTCATCCGCCCGCCCGGCAAGACTATAGACATATCCTAAAGACATGTAATTCCGGTGCCGGTCGGAGGGAGTGCGAACACCGCGAAGTATAAATGTGCGTGCTTCAATAGCGTGGTCGTAATCGCCTGCCTCGGTGTATAGATTGGCAAGAAACTCTCTGTCGTCAAGGTCCTCTTTGACAGACAGGGACATTTCCATCCACCGGATGGCATCGGCGAGCTTTTTCTGCTGATAGGCGAGCACGGACAGGCCTCGCAGCGTTTCCGGTTTTCCCGGTTCGAGTTTTTGCAGGTTCAATAACGCCCGCTCGGTCATGGGCCAGTCCTCGGCCTTTTTTGCCGCCTCGGCAACCGACCGCCATACGATGATTTTTTGGGATTTGTCGCCCGCGAAGGCTTCGGCCTGGGAAAAGGCGCCGACCGCTTCTTCCCAGCGGCCCAGTTTTTCCAGTGTCACACCGACCCGCATCCAGTCGGCGGAATCCTTTGAGTCCCGGGCAAGGTTTTCGGCGATCGCAAGCGCATCCTCGTAACGGCCGTTACGCATGGCTGTATCGAAAGATAATCTTTGATAGGACAGGGTAAGCTCCGGGTCACCCGGGAGGAGTTCCAGTGCGGCTTTCAGTTCATCGGCGGCCGCACCCCACTTTTCCTCGCGAATCGCCATGCTAACAATTGTGCGGTGGACGGTAACCTTGAACGGGATATCCTGGGAAGAACGGATGGCCCGATGATACGACTCAAAGGCGGCGGTCGGGTTTCCCGATCGTTCCTCGGTCAGACCTTTCCGGAACCAGTAAACTCCGTCCCGGTTCTCTTCGGGTATCGCCCGCATGGACTCCAGGGAATCTGAATAGCGGTTCAGCAGAATGGCCAGATCCGATGCCATGTTGAGCGCCAGAACCCTGTCCACCGGTGTCGCTTCAGGGGTAACCGAAATCCGTCTGAAATCTTCCAGCGCTTCTTCCAGGGCGCCCAGACTTTGGTATGCAAAGCCCCTGTACATCCGCGCGGGAATATACGCAGGACTTTTTCCCAAGATTATGTCTGCCTGTTTGATAACGTTGTCATAGTCTTTCAACCTGTAGAGCAGGTGGAGGTAATTGGCCCGAGCTTCCAGGTCCAGGGGATCGTTCGATAGGTATCTTTCGAATTCCTCTTTCGCTTCATCGAAGCGAAGCGACTGCATCAACTGATAGGCATGACTGAGGTAACGGTAGTTGGTGAATCGACGCAGCTGACTCTGAATCCAGGATTCTTGACGTTCGACCTGAAGTTGGTTCAGATAAGCTTCCGGGTCGATCCGGGCTTGCCCCCATGCTGAAGGCGGTAGTGCAGTAAGAATACATATCCAGAGTACAACGCCGCAAGGGAGCACATTCTTCCTATTCTTTTTCGAACAATATTGGTTCATATTCGATTTATTTCCCAGAATAGGCATTAATTCGTCTTCCTCCGATACGTGCTTCCGTATGTGGATTGAATTGCGGATGCTATGTCGCTGTGACTGGAAAGGCAGATTTCAAGAGGTTGTCCCAACAGCTTTTTAAGCTCCGTCAGGCGATCGGCCGTGATGGCGTTCTCAGCAGCAAGCACCAATTTGCCTTCACTATTGATTTCAAGTGGAAAAACCCCGTACTCCGCGGCTGTGTCTCGAGAAACAAGATCGATAACATTTCTGGAGACAGCGGAGGGATCTACTTTTCGGGTTCTCATATGAAGCTGCAATCCAAGTGTTTCGACAAGGTGTTCTTCAGAGATCCATCCGTTTTCCAGTAAAATCGCTCCGAGCGGTTGCGGATTTTCTTTCTGAATATCAAGCGCTCTGCTCAACTGCGAGACTGTGACGGATCGATTGGCTAGCAGCAGGTCCCCAAGCTTGCGGTGATAGTTTTTCATTACTTCTTCAGACGGGTACACATGGGCTGTTTTGTCCCACTGGATCGAGCTTCCCGTGAATTTGGACCGGGTCCAGAGGAACAGGGCTCGAGCGGTAGCGGTTACATTTATGATATTTCCCCAAAGGAGACGCGGTGCGGAAAGAAGCGCTTCTTTTCCGTTATAGACCCAACGCACCCAGATGGCTCTCTGTACGAATCGAAGTAGGAGGAAGAATGTGTCTACCAGGATGAGATACCAGAGCCAAGTGTCTTTTTCGACAAGCGGTGGATAATGATAGGAATCCGGGAAGAGTTCACGCATAACCCAGATAAATATCATGATCAGGAAAACAAGGTATCCTAGAAAGATGGCTGTGTTGCTGAAAACCGCCTTCCTGTCTCTTGCAAGCCCATAATTTCGCATTAGGGGACCCGGCCAACCGAGACTCTCCCATCCCTGTAAGTTTATACCTAGTATCCACCTTGATTTCTGCCGCACAGCCTGCAAGAACCGGTCGGGAAAATACTCCAGGATTGCAACATAATCCCGGATAGTTTTTTGTCTGACGCGTCCGGTCCACCGGCTTTTCCGTTCAACCGAGCGACGGATTATTACCTGTTTGGCAAAGATCTGCTTAAGCCCATAGCGCCCCATGCGCAGGCCGAATTCGTAGTCCTCCGTTAGGGAATTGACATTAAAGGCGAAGTTGTCGTTGTCTTGAGCCATGAGCGAAAAAGTTCGACGGCTGAACGCGCATCCTACGCCCGCGGAAGGAACCACGCCGGTAAGTCGCTCGCGGACGACAATATCCTTTGAGTGGAATTCGGCGAACTCGTCTGCGTAATGACCCCCGGTAAAATTATTCCAGCTCCGTACCAGTGGAATTACCGGGATTTGAACCATGTCCTTGCGTGGAATCAGATAGTTGAAGAGCTTCAGCGACAGGGGATGCACCACATCCTCGGAATCGGCCATGCAAAAGATTTCAAACTGGATGTTGTTTGCTTTTTCAAATGAGAGGATGCCCTGGTAAATCCAGTTCAGGCAATCGGCCTTATTCGTAGGTCCGTTTTTGGGGCACACGATCCTTTGTACATTGTCGTAGCTCTCCCGGACGATTTCAACCTCATGCTGCGTCTCCAGATCATTCGGATACGTACCGACAAAGATATGATACCGGGAATAGTTCACATTGCGCAGGTTGTTTTCCAACATACGCCGGATTACAGGGGATTCATCCCATGCAGGAATCATAATTGCTATCGGTTTTTCCTCCTGATCCAGCAGCTGTTTTTCGGTCAGCGGGCTGTATTTGGGCAGAACGAACAGTCGACGGTACAGAGCCCTGAACAGGTAGTATAGGTCTACGAAGAAATCGTCCAGTCCGCTGATGAAAAAGACAATAGCGACAAAGACAAGTAGACAGTATGTAATCAGCAGTAGATAAGACATCTATGTGTCCATATAGTTTTCTTATACCCGGATTCAATCGACCGGGCAGAAAAACACACCCTTTTTTCATATCGGATAGAAATTTATTTATATGAAGAAAAGGAAAAAAATATTAAGGATAGGACGTTGGAGGTTTCATGCGGGATCAATACATAAAACGGATATAAAAATTCAGATCTGTGGTCTGTGATTATTATTGCCTCTTCCATCAGGCCAAAATAACAAGGAACATTTTTCCTTAAGGCAATGAGCTTTCTGCTCCGGACCGTCTCTATCGTTTGATCCCATCCCGCTCCTGGATTTCGGTTACGGATGTTCGAAAGGGCTTCAGAGTTCCCCAGATACATATTTTCGTTTCATATCCTGCAGGCAATCTCGACATATAAAGATATCAAACTATCTCATTCAGAAAGCATTGTCAGTATCTGGCTATGGCCGGAATCTCGATTTTTCCAAAACCTACTGATTTCAAATTTATCATAAAAGGTTGGTATGTCGGCTATCTTTAGGATGCCGAATAAACCGACCGCACTTTTCCGCGTGCGCGATCCATGGTTTACACGAAATGAGTGCCACTGCGGTATTGGTTGGCTCCTCAATTGGGGATGCGTATTGTGATCATCCCTGAATCCGGGTCTATGTCTCTGAATTCAATGAGGAAATATTGAAACGCTCACAGGAATAAACTTTCTCACAGAGTCAGCCGATGAGTAACGAGAACTTGATAGCGCAGGTAGAAGTTATGTTGCTTTATTAGCTTAGAAAAGCAAAATCCCCATAAATGAAAACTTTATGGTAAGATCGGAGCGTCATTATGAAGGTGGTTTTAGCGATTATTGTTCTCTCGACTTTTCTTTGCCCTCTAGGTGGTATAGCAGCAAGTATGTATTATAAAACTTTCAAATCAAAAAAAACTGACATGTCGCATGATGGCGCGGACAATTTAGAAGATAAAGTGTTTTCCATTTTTTCATCTATCTATACAGTTATATCGGGTTTGTTCTTTCAAGCCTATTTTGTCCTGATATTTTTAGGATTCATACAATTTTTAAGAGAGGGATTCGATATTGATGGACCATACGGCTGGTTCATTAAAAATGTAATTACGTTTGAAGCATGTATATTTCTCGGGTCCCTACTTTCACTCTTGTTGACCTTTACGATGTCAAAAATTGTATCGCGTATTATTAAAAATAAAAAACAAGAGTTTAATGTCTGTAGCAAAAATGTGGTTGACGAGGTCTTAGAGAACGAAAGCACCCAATATTAAAGCCTTCCAGCGAAAGGCACAATAGAATCGATCCGTTCCACAGATTTGTTATTGAGAATCCGATCGACATATTTTCTGCAATTTCTCCATGGGTGCTATAGGGCGCGGTCCCGTGGTGAACAGCCTCAAATTGTAAGCGGTACTATGAGTTGCTGTGATCGTCTCCAATTCATCCCTTCCCAATCAATTCTGCATTGAACTGCAATCCGTTTTCGTATCAACTTTTTCCTGAGACTTCAAAAGGCGGATTCACCAGGTGAATCTGTATAATTCATGTGTAGGGAGAATGTTCCAAGAAGATCTGTGGCGTTAATTTCCTTGCAGGTGGTATCCTTTTATGCACAACAATTCATTTATGGAGCCCCATCCTGTATTATTTTCGGGTGTTTCCTTATGATGGGACGGTAATTTTCTCCCGGTACGCCCTGCCGCCCGCGGAATCCGGGGCGACACTTTTGGGATTCCGGCGTTTGTGCTTGAGATTAGCTATTTCGAAGAGTGCTTGGGTAAAATCTTGAGTCTATTGGTACGGGATTCCTCTAATGAAGAGTCGACATGTTTGAGTTGAAAAACCTGGCGAAATACAGGCGATACTTGCTCGGGGAGTCTAACCTGCTGATCGTGCGTGGTGGGATTGCTCCTGTAATCGTCGGCATGAATGATTACAATTCACGCTACGGAATTGAATCGCCGCAAGAAGATTTGAAAAGTTCCATGGTTGAACTTCTGGCTGGAGCCGCTCTTTCTGCTGTGTCTCTTTCCGACAGGGAATCCTGGGGATGGTCTCTCACTTTCAAAGGAATGGGGAACGGATTTTTTGTGGGAGTCGAGCCGGAGGGCATGATCTGCCTTAGAATAGTGGACGCGGACGGCGAAAAAGCCTCCGGAATGATTCAGAGACAGAAAGCCGGTCTGCCTTTGACCCAAAGCCACATTACTCCCCGAACTCAAAGCCCCAGGGATGCCGTGGAACAATATTTTGCTGAAGGGGTTCAGACAAAAGCCCGACTGGGGATAAGGGAAAATGGAGACAGCGTTCTTGTGCACTCACTTCCCGAGGGAAATTATGACGCCGTGAAGGACCTCGACACGAATGCGCTTTTTAGGTTCGTGGACCGTGTGATTGATAAGGAAAATGTGAAAGAAGCCGGGGAGGCGCTTATTTTTTACGAGTGCCGGTGTTCGGAGGGAATGATAACCGGGATGGTCGAAAACATGAACGAGTCAGACAGGAACGAAATGTTCGGTGATCTGCAGCAGTTGGAAATCGAATGCCCAAGATGCGGCAGGAAATACACTGTAACGAGAATGGATCGGGAAATTCATTAATCGGCGGGATCGTGCTGCCAGCCGGGGCAATGNNCGGCCGTTGAAGTTTGTCGGGCTAGTTCTCCTCGGCATCTGGATTTGTTGGCACGTCTGGAGTCTGAGAACCATCCGGTTCTGGTGGAATCACCATGCGCTTTGCACAACCGGTCCTTACCGCTTTGTTCGACATCCTATTTATGCCGGAGGAATTTTCCTGGCCGGCGTGGGTGCAGCCCTGATGTTCAACTCGTGGGTTCTGCTTTCCGTGCCTTTGTTATCTTATCCCATCTGGTCCCTCCTGGTCCGTAAGGAGGAACAGATGATGGCAACCGTTTTCGGCGAGAATTATAAACGGTATGCGGACCGCACGGGCAGGCTGTTTCCAAAGCTCATCAAATAAGCCACTTCATTCCATCTCAAGCGCAAAGCCTCAATTCTTTGTAGCTTTTCAAGTTTTAAAGTACCTGAGAAGGTTGGTTGTTATTGCGGCAGAAAAATCCGGATTGGATTTTTCTGCCTGCTAATGCTATGATATCAAGGATTCGACCTTCCCGCGAAAGCACCGCAATTAAAGAAGCGAATTTTAAAACAAACGAACCGGGCTGAGAGTGCAACTTGGCTCTTTTGAGTCAAGGAGTACTTTTTGAATTTCGATCATTTTAGTTTTGATACACCTATCAGGGAAGCCATAAAGGCTGCTGGTTATTTAACGCCAACACCGATTCAAAGGCAGGCCATCCCTATTGTCCTCGAGGGACGGGACATTCTTGGAATGTCACAGACTGGAACCGGGAAAACAGCGGCATTTCTTTTACCCATATTGCAGAGGTTGACCAAGTCTGCGTCGCATAAACCCCGTGTTCTCATCCTGGAGCCAACACGTGAACTGGCCGAACAGGTACACAGAACCGTCGGCAGTTTAGGCGGCAACAGCCGGCTTCGAAGCGTATCCATTTATGGTGGAGTGAGTATGGGCAGCCAGCTTGCGGCGTTGAAGCGGGGCGTTGAGATCCTTACGGCCTGTCCGGGTCGCCTGCTCGATCATATTAAAAACGGCAGCATAGATATTTCATCAATTGAGACCTTCGTTCTGGATGAAGCCGACCGCATGTGCGATATGGGTTTTCTTCCCGACATTCGACGCATTATCGGGTATTTGCCTGATCGTCGACAGACATTGTTTTTCTCGGCAACGATGCCTGGAGATATTCGCGCACTGGCATCCAGCATACTTAAGAATCCGATCACTGTGCAGGCGGGAGAAATGGCACCGGCTGAAACCGTATCCCACACCCTTTATCCTATCTCCGAAGGACTCAAGTTAAAACTGTTGCTGGCAGTGCTGGAGAATACCAGAACCGGACGGATCCTTGTTTTTACGCGGACAAAGCATCGTGCATGCCGAATTGCAACGAGCCTTAAGAAGGAAGGCTATCGCGTATCCTCCCTCCAGGGAAACATGACTCAGAGTAGTCGACAGGCTTCCATGGACGGATTTCGCACCGGGAAATACGACATTCTTGTGGCAACCGATGTCGCAGCCCGCGGCATTGATGTTATGGATATTACGCATGTTATCAACTACGATATGCCCGACACAACCGATGCCTATACTCATCGCATCGGTCGAACGGGTCGCGCCAGACGGACCGGTGAAGCCTTAACCTTCATTCTCCGAACGGATGAATCGCTGGTGTTTCAAATCGAGAAGGCGATAGGAAAAAGAATCGAGCGCCGGCAATTACCCGGCCTGGAAGTACCGTATTTCCAGCCGATAGACTTGCCGCTGAAAACACAAATGGCGAGTTCCCGTCGAAGATTTCGTCTCAGTGTCGCAAGCAGGAGAAGACGAATACGTGCACAGGCTTGAATAGAGGAGGTATAGAATGGGGACAAAGCGAACATCTTTTCTGAAACGACAGAAGGAACTGAAGCGAATTGAAAAAGCAACCCAAAAACGTGAAGACCGCATACAACGGCGTCTGGAAAAATCTGATGAAAACGACGATCCGCTGGATACCGACTCTGATGAGGGAGAAACCGAATAAGTATTGTTGGAAATAATATGCAAGCCTGCTTGCGACTTAGGTATGTATGCCTCAATATATCAACGAAAGGAATTCGATTCAGATGAGCAAATATATCCATCGCGGTATTACGTCTCCGGCCGACCGCTCCGGCGACGAAATCCTATCTCTTCTCTTAAAGATGCAGCGCCAATTGCTTTTTTTAGAGAAAAAAATAGATAGTTTGATGCATCATTTTCAGGATAAGAAATATCGTGAAAACTCTTCTGATAAGCCTTTTTCTAAAAAATCCTCTTCAAAACCGTTGCCGATTTCAAGGAGTACCCGCAGTTCTGAAAACAAAAAACACCGGGAAAAGCCCGCAGAAAATGGCTCCGACAAGACATTTTATTCCAGGTTTCTTAAAACTAACGGGAATCCCGGTTCAAACTCCCGAAAGAAACCGTTTCATCACAAGACAAAAAAGCGAAAATAGATCCTTTAGTGGTAGGCGGCTGCTTGTAGTTTTAGCGACCGATGGAAGATATATGGTACAAACGAATGCAGGTCGGCGTATCAATCCTGTGGGGCCTGAAGGTTCGGTAGCGTCCGGGCGGAGAATAGAGGTAAACAGAGTTTTCCAATAAATCGAGTCCACTTAACTGCATTGGACTTACGCGCACTTTCGGTGGAAATTCCCGTCTTGGCATACATCTGTCGATAGAGCTTGGAGATGAATACGAAGGCCAGGCGGGATCGAACCTTGGACACACAACGCGAGCGTTTCCAAATCTTCGACATCCTGTAAAAGGAATCCCAAACTTTCTGGGTGCGCCGGCGTATTTCATCCGCATTCATACTGGGATGCGGTATATAAATTTTGGGCCGACAATCCGCCGGAATCAGCCAATGCTTGTGGATGGGAAAGCCTGCAATCCGTACATCGTCCTGGAGCATCTTTTTTTCCCATCTTTCAAAATCGATCGTACCTGGAAACGGGGTGAGAGGAACAAATTGTGCAAAAGTTAATCCAGCATGATCCGCCAGGTCTGAAGTAGCGGAAAATGTTTCCGGGGTATCGCTTTGCAGGCCGAAAATAAAAGAGCCGAGCACATGTATGTCGAAATTTCGGAACTTTTGCAGCTGTGCAACAAGGTCTTTCCCTGTCAAGTTAAAGCTTTTGAAAGTGCTGTCTAGACCTTGCGACGAAACCGATTCAATACCTATGAGCGCTCCCTTTATGCCGGCTGAACGCATCGCACCTAAGAACGTTTCATCCTCTGCAGCTTCCATGGTAATTTGGGTGAAGTAAATAATATTGCTGTCGATTCGTGCAAGCTTTTCCATCAACTGAAATCGTTCTTGCCTAAGAGACAGGAGCCTCTGATAGTGGCGCTTATCCTCCCGTCGGGCAGCCTGCTCGAGATCCTGGAGGCTGACAGAATAGAAGTTATCATCGGCCAAGGCGATAAAGCGATACCCCAGACGACGGAGAGCTACTACCTCTTCAACCACGGCATCGACCGGCCGCTGTCGCGGCAGTTGGCCGTCGGTTCGCCAGACCGAACAGAAGGAACAATGCTTTGGACACCCTCGAACCGTTTGTACAGACGCCCACATGTAGGAACCTTGTGGCATCAGATCCCATCGAGCTGGTGCAAAATCGGAAGCCGCAATAGTTCCGCCTTCGTATAGGGATTTCAGTTCGCCCCGGGTGCAATCCGACAGCACTTCGGTCCACACTAGATCTCCGTCTCCGCGCACTACGGCCGCAGCCTTGCCCAGTTGATGAGATTCTTCAGGGTATATGCCTGCATGAATGCCTCCGAAAACAGGAATCCCGCCACGGGCATGTACCAACCGTCCTATTTCATAGCCACGGCAGGCGTTACTTGTATGTATCCCAATGCCTACAACGTCTGAAGGATGAATCTGATTGGCATCAAAAGGTTCAAGCGTTTCATCGGAGATAATCGGTTCTCCGTAACAACGGGGGGTTGCACCGGCTATGACGTACATCCATCTTGGTGTAATAACGCCTACTCCGAAAGACACGTCACTCGGATTGATTAAATGAACTCGCATATAGTGGTCCCTGAATTATTTGATGAAGGATTCAGTCAGGATTTCGGATTGCAGTTTCAGTCACGGCTGTGGTAACCACCTCGTCCCCTATCAGAGTGCCTCCTCGGACCGCCTCTTCCCCCGCCGGCATAACCTCGTCTACGATCGGTCTTGGGGCGAGCCTCATTCACCGTAAGATTGCGTCCTTCAACGGAATACGCGTTCAGCGCTTCAATAGCTTTACGTGCATCTTCTTCGGTTGACATATCGACAAATGCAAATCCCCGGGACCTTCCGGTATCGTTATCGCGAATCACGGTGACGGAATCAACGGCGCCCTTTTGTTCGAAAAGCTCTTTTAACTCAGCTTCGCCCATCGACGCGGGGAGATTACCGACATAAACATTCTTTCCCATAATAAAACCTCCTGTGATCCGAAATAGAAAACACTTTGTCTAATCGGCACACTAAATTTAGGTTCCTGATGGATCAAATACGATGGATTGCGGCTCAATGCAGAATTGAATGGAAGGGATGAGCCAGATAAGCTTCTAACAACTCATCGCGCCGCGCATAAGCAGAGGCTGTCCTCCACCGGACAAACCAAACATACCATTATCGTAGTGTATTGTACATTAATAATGGCGCAATACGAGTCAGTGCGTTTTTTTTACGGTCAAAAGCCTTTTAGCCGGAAATTGGCATTTAGGATTTCCATCCCGTTTTCATTACATTCAGTGGAAAGCCCGACGATACATTTTGTTTGGAATAAGATCGTAACCGGGGGCGAGTTGTTGCGTACTTATTAATATAGTGTGAATTATCCAGCTTCGCATCTGGATTTATGGGTACGGTAGAGGGGGCATGTTCTGGAAGAAACGGATTGGCATCGGGGCAGGTATGAATCAATTGGCATGGTTGGATTTCTATTGCGGACAATGGCACCTGGCAACAAGCGTTCAGGGGAATTCCGTCCGAAAATGGATGAACAGGGAAGTCGCTCTTTCCGATCTCACTCGCGAAGGCTGGATTACAATCGAATCGCATCACAAAAAAGCTCCCGACCTTGAGTTTAAGCACTCCTATCGAAGACTTACCCTCGCCCGTACAATACAATGAATTGGCTGTCTGTTTAGTTCGTGTTACTGAAACCTTCGACAATTTCCTTAATAATTAAACGGGCATATAAAAATCATATCCCAAGGGAATGATTTGTTACGATAGCTCTTTACTGATGGACCATAAATATTGAGCGTATTTGGAATTCCATCCGGGATAGAGTATAATGGTTGTGCAAATCGAACATCCTGGATAAGCCACCATCACCTGCCTGCATGCGCTTCGATGGGATTTTAATTCACTTGCCTTGAAAGGGAAGGATTATATGTCAAAGGATCTTGTCCTGAAACTTAAATTCCTGGGTGTGATTCCCCGGGGCGGATATGTGGAATTCGGTTTCCGGATTGAAGACGAAGACAAGGAGTTTCGGCTAGTGGTTTTGACAATTGAGGACGCGTTTTTTCAGGAAAACCATCTGAAGTTGCAGGAAGCTCCGGATCTTTGCTACCAGAAAATTCTTTTAAGTATGGGGGAAGAAACGTCCGACTCGCACATTCCTTCCCGTATGCCGATAACCGCTTCGGATATTGCTCAATACAGGGACATACATCCAACTGCTAAAATGCAGCGGCGCACTAAAGCCAGCTTACATTCGTGAATAACAGGCGATAGATGGAATGCCGGAAGGTTAGTTTTCAGGGCGGAAATTCTCAGATAAGGGTTCGACGAGTCTTGTGATGAAAGAGAATGGAACAAAAATAAAAAAATTCAACGAGAGCTCCAATAGAATCAAAGCTTTCCGCAGGTCATTGGTTTTATTGAGGATTCCCTTGACTCTCAACAATCTGATCTCTATAATTCCACCATTGACGCGGGGTGGAGCAGTCCGGTAGCTCGNNTTGGGCTCATAACCCAAAGGTCGGCGGTTCAAATCCGTCCCCCGCAACCAAAGCAATCATAATAACTTACAGTAAATAAAAAGGGGCCTGAAAACGGCCCCTTACTAACCTCCATCACGCAGCCAAGTCTGAATCGTTTGTAAAGACCCTCGGGAAGATTCACGTTTAAATTTGATCAAACATATATTGTAAGTCAATAAGTCAATATGTCATTAATCCTAAGTTGTAGGAATGTCAGGCCTCTTGGGACACTTTAGTAGATAATCTAGAAAACACTAAAGAAGGTCTGATCCATGAATAAAGAAGCCCGAGATGCATTAGAAGCTGACCGTAGATACAGAATGCTTACAGTCTACTGAACATCTAATTTATCGGGATCAAGCCCGATGATGGATCGTGAATAATAGAATCTGCTCCGATTCAGGCTTTGATCCTCTCCATGTCGGGATCATACATGGGCTTGAGGGAGACCAAAGCCGGATAGAGGGTTCCAGCGATATTCACCTCCCATGTCCCACTGGACACATACTCCTCATCAATCGGCCGATCAGCATGAATCATAAACAGCCCGGCCGCGCCGCCTAAAGTAAATGCGTAAGAACCCGAGGTAACATAACCGACCGGTTTGCCATCCCGAAGGACGATTTCGGCATGGAAAAGGAAGGATCCCGGATCCTTGACCAGAATCTGGGCTAACCTTTTTGTATGATCGTCCTCCTGCTTAATCTTGATGCAAGCCTGTTTCCCAATAAAATCCTCCGCTTTATTTAGCTTCACAAAGATACCCAGGCCGACCTCATAGGCGTTATTCGTATTGTCCATATCATGACCGTAATCACGGTAGCCTTTTTCCATTCGCAGGCTATTCAGGGCTTTTAGACCAGCATGTCGCAGGTCAAACTGTTTGCCCGCACCGACGATCATGTCATAGACATACATAGCCTGCTCGGTGGGGATGTAAAGTTCATAACCCAGTTCTCCCACATAGGTGAGCCGGATGCACCATACGCGGGCATAGCCAATCTCGATTTCCCGGGCGTGTCGGTAGGGAAAAGCCTGGTTGGACATGTCGGCGGTGGTTAGCGCCTGCATCAACGCACGTGAATTGGGCCCGAGAATATTCAACTGACTGTAGGCTGAGGTCATGTCGGTTTCAAAACAATGGGCCTCTTCCGGGATATGGCGTTTGAGCCAGGTTTCAGCATGCCGATGCATGGTATCGGCAACCACCACCATGAACCTGTCTTCCTCGAGCTTTGTTACCGTAAGATCCGCCTCCAGAGTTCCACGATGGTTGAGCCACTGGGTGTAGGTGATCTGATTGACCTTTGCATCCACCTCGTTGGCGGAGATATAGTTCAGGACTTTACCGGCATCCCGCCCCCGGACCATGAATTTGGACATGAAGGACATGTCCATCAGAACAACATTTTCACGCGCAGCTTTATGTTCCGCTTCCCAGAAAGGAAACCAGTTTTCCCTTCCCCAGGTATGTTTTTCAACTTTGGCTTTCTGGCCCTCCGGTGCAAACCAGTCCGTGCCTTCCCATCCGCTCACATCCTTAAAGTAAGCGCCGTGGGCGGCCAGTCGTTCATAGAAGGGTGGCTTCTTCGCACCTCTAGCGGTTTTTGAGGTCTTATACGGATAATGGCATCGATAAGCCAATCCTAAGATTTCAACGGTTCTGTCTCTGCGGTACTGGGGGTTGTTCTGAAAGGGGTGAAGCCGGTCAATGTTGAAGCTCGTAATATCCACTTCCGGATCGCCGTTGATGATCCAGTAAGCCATCAGGCGGCCTATTCCGCCGCCGATGATCATTCCAATGGAGTTCAGACCGGCAGCGACAAAATAATTCTTCACCTCCGGAGCCTCGCCGACGATCGGCGCAAAATCAGGGGTAAAACTCTCGGGACCGCAAAAGATTTTCTTAATTCCCGCTTCCAGGGTTATAGGCACCCGGGACATGGCCTTCTCAATAAAGGGTTCCATCCTGTCCCAGTCGGGCGTGATCTCACCGAAAGAAAACGTATTGGGAATTCCATCTACATGCCAGGGGGCGCAGATCGGTTCAAACAAACCTACCATGAGACCCCCCACCTCTTCACGATAGTACCCATAGTGGGAGGGATCTTCCAGAACGGGCATATCAGGAGGCAGATCATTTATTTGTTCCGTGATGAGGTAATAGTGTTCCGCTGCTTGATTGGGGATAGTCACACCTGAAAGTTCACCCAACTGCCTGGCCCACATTCCCGCACAATTCACGACGTATTCAGCCTGGATGTCACCCTGCAGCGTCTTGACCCCGGTCACATGCCCGTTTTTCTTGTGTATGCCCGTGGCGGTGACGCCCTCCAGGATCCTGACTCCCTTCATACGTGCCCCTTTCGCAATCGAAAGGGTTGCGTCAACCGGATTCATCCTCCCATCATCCTTCACGTAGAATCCCGCCAATAAATCATCAGTCCTTGCCAGAGGAAAAAGATCTTTGATCTCGTTTGGGGAAATTTCTTCAACTTCCACACCGCAATAGCGGTTGAACGCCGCCACGCGCCGAAATTCTTCCAGGCGGTCTTGATCCGCTGCGGCTTCAATGAATCCGATCGGTTTAAACCCTGTGGACAATCCAGTTTCAGCTTCCAGGCGGGCGTAGAGGTCGCGGGTATACCTTCTCATCGCCGTGTTGACTTCAGAGGTTGAGCCAAATGTGCACATTAACCCGGCTGCATGCCAGGTCGTGCCGGAGGTCAGCTGATCCCGTTCAATCAGGACCACATCTTTGAGGCCCATGCCCGCCAGATGATAGGCCACGGAACAGCCTATCACACCGCCTCCGATGATAACGACCTGTGCATGTTGAGGAAGGCTATTGCTGTTTTCACTCATTGAATTTCCTTATTTTGGAATTAACAGAAAGGGTATTGTTCTTCCAGTCAATGTAGTCTTGCCCCCTGGAAAAATCAAGCACAAGTACAGCGAAGCAATGATGAAGGGATTCGACGTGCCTGGTGTTCACGCAACCTCTCAGATTCAAAGTGTGGATTTAAGAAGATTTCCCATGTCTATCCTTGCTAGCAAAGTCATTAGAGCAGTGATTTTCTAATGGTAAGGCTACGGCGTTTTTCAAGCATTTGACATCAATTCTTCACTTTGCTGGAGGCACGACAGGTCGTATCGCCTTGTATCGGTCACGGATTACCGGCAATAACTCGATACCAGTCATGATTTGGCGAGTAGTCACTCTCCATCACTGCAAAGCCTGCTTCCGCCAGGCATGTCTGAAGCTGCTTGAACGTGAAGGGGTGGCAGACAATAGGGTGAACGTGGAGGTCGACCTTCCCCTCATGTTCTATCGGCAGAAGCACCTCCACCTCTATCGGCTCATTCGTCTTCTGGGGGAAGTTCCAAATGTAGATTGGAACACAACGTTTTCCGGCTCGCGAGCGCGGATCAAAATGCGTGTACCTATTTCTTTCAGTTAGGAGTTTCTCCCAGTTACGCGTGTCCAGAACGAGTCTCCCGCCGACATTGAGAATGGAGCGAATGCCGCGAAAAGAACGGACCATATCAGCACTATCGCTACAATGGACGATGGAGTTTCCGCAACAGAGGGCAATGTCAAACTTCCGGTCAAATTTTTGAGACAGTCTCTCCCAGGTACAGACGTGAAAAGGAACGATGAGGTCATCTGCCTCAGCCCGCGCTTTGGCCACTCTGATCATGCCTTCACTTGCATCCGTACCGACGACCCTATATCCATGCCGTGCAAAGGCCAATGCTGGAATCCCAATACCACAGGCGCAGTCGAGGATGTATCCTCTCGGCGGCAGCGACTCCAGAACATGCCGCAGACTTTCATACTGCGGTTCACCTGAAAACATTTTGTCGGAGAAGAGCCACTCGTAATCTTCTGCCATCCGGTCGTATTGTTCAGGCATTCACATTACCTTGTCACAGGTTTAATCAGCGCATAATCCTTGTTTATCATTAACTTTCTTTGAAATATTTTATAAAAGATTTGGCTTATTATATGTGGGTGATGGGAAAGCAGGAAGAGAAATCCTAAATGAACCACAGCAACGAAATTAGGCACTTCTGCACAAATGCTGTTTTACGGGCATGTGAATTTGATTCTTTTCAAAAAACGGACTCAAGAATCGTCACTATCATTCCGCCGGCATCCGGTTCTTCAGGGTTTTTATCTATTCATTTGTGGATTGGCAAAACAAACTGCAATATCGTTTGAAAAATGAATGGGCGATCAGTATCATAATACCTATACTCGATACCAGCTCTTCAAATTCTGATCCAATAAGGAGAAATCCATGAAGAAGTTTATCCTCGGATTTTCCATAATGTTTGTGACCGCCGGAATTGAACAGATCTCTAAAATTAATTTCCAACATCACCAATCAGGCTATCTCCTTTAGAATCCGAATTTGAAATAGGCGCCTCACCAGATGTTATTATGCCCAAAGTAGAGTAGACAGATTGTCTTGCACCGATAAATGTGAATTGTACGATTCTATGCTGATCAAAAGACGGGATTTCCAGGGATGATGGCAGCCCATCATTGCTTAAGGCTGTAGCATCTTTATCCATCAATCCGATGAGGAAATAAGTAGGGATTTTCCTTCCAACATCTGGACCGGAAACACTTGCGCCAGCAAGGTATGAATCTGCGGTATCAAGGTTTTTTACTTCAATGATATTGTGAGAAATGTCGGGTTCCACTACCCAACTAAAAGACTCACTGCCGGTAAAAATAGTAAGGATTCCCGACTTGATCGCTCCGCGGTAGCTACCAGATTCAGAATCATGCGGGTTAGCATCATGTGTTGTATTTTCAAATGAGTAGATGATTTCAAATGGTTGTCCACTGAAAAAAGAGAATTCACCATCCAGTTCATGAATTGTTCCCCTGAACCTAAAGGTAAGCTCTTCTCCTTGAGCCGAAGTACCGATCATGATTACAATAGCAAGCACACTCAGAAGATATTTCATGATTCACCTCCCAATCATGGACATATATCCCTGCATGTGATTGCATTTGCAGGGGACGAACCTATTTCCGGCATTTCGCTAAAATAATAACTTAGTGATTATTTGTGTTCCTTGACCTGGCTCAAGTTTTGGGGGAATGGGCAAAAATCTTATGAAAATAGTATTTCCCCCAATCCTTTTCGAAGAGGCCTAAAGCTCCAGGCTTTCCAATAAAAAAGATTACATAAAAAAGTGATTGAAACTGGAAAGATTGACTCCCGGGATTTGGAAAATATTGCTACACAAAATTCACGGTAAACAGAACAAGTGCACCGCCCCGGAAAATCCTTATACCATTCGGAGTTCAAATGGAAGCGACGGTTCGTATTCAGGAGAATGCCGGCCAGAAAGCAATGAGAAGAATGCCGCCCAGGACGATTATTGCGAAATAGAGGGCAAGTAAACGAAACAGCCGGCGGTGACCGAGTGCTGCAACAATCGCCAGTTTGAAAATCATGTTGGATAGGGCCCCGATCAGAATCATTTTCCACCCCATATCGATGTCAATGCGCTGCTGCTTTAAAAACTGGGCTGTGGATAGGGTAATGGCGTCCATGTCCGTTAAACCGGATAACCCTGCAATGATATACATCCCGCTGCCGCCGACTTCATTTTTGGCTGCAGCGACGGCGAACAGTACAACCGCATAGAGAAGGCCGAATACGACAGCCATTTTCATATTTGCAGGGTCCGTGGCTTCGGAGGGTGTGCCTACCTTTACCTTTCTTAAATGCAGCATGTAAAAGATTCCGCAGACAAAACCCGTTATGGCTGCCATTGCCAGGAGTTGGGGAAGCACTGCAGGAAGGATTTTCGGCGCCGCAATGCCGATTTCCAGGGCTACTCTGAAGAAAACGACGGTAGAAGCCGCTAAAATCACAAAGGCCGAGAGAGGGATGCTTGCGTCCTCTTCCTTGGATTTTCTGGAAAATCCGGCGGTGGTTGCTGTGCTTGAGATGATGCCGCCTATAATTCCCGAAGCCAGGGCTCCTTTCCCGGGTCCCAGAATTCGGGATACCACATATCCGCCGAAGCTGATGCCGACAATTAAGACAACCATCAGCCATATATGAAAAGGATTCAGCACATTATAGGGACCGTACGGTCGATTGGGGAGGACGGGAAGAATCACCAGGGCGATTAAGATCAACTGAAAGATTGCGCGGAACTCATTCCTGCTGACGCTGTGGACCAGAGAATGTAAATGTTCCTTTCCGTAAAGCAGGACGGCTACAGTGCCTCCCAGGATGATCGCAGCCGGGATGTTGTAGACTACGAGGGCTCCGATCGCGTACATGACAAGGGCTGAAACACTTGTCGTTATGCCGGGGCCTATTTCACCGCTGGAAATTTTAGCGAAGCTTCCTGCGATCACCAAGGTTGTTACTGCTATCATGCCGAACGAGAGGATCCACTCGCTTTGCAGGATCCCGAGTTTGGCACAAACTGTTCCGAGCAGCGTTATGAGAGCAAAGCTACGAATGCCAGCTACATGGGAGGCTCCCCACTCTCTCTGAAAGCCCACAATCAATCCGAGCCCGAGCGATATTCCAAGCTGTTTGACCAGTATCAGATCCATGGTTTTTCCTGCACCTATTGTATGCTATCGCAATCGGATGAAGTACTGCAATTTAAGCTTAATAAAATTTCAGGTACCTTGGAATTTGTATATAAGGTAATTCGCTGTCTTCTTTCAGTAAACATAGTTCTTTCTTTTATATGGTTTTTGGTCTGTAATGCAGAACGGACTTTTTTTTCAGTACGCGCTTTTCTGGGATAAAAAAACATCAATCGAATTTGGCGGGAACGATTCATTCGGGTATGTATCATTAATTCAGTCATGTGTTAGGGAAACCTGTGCCACACCTCCATGGGAGGGCTTGTTTTGCCCAGAGAAAATAATTTTGAAAATAAATTCGAAGAATCTCAGACGAAGATAAAGGAGCTTATCCAGCAGCGTCGATGGGGAGAATTGCGCGGATATCTCTCGGAATGGCGCGCACCCGATATCGCGGATGTTATGATCGATCTCGACAAGGCTGAACGAATTCTACTTTTCCGAATACTGCAAAGGCCTGTATCTTCAGAAGTATTTGCATACCTTGAGCCGTTGCACAAGGATGCCCTGTTGAAAGATCTTAGCGATGAGGAATCGAGCCGCCTGCTGCATGATTTAACACCTGATGACCGCACGGATTATCTGGAAGAGCTTCCTGGACAGGCTGTCCAGCGATCACTGAATCTTCTAAGCCCGGAAGATTTAAGAGAGGCTCAAATCTTGCTGGGTTATCCCGAGGACAGCGTCGGTAGGTTGATGACGCCGGACTACGTGGCCGTCCGCCCGGAATGGACGGTAGGGCAGGCGCTTACCCATATCCGGAACCGGGGAAGGGACAGTGAAACGATTAATGTCATTTACGTCACCGACAGTTCCTGGAAACTGCTGGATGTGCTCGATCTTCGGCGATTCATCCTGGAAGAATCCACGGTTACGGTCGACACGATTATGGATTATTCTTTCATCAGCATTCCCGTAACGGAGGATCGGGAAGAAGCCGTTCGGATGATGCAACACTACGATCTCATCGCGTTGCCCGTTGTCGATTCCGAGGGGATCCTGCTGGGCATTGTGACGGTGGACGACGCCCTCGATGTTGTCCAGGAAGAAATAACCGAAGATTTTCAAAAGACCGCGGCCGTTGAGCCTTTGAAGATGAGCTACCGGGAATCCGGCATCTGGTCTTTGTATTCGAAGCGGATCGTATGGCTTTGCGTGTTTCTTGTAATCAATCTTCTTACCGCCGGAATCATCGCCGCACACGAAGAAGTGCTCCGCGCCGCTATCACACTGGCGATGTTTATCCCGCTCCTGGGCGCCTGCGGGGGGAATACGGGAGCTCAGTCCTCAACCCTGATCGTGCGCGCCCTGGCCATAGGGGATGTGCGGGTGAATCAATGGCTGTCCAGTGTTGGAAGGGAACTGGTAATCGGCTTCCTTTTGGGCCTCACTATGGGAGCAGCGGGATGGATGATGGGCTTCTTTTCCGGCGGGAAGGAAATTGCCGCAGTAATATTCAGCGCTATGCTGTGCATCGTCCTTGTTTCGAATATTATCGGCGTTATCGTTCCTTTTACGCTCCTCAAACTTAAATTCGATCCGGCGGTTGCCAGCAGCCCCCTGATCACCTCTATTGCCGACGTGGTCGGTCTGCTCATTTATTTTTCGATAGCTTCACTGCTGTTGAAGGCGGGTTGAAGCGCATCTGCTGGGCCTTCAATTTTTATCACCGGAACAATACGGTCCGATTCTGGTAAAATTGGAATTCCTGCCGGAAAATTTGACTCGGTATGGATCGGGATCCGAGTCAATCCGGAAGTGGATTACGTTCTTGAATTGTTTTTAATAGAGGTCGGCCATGAAGGAATTGATGTGTTTCGGCGCCCATGCGGACGACATCGAGTTCGGGTGCATGGGAACGGTGATCAAACATTTAAAGGACGGCTGGAGCGCCCGCTTCGTAATTCTTACCAATGGGGAAAACGGCTTTAAAATGGGCCGGGTGTCCCCGGAGGAGCGTGTGCGGATCCGCAAGGAGGAGCAACTGGAAGTCGGCCGAAGACTAGGGGTCGAGGAAATAATCTTTCTGGATTACCCCGACGGCTTTTTGGAATACAGGGAGGATATGCGGCGCCGCATTGCCGGGATTTTAAAACAGCGCCGCCCACAAAAAGTATTCTCCTTCGATCCGGCCAACAGGGAATACGACAATCTCAACCTCTTTCACAGGGATCACCGTGTTGCGGCAGAAGTTGTATTCGACGCGTGCTTCGCAGCGAAAAATCTCTGGATGTATCCGGGAGAGGCGCATCGCGTTGAGGAAATCTATTTCTTCGGAAGCCACAAACCCGACTGCTTCATTGATATAGGCGATGTCATCGACTCCAAACTCGAACTACTCGCGTGCCACAAATCGCAGTTCCCGGATTTTAGTAAGGTGGAGAAATTCGTCCGGAAAAAAATGTCCAAAATACATGACGCCTATGAATTCTCAGAGGGCTTCCGCGTCCTGCGGGTGGAACAGATGACCTGACAGTGCGGCGCCGCCATGGTTTTTCCCCAGGCAGGCACAGGCTCTGAACTTCTCTCCTGATTTAGTGCCTTTCTGTTTCCGGTTCCCGATGGAGGAACCGTTAGCAGAGCTCAAAAAATGAACTTTTCCAAAAATCCCGTTGTTTCCCCTGAACGTACAAACGTGAATTTTGTTATCGCTTGTCATGGGGGACAGTCACGGTAGCAGAGGCTGTGGCTTGATTCCCCAATGAATTCGCGACCCGGTAGGTCTGCGCATATATCCGTTCGTTACCCTTTGCGCCTCTTTCAGCCCTCAGCGGTATCTTTCCGTTGCCGTCGATTTGAATATCGTCGGGCGTGTGCCCGTCTCGGGTGGTGGGGAGCCGTTACTTTATTTCTGCCGTGATTTTCCGAGAACGGTCAGTAGTGAGACCGGATCGACGCGGCTGATACGCAGTCGAACTGTCCAGTGCAGATGCGGACCCGTAACACGCCCCGTGGCGCCGACTTTGCCGACGATATTCCCGGTTTCGACACGATCCCCCTCCTTGACCGTTATGGCCGACATGTGCCCCAGGTAGGAATAAAGACCCTGGCCGTGATCGAGGATGACCGTTTTACCGGTATAGTAAAGGTCACCGGTCCATACGACCCGCCCCGAATTGGGTGCGCGGATGGGAGTGCCTACCGCTCCACGGAAATCGGTTCCGGAATGGGAACTGCGCGGTTGTCCGTTAAAAACGGTGCGTTTGCCGAACGCACTGATCACCTCTCCGGGGACGGGTGCCTGGAAGGAGCCGTGCCAGAGTTTCTCCGCCGTGATCGCTGTGAAGATCGAATCGACCAGTTCCCGTTCTTTTCGGATCCTGTCCAGGACATCAGCCGGTGGCGAGACGTATTTGGGTTCTACGGTCAGGCTGCGGGATGGAAATTCCTTGGGCAGGACGTTCAGTGTGCCTTGAGTGCTAACAGGGGCGCCGTCCGTTCCGGCACCCTCCAGTTTAAACCCGTATTTGCCCGGTTTGGTATCACGGTCGATTCCGACGAGGCAGGTCCATAAAAGTCCTTCGTTTTCAGTGAAAGCGGGGAAACTGCGTTCGAATGCGGATATCTCCATGTTTCTCATGGGACGCGAACTCCGGATTTCGAACACAACGACCTCTCCCGGTTGCAGCGAACGCTCCTGATGGGTGAATAGGAGAGCGTTATTCTGTGCTGCGGCCGTTGCCGTTAATGCGAAAAATACCGGCAGCAGAAATCGCAGATTTAAGGCTTGACGGAAACAGAAGCGTGGCAAAAAACAAGTGCTTGAATCAGGTATTCTATGCATGGGCATAATTGTAACCTCTATTGCGGGGTAGATCAAAATACTGCCCGATTCTTTTTCAATAAACGGAGGGAAATCAGATTCTTTGTGCTCTTTATCTTTTGCAGCGTTATATTAAATAAAATGATTTGGAACCGGTATTTTTCACATAAGGCAAAGATCGGGTCTTAATTGCAATTTCAGCAATAATTTATCCCGGATTCCATGCATTCTGGATTCGTTGCACGGAACAGGATTTTTGGATTCCGGCTTCTAAATGAAAAAAAAGATTGCGATGCGGTCTATAAGGAGGAAAAATGAGAAAATACAGAGTTTGTTTCAATATACTGGCTCTTTGTTTGGTGTTATGCCTGACGGCTACCATCCCGCAGCATCTATGCGCACAAGAAAATGATGGAATTGAGCTCTACAAAGCCGGAGAATATACCAAGGCGGAGTCAAAATTGAAAGAAACCCTGAGAGAGGAGCCCGGGAATACCACGCTGCGCTATTACCTGGGGCTTTCTCTGATGTATCAGGGGAGTTTACAGGAAGCGCTTGAGGAGCTGAAGACCGCCAAAAGCGAACAGAAAAAAGCCAGCCAGCGGTCCCGCCCGGCTGTTCCGAGTGTGTACCAGATAGATCTTGCACTGGCACAGGCCCATATCGGTCTGAACCAGTTTGATGAGGCCTGGCCGAAACTGGAATCCGCAAGAAATGAAGATCCCGATTCTTCGGACGTTTTCCTCTTTCGAGGCGTTTATTACTACAAACAGAAGGACTATAAGAAGGCGATTGAAGCGCTGGAAAAATCCATCAGCCTGGATGCCCAAAAAGCCTATGCCTATTATTATGTAGGGATGGCTTATTCCGAGACCCAGGACGTGCAAAAAATGCTTGAAGCTTTCAAAATATTTTTACAGCTTGCTCCCGATGCGCCGGAAGCTCCAGATGTCAAAAAAAAGTACGATGCCGCCTGTTAAGTCCGGTATGTAAGGCCGGGATCTGTTAGAATAAGCATTGAAGGAGCGGCCGAAATAAAAACCGGCTGCCTCAACCGGGCTTATAATGCAATCGGAAGCTATCCTGAGTTTTAAACTTTGAAGCTGAATTTGGAATGTGGACAAAAGTGAAGTGTCTATACGGGAGAATAAAGTAACAATGGCCAATAAAATTGTGAGTAAAAAAAAGGCTGTCGTTCCAAATCCCGATTCCATTTCGGAAGACGGGTATAAAGCGAAACCGGCCGCAGCAAAGAGGCGACCGAATCGCAAAACCGGCGTCGAGGATTTATCCTCTACCTGCATCCATGAAAAAGTTGCGCTGCTGGCCTATAGCTACTGGGAAAAGAGGGGAAGGCAGGGCGGCACTCCTGAAGAAGACTGGTATCGCGCCGAGAAGGAAGTGCGGGCACACGTTTTTTACAGGAATGCCTGACGAACAAATCCGTGCACGAATGAATGTAAGACCTTGACAATGCGTGATGGGGATTCCTAAAGCTTGCAGGGATTGTTTTTATCGGGCTTCTGCAGGTGACGCTTGCAAGGAAAAAGTACGCCCGTATGCCCGGGCAGTGTAAATCATACCTCCTGGAATGCATCATGGATAGCCTGTACTGCATTGGGCGCGTCCTCCTGCTCCACAACCAGTGAAATATTCAATTCTGACGATCCCTGGGCGATCGCGACGACATTCACGCCCGCAGCGGCCAGTGCGGAAAAGGCTTTGCCCGCGATGCCCCGCGTTCCTTTCATTCTCTCTCCGACAACGGCGATGATGGAAACACCGGTCTGAAGTTTGACATCGTCGATATTTTTTGCGGAAATATCGGCCTTGAATTCGCCCCGAAGCGCTTCAACAGCATTTGCACTGTCCTTCCTTGGAATCACGATGCAGACGTTATGCTCCGACGAAGCCTGGGATATCATCATGACATTCACTTTAATACGGGCGAGCGTGGTGAAGATCCTGGCAGAAACTCCCGGTACTCCAAGCATTCCGTTCCCCTCGATGGCGACCAGGCTCAGGTTGTCAATCGAGGTCACATTCTTTACAGTCTGTTTCGTCTCAGGTGCGGATGATGAAATTAACGTTCCCGGATGAGTGGGATTGAACGTATTCTTTATTCGGATGGGAATGTTGTGTTCTATGGCAGGCAGCATGGTTTTGGGATGGATAACCTTGGCGCCGAAATAGGACATTTCCGCCGCTTCGCGATAGGATATGGCCTCAAGCACTCTGGCTCCCTTTACATAACGGGGGTCCGCGGTCATAACCCCGTCGACATCGGTCCAGATCCAGATTTCGGAACTGCCTGTCGCCGCCCCGACGATCGAAGCGGTATAGTCCGAGCCGCTGCGTCCCAGTGTCGTTGTCAGACCTGTCTCCGTGCTACCGATGAAACCCGTGATGACCGGGACGATATTCCGGTCGACAAGGGGAAGGACTGTTTCGCGTATATGCGCGTCCGTGACCTGGAAGTCGACAACCGCTTCTCCGAAATGGCCGTCCGTACGGATAACCTTGCGGCTGTCTATGAATTCAGCGGGAACGCCATTGTCGTTTAATACAGCCGCAATTTGCAGGCA
>DKBB01000002.1 GCA_002451015.1 Acidobacteria bacterium UBA6911
ATTCCGGTGAAATCGGCCACCGATTCCGGAGAATCCCGGCCACTGAATCCGGAGGATTCCGGCCGTTTGTTCCGCTGGATTGCGGCCGGTCGTTACGGATGATCTCGGCACCCTTCCCGGGAGAGTCGGAGCGAAGCGACGCCGGATAGGTTTTATGTGCCAGAATTGATTTCGTCAGTCAATGTTTTCTTTCGTTTTCTCATAGATTCTCCTTTGAGTTCAATCCTGTGTGCGCTGTGGACGATGCGGTCAAGGATCGCGTCAGCAATTGTGGGATCCCTTATGTTTTCATGCCAAAGATTCACGGGGAGTTGGGTGGCCACTATGGTTGATGAGATGCCGTGGCGCTCTTCGATGACCTCAAAGAGATCGCGGCGCTCAGCAGCGGTCATAGGGGCGATGCCCCAATCGTCAAGGACGAGGACCTTGGCTTTACCAATCCTCTTGAGGAGTCGTGGATATGAACCGTCGGCCCGAGCCAAGGCGAGTTGTTGAAAAAGGGAGGGAAGCCGAAGATAAAGAGCTGGGAAGCCGGACCTGCATGCCCTCTGTGCCAGAGCGCAGGCCAGATAGGTTTTTCCTACTCCCGTGGGACCTGTGATGAGAACATTGTGGGCACGGCGGATCCATTCGCATTGGGAAAGCCTGAGGACGACGGAACGGTCTAGACCCCTGGGGGCCTTAAAATCGATATCCTCGATGCAAGCGGGAAGCCTTAGCTTCGCGTTGTTCAGGAGTCGAGTCATTCGGGTGTTGTCGCGGTGGGTCCACTCCCTATCCACAAGCAGCGAAAAGCGTTCCTCGAAGGGAAGTTCGGAGATCTCCGGCTGCTGGAGCTGTTCCCGGAGAGCGTGGGCCATGCCGTGAAGTCTCATCTCATGGAGCTTGGATATGGTCTGTTCGATCAACATGATGGGGTCCTCCTTTCTCAATGATAGTAGCGGTTGCCGCGGACGTTGCCGTGGGAAGGAGGAACATCGGGCTCGGGTTCTTCGGAAAACAACTCCTGCTGGTCAAGGCCGTTTTTAAGGATGGATTCAACCCTTCTAAAAGAGAGGGCCTTGATCGCGAGGGCTCTTTTCGAGGCAGCTTCCAGCCTCTGGGCACCGTACTGTTTCCCTAAACGCATGATGCCCAGGCAGGACCTGAATCCCTGTTCGGGATGAGGCCGGGAGTCCAGGATTGCACAGACCAACTGCTTGGTCTTGGGGCCGTTTTGAGCGGCCCATCTTATGATCCGCGAGGGGGTCCACTCCAGGTATTTCTGGTGGCTTTTAGGCATGTGCTCTTTGAGCGTTGTAAAGCCTCCTCGCTTGAAATTGCGCAAATGGGAAGCCACGCGCCGATTCTTAAAGAAGATCTCCAGGGCTTTAGAGCTGAGTCGCACCTCGACCTGCTCCCGAACGAGCTGATAAGGAACGCTGTAGAAATGGCAATCGACCTGGACGTGATAGTCGATGTTGACGCGAGCCTTCTTCCACTCAGCGAAGTCGTAGGGGGTGGCAGGCTGCGACTTGAGGGCGGGTCTATCAATGGTCTGGAAGAGCTCACGCCGACTTTTTCCGATTTTCTGCATAGGTCGGTCGTTGAGTTCGACCAGCTTGCTTTTAATAGCTTGATTAAGATCAGAAACGGAAAAGAACCTGTGGTTTCTCAAAGCGGCCAGTATCCATCGCTCGGCCACCTGTACACCGGTTTCCACCTTTGCTTTGTCTCTGGGTGAGCGGGGACGGGCGGGGATAACAACCGTGTCGTAATACCGGGCCATGTCGAGGTAAGTGGGGTTGATGTCGGGCTCGTAGAAGTTGGGTTTCGTGACGCCTGATTTAAGATTATCAGGGACCAGGATCTCAGCCACGCCGTTGAAAAAATCGAATGCATGGACATGGGCGCTGATCCAACTGGGTAGATCCTGTGCCGGGAAAGCTTCGGCGTAGGTGTAGTTGCTTGCGCCCAGAACTGCCACGAAAAGGTAAGCCAGCGATATTTCCCCTGTATCGATGCTGATGATGTCCACGGTCTGACCGGCAAAGTCCACGAACATTTTCTCCCCGGCCCGGTAGTGGTTTCTGAAAACGGGATCGAGCTTTTTCAGGTATTTGCGATATTGCTCAGAAAAATAGCTGTATTGATAGCCGTCGGGGTTTTGCTGTTTGTACTCGTACCACAAAAGCTGCAATGTCACCCCTTTGCGGCGCATTTCTGTGTATAGATAGTCCATGGAGGGCATGGACTTACCGGATGCCTTTACGGATTCTTTTGGCGCATAGAGGATTCGCTCGAGGGCAGTGTCGTCAAGGTTTTGAGCTTGTGGCCAGACTATACCGGCCTCCTCTGCTCTCTTGATGTAATCCTGAACGGTGGTGCGGGCGATGGAACAGCTCTTCGAGATCTGTCGCGGGCTCAGACCCTTTTCCCAATTTCAGGGCTCCTGACCTCTGGCAAATAACTTATTGAATTTACTTGACAGGCATGTAAATATAGCGTAAATTGGTGTACAACAAATAA
>DKBB01000344.1 GCA_002451015.1 Acidobacteria bacterium UBA6911
CAGGAGGAACTTCAGAAAGAGGGCAGAATGCTCCGCAGGCTGGGCTTGATCCCTGCTACAGTCGACTACCGGGACTATATCCTGAAACTGTTGACGGAACAGGTCGGGGGCTTTTACGACGAGAAGAAGAAAATACTTTTTCTTGCCTCATGGCTGTCCGTTGAAGAACAGGTGCCGGTAATGGTGCATGAACTGGTCCATGCCCTTCAGGACCAGCATTTTAATATTCGGCGGATCATGGAGGACGACGGCGCAAAACATAACAGCGACCGCGCCCTGGCCCTACAGTCGCTTCTGGAAGGAGACGGAATGGTCGTGATGCTGCAGTCCGTTCTGGAACCGGCCAAGAGGCATTTCTCAGAATTGCCGGANNTTCAGAGACGCGCCCGAATATATCCAGCAGAGCTTGATTTTTCCCTACGGCTACGGGGCTTCTTTTCTGCAGAACGCCTGGAAGGATACGTCAGGGTGGCAGTCCGTGAACGCAATATACTTCGACCTGCCTGCTTCCACCGAACAGATCATGCATCCGGATAAGTATTTCGGCGTACGGGACGATCCGCTACCGGTAAAACCTGTGGATCCGGTCGCAAAGCTGGGCGCCGATTGGGAAATCGCCTATCAGAATGTCCTCGGTGAATTTTCACTGGGTATTTTACTGAACTTGAACCTTACCGAGGAACATGCCAGAAGATCGGTGTACGGTTGGGGCGGGGATCAGGTGACGCACCTGGAGAACGGCGCGGGCCGGGATGCCGTCTTTGTAAACACGATCTGGGATAGTGACGAGGATGCGGACAAATTTTACCTGGCTATGGAGGAATGGTTCGCGAAACGGTATCCGGACGGGAAAAAGGAAGGCAAATCTCCCACCGCACTCTCGCTGGTTCATGACGGGGAATATCACGGTATGCGGCGGGAGGGCAAAAGTATCTACTTCATCATGGGCCTCCCTGAGTCGGACCGCAAACACTGGGAAGGCAATGAATAATTTCGGTGACTGTCACTGAAATTTATGGGTGAAGAATGGAATTTCTGTCGGTGTTCACTGCGCTGTTTCTTATTATGGATCCGTTCGGGAATATTCCTGTGTTCCTCCTGGTGCTTGACAAGGTACAGCCGGAAAGACGGAAGAAGGTTCTCATACGGGAACTGCTGTTCGCCCTGGCTGCGGTCGTAGTCTGCATTCTGGCCGGCAGGCAGTTAGTCAGTCTGATGGGGCTGAAGCCGGAGGCCATCAGCATCGCCGGTGGCATCATCCTGTTTCTCATCGCCATCCGCATGATTTATCCGTTTAAGATATTTGAAACGAGAGACGAAACCGACGGGGAGCCGTTCCTCGTGCCGCTGGCCATTCCCCTTATCGCCGGTCCGTCGCTTCTGGCCGTGCTGCTCCTTTTCGCATCTTCGGAATCCCCGGATTTCCCGACACTGGCGCTGGCGGCGCTGTTGGCNNATTGAGCGCCTGATGGGTATGATTCTTGTGGCTATCTCGATCCAACTGTTCCTCGACGGCATTTCACTGTATTTCGACCATCAGTAAAGGCTGTACCTCGCTCAACGATCGATATTCACATCCCCGTTTGAGTTCAGAAATAATGCCCGTGCTTGTTCGAGACGTTCAATGTCGCTTTTAAATTTCGGTGACAGGCACCATAATCTCGATGAGCGAAGACCCGGAAGGAAATTAAAGATTTGGTCGTGTATAACAATTATCAGAAACCAGGGCCACATCGATACTGAAAGACCTTGAACAAACTGCCCTTAATTTTCCTTATCCATTCTTAAGTTTGATTGGGATTAAAATATTGACGTCCGNNTACAGCGATCCGCTGGCTGAAAAACACCGGCTCGAGTTTGGAGACGCATACGACCTCCTGAACTTCGTTTCTGAGGGGGAAGCACGCAAGGCTGAGGCTTTCAGGAATGAAATATTGGGAGAGATCGCCTCCCAGATTGAACTCAAAAACAAACGGACCAAACCTGTTTACAGGGGTATCTCCTACGGGTGCGAGCTTTGCGGAACCGGTTCCTGGTCCTGCCTGTTTATCAACGGCAAATGCAACTGCCGGTGTTTCTATTGTCCCACCGAACAGCGTGTTGTCGGCCTTCCCACCACCAATACACTGACTTTCCCCAAGGTTCAGGATTATGTGGACTATATCGGACAGCTTGATTTCAGGGGGATCAGCATCAGCGGCGGGGAACCTCTCCTCACGCTGGACACCACCCAGAAATTTATATCTGCCCTGAAAAAGAAATTCGGCGACCGGATTTACCTCTGGATCTATACCAACGGTACGCTGGTCGATAACGGCATCCTTTCGCGCCTCAGGGATGCAGGTGTGAACGAAATTCGATTTGATATCGGTGCCACGGAATATTCGCTGAAAAAAGCGCGTATGGCGGTCGGAATGATCGATCACGTCACGGTCGAAATCCCCGCGGTGCCGGAGGAGTATGACGTTTTGAAGGACACGCTTCAGGAAATGAGCGAAAGCGGTATATCTTTTCTGAATCTGCACCAGCTCCGGCTGACACCTCACAACCGATCCAACCTGATCGACCGAAACTACACTTACCTCCACGGCGAGCACCTGACCGTGCTGGAGTCGGAGTTGACGGCGTTGTCGCTTATGCGCCATGCATCCGTAAATCGCATTCCGCTTGCCATTAATTACTGTTCGTATGTCTATAAAAACCGGTTCCAGCGAGCGGCGGCACGCCGTCGCTGCGGACAGCTGATCCGGAGTCCCCATGAAGATATTACGGAAAACGGGTATATCCGCTCTCTTTATGTGGAGGGTCCGGCGGAAATTCTCGGGTCACTGGCGGAGTCCCTGAGTAGGAGCGGGTACCCGGCCGACAGGTGGCGCGTAACAAAAGAAAAGAATCGCCTCTTTTTCAGCTCAACCGTCAGGCTTCCAACAGCCTTTGACAATCTCCGCCTGGGCGTTGCCTATTATGATTCCCGCATGGTTCAGTCCATCTCCTACAGGAATGTGTTTAAGGAAATCCGGCTAAACCGGAATCGCAGCATATTTGCGGAAAGAACCCGTGCCTCGGATGACATCGCGATCCCGGAGCATCAGCGTGAAATCTTTGGATCCTTTGTGCTCAGTGAAGATGAGTCGATTCCAATTGCCGGTGCGGAGGAGCCCCTCAAACAAATTCTCCGATATGAAACGGTTGAGCCGGATCTTCAGGGCTATACCTAGCCTGCACTTCTCACGAGGATTTTACTGTGGCGGCACAGAGCACCACATCTTCTGCGACACAATTTATACAGAGCATTAATTGCACGCCCGCCCCTCAGACTCATCCACGTACGCCTGAAGCGTCGCTTCAGGTTGCCTAACGCGAAGCATTAGGCCGCCTCAGGGGTCTTCGGTCCCGCGCCTTGTATCTACGGCCCTCTGCACCGCCTCGCTATAAATCCCCGTGAGAAAGGCGGGCTAGGGGATTCAGCAGGTCTCTATTAATTTCGGTGACAGTCACCGAAATTATGACTACTTCAATCCTCGTCTTAACAACAGGGCATCCACTTTTGGTTCCGCGCCCCGGAATTTGACGTATTGAGCCATCATGTCCGTGCTGCCG
>DKBB01000303.1 GCA_002451015.1 Acidobacteria bacterium UBA6911
CACAGACCATAGCTCTGGACATAAAAACAGGGCGGCTTTTCAAAAACATCTGAAATGCCGCCCTTTTTAGGTCTTTAATTTAAAAAGCGTTATCTACAATAATCCCCAAGTGCCGTCAATAATTCTCATAAAGTACGAAAACAATTTTTCACAGGCCTGCGTATATCCTTGTTTGGCGGGATTCCTGGAAATTTCTAAATTCAAATTCGCCCGATATCAGATCAGCTGCCGCCATCTTTTTGTCATAAACTGCTGGGTGATACCCTGCTTTCGATAGATGACTCACCATAGGTTTGCCCATCACACCCAAGCCGACGAATCCGATTGTTGGTTTCATCATTGTGTTTCTTTCCGATTGATTTTTGCTCTTTATGCATCTATAGGTCCGTCAAGGACTTATGAGAATTCCACGGTATCATGGACGGTTGAAACGCGGACGTTCTCCGTTCGGTTTAATCCTGTTTCTAATAATTCCTATACTGAAAATAAGTTGGTGTCTATTGTGATGGATTTGACGGGAATTTTCAAAACAGGGTTTGGATGATTCCCGTTTCGACTTTCACTTCCAGAGTATGAATGGTGACACACTTCATCTCAAAGAGTGTTTAATCAGTTCCCGGTCTTCAATGAACGGTATACTTCCATGGAAACTGTCGTATGAAATACTGGCTTGATATTCCCTTCACACCGAAAATTATCCAGAGGATTCTGTTACACATACCTTAGCTGAACACGAGGCAAGATTGCATACATCGGAGCATAAACAATAGGATGCCAACAATGCCAGGCCGTATAAGGTAGCGATCCTCAGCGCTAGCGGAACTTACTGTAAATGAATTCCAACATATCCCAAGGGAATCGATGTCGAGACCGTGGCAACATGCGTTCATTTTATTTGTCGGCAGACTGATTCTTCAAAATGGGACGGTTTTCTTCTAGACTATAGATATGAACGGCGAATGTGGATTGAAACATTCACGGCTTTCAGCCCGAGAAAAACATGGAGGTATCGATGATTAGGCGGAGATGCAATGTATTTATTTTTTTTATTCTCTGCTTATCTTTTTTGATTTGCCAATCCAATAGGGCGTTTTCTCAAGACAGCGCTCTCACTCCTGAAGAATTGATAGATAAGCATTTGAGATCCATCGGAAGCCCTGAAACCTTGAGCGCGATCAAATCACGGGGAATCAGCGGCAAGGCGGGAGTCGAGTTCATCCTGGGCGCGACGGGAAAGATCCAGGCAGGGGATTTCATGTATGTTTCCGAAGGATCGAAGACGGGACTTCAGATGGTGTTTGACGACATCAATTACCCGGGTGAGTATTTCGCATTCGACGGCGGCAATGTTAGCGTCGCGTACATTACGCCTGGGCAGCGGTCCCCCTTGGCCGACTTTATATTCCGGCACTATTCCATCATGAAGGAGGGATTACTGGGCGGCGTTCTGTCTCCAGGATGGCCGCTACTGGATATCGAGAGAAACCGATCCAGAATGAAATTGACCGAAAGCGTGATAGAGGGGCGACGGCTGTATGAACTCGAATACGGCATTCCCGGCAACAGGCCCGGCTTCATGAAAATAAGTCTCTTTTTCGACATGAAGAATTTCCGCCATGTGAGAACCGAGTACAGCGTTCGGATGGCTGACGATCTGACTGCCGCCCGGAGAATTTTAACAGGTGAGGATCTNNGGCCAGATGACTCAGAAACCGACCATCATGGACAGCCTGGCCGATTCCAAATACCTGATGGTTGAAAAGTTCGATGAATTCGCCGATGTCGGGGGAGTCATCCTTCCCCTGTCCTATTCCATCGATTACTCACTGGAGGGGCAGGGAGTTACATTTTTAGGCAAGTGGGAGATCCGGGCTGAATTCTTCACCAACAACGGCGACGTCGACCAGACATTCTTTCAGGCTCAAAAATAGTCGAGTTCCCTCCCACGCACCGACAGAACTGTTGTAGCCGGATCCGTTACCCGGTCCTTGGACGATCTTATTCGCAACCGTGTATCGCAAAACCGTTTGGCCGATCTCGGACACGGTTCTCCAGCGACCGGTTACAATCTGCTTACCGTTTCCGCAAATCCAGGCAGGCCGGCGACCCAATAAATGAAGATCCTGAAAATAGCGGCGGTGAATCATCCTCTAGACGACCGGCGCCGAGATGAGAAGGAATACAGGCAAAGAGATTGCTCAACTCAAATCGGTGGCATCGACAAAGCTCTCAGGCAATCTTATATAGAGTATATAAAGGATGCCTTTAGACTTCCTTTGAAAAGGACCCTCCCTGTAGCAGGGCATCCGGATAAATTAAAATATGAAGAAGATCCAGGAAGGGGGATCCTATGAATGGAAAGAAGATGATTGCCGTTGTGGGCGCAACAGGTGCCCAGGGCGGTGGATTGGTGCGTGCCATCCTCTCCGACAGTAACGGCATTTTCAAAGTACGGGCACTTACAAGAGATGTGAATTCCGAAAAGAGCCGCGAACTGGCTGGACTGGGAGCGGAGGTCGTTCGGGCCGATATCGAAGACAAAGGGAGCGTGCAGAAGGCTTTCGACGGTGCATACGGGGTGTATTGTGTAACCTTTTACTGGGAGCACTTTTCGCCGGAAAAGGAATTTGCCCATGCCGGAACAATGGCGCAGGCCGCTAAAGATGCCGGTGTGCAACATGTCATCTGGTCGACGCTTGAAGATACCCGAAAATGGGTGCCGCTGGACGACAACCGGATGCCTACGCTCATGGCAAAATATAAAGTCCCTCATTTCGACGTTAAGGGCGAAGCGAATCGGATTTTTATTGACCTGGGACTTCCTGTCACCTTCCTCTACACTTCTTTTTACTGGGATAACTTCATTCATTTCGGCATGGGCCCCAAGAGAGGAGCGGACGGAAGCCTGGCTATCACGTTTCCTCTGGGCGATAAGAAAATGCCGGGGATCGCGTCAGAGGATATCGGAAAATGCGCCTACGGAATCTTCAAAAGAGAACAGCAGTATATCGGTAAAAGCGTGGGAATCGCGGGAGAGCATCTGTCCGGGGATCAAATGGCTTCCGCTTTAGGTGAGGCTCTAGGCAAAAAGATAAGCTACAACGATGTGAATCCTGAAGTATTCCGCGGACTCGGTTTTCCGGGCGCCGAAGATCTCGGAAACATGTTTCAGTTCAAGAGGGATTTTGAGTCGGATTTTTGCCGCCTGCGCAATATAGATGTTTCAAGAGAGTTGAATCCTGGACTCCAAACCTTCAAACAATGGCTCCTTCGGAATAAAAACAGTATTCCCATCGAGTAGGGGGGCTTTCGAGAGGGGGGGCTTTAATTTCGCCCGAGAGGAACCATGGCCCGCAGTATGGAGCAGGGTGGGGGAAGCTTCTGTTCAAGGGTGCAGTCGGCTGCCTCCCCATGGTTGTTGGGAAGGAGGGAAAGAGAGAGCTTTGATCCCGCCGAAGTGAACAGGACCGGAAGCTCCAATTGGAAGGCTACTTCCGCCATAGCGATGGATTGCCAGGATCCCCCTCAAAAGGAGAGCGGTCGTTCCCTCAACAGGACTGGGTCCCGGCGGGAATTCCATAGCCCGGNNCGGGAATCAGTGTTTCGGGATACCCACGAGATCCGCACTGCGGGTCGGTAATCAGAACTTCAATTCCGTCTAACTTCAATTTTGTAACGCGTATCACAGAAATGAAAGCTCGGATCGTGTTACTTATTTGTCCGCCCTGGAAAGTTCTGTCTGAAAAAGTTCGGTGCGACAGCGTTTCGATATGATTCGCACGTTTTGTTTCATTACAAGATAAGGAGTAGAAGAAATGAAGAGTATTTGCATTCTGGTAACAACAGCGCTGCTTTTGGCAATTCCAATTTTTGTATGGTCTACAGAAGGTGGCGGCTCTCTTTATGAAGCCAATTGCGCGATGTGCCATGGCGCCAATGGGGAAGGGAATCCTGATGCCGAGATGCCGAAGGTCCGTGGAACCTCCATGACTGTTGAGGAATTGACGGTCTACATCACAAAGGGGAAAGAAGACAAAACGATCCACGCCATTCCAACAGACGGTGTCAACGAATCTCAGGCTAAAGCCATCGCCGCATATGTGAAAAGCCTGAAAGACTAGAAACCGCCTGATAAGGAGTTGGATTCTAACATTATCTCCCATAGTTATCTTTTCTCTTGCTCCCTGAAAAAGTGCTTATGTATGGGTTCATCCTCAAGTATGATCGAGAGGCACGCTCACGTTTCAGGAGTGATATTTAAGGGAAATTCAATGGAATAATGGACCGTAGCTAAGGGAGGTAAGAAATCATGAAAATCAGAATGTCATTGATCGGGGCTGTAATTTATTTGACGACCATCATGTCAGCATGGGCCGCCGATGTCGGCGGGAAATGGATCGCCCAAGCCCCGAGCGGCCAGGGAACTTCCGAAATCACTCTGGTCTTCAAGGTGGATGGAACCACTCTGACGGGGACGCTGGACAATTCCCAGATGCCCGGAGCGATAGAAATCAAAGACGGTAAGGTTCAGGATGATACTGTCTCTTTCCACGTTCTGCGTGCGTTCGGGGAAAGCGAAGTGAAGGTGGTATGGAAGGGGAACGTTGCCGGCGACGAGATCCGGTTTACCCGTGGAATCGAAGGCGGTATGCCGGGAGGCGGCCCTGGCGG
>DKBB01000178.1 GCA_002451015.1 Acidobacteria bacterium UBA6911
CTGGGAAGAGGAAAGTGTGCCGGCCAAACCGGGTGCGCCCTACATATCGCGCGACGGCAAGTTTTTGACGGTGAATAAATGGGGTGAAGGTACTACTGTCCCTGCAACCTATCCGCGACAGCCCCACTCATCATGAAGAAGCCAGCTCCGGCTTTCCTATATCGGCTTCCGATTGCGAATCGATTCCTCGCATTAGGAGATCTGATTTCATTATCCGAGGGGCATTGACCTTCGTGTAGGAGCGCTTCCTCTCTCAACGCTATATAAAAAATTGGGGTGAGGAAGGTTGGGCTTTGAGCAGATGGCCCATTTCTGTTTGTGGGATACCGGGTAGTGGCTTTCATTCAATAAAATAGATGGATATCCTGAAAAACGGTCGATAAAGGAAAATGAGGTGCCGTATTGCCAATCACTTATGTTTTAAAGATAGTAAGCTAGATTAGCGAAACAGTACTTAATCATTACTCAATGGTGATTCACGATTTAAGAAATCTGGGAGGTTATAAGTGAACGGATCTTCATTTGTTGATTATTACGACGTCTTGCAGATCAGTCCTAACGCAGACCAAGATACGATCCAACAAATGTTTCGCCATCTGGCAAAAAAATGGCATCCTGACAATCCGAAAGGCGATGCCGAACGATTCAGACTTCTCGTTGAAGCAAACAAAATACTTACCAATCCTGAAAAACGAGCAACCTATGATCTCAAGTATCAGAAATTTTGGGAAGCAAAGTGGAATTTAGCGGAAAGTGCTTCAAATGGTCGGTCATATGCGGAAGACAGCGAAGTGCGAGAGAGTTTACTATCTCTATTTTACGTGCAACGCAGGAGCAAGATGACCCATCCAGGCCTTGGAGAGATGGAAGTTGCCCGTCTCATGAGAATTCCAATCCAACTTATTGAATTCCATATTTGGTATTTGAGAGAAAAGAATTGGATCCAGCGGCTTGATAATGGCCAGTTTGCTCTCACGGTTTTAGGTGTCGATGAGGTAGAGAAGAGTCGCCTGCGACTGAATTCGGATCGTCTCCTCGAAGAGCAGACTTCAACCACAAAAAACGAGGAGTGTAAACCAGATCGTAAATCAATGGAATCTATTTCAGCTGGATCAGCCCCCGATAGTTATTTCGCTTTTTAAGTTAGAGGTGCCTACAATATAAGGTACAAGCAGAAATCCTGCGGATAGGAAGAATAAGCTTCTGTTTTTAAAAAGCTTCCCCCTATCAGGTCCATTCCCGATTCTGATAATTCTGTCTTACATAAAATTATCGCTTTCAACAAGCTGATGATTTTGCGGTTTTACTACAGGTGCGAACAATGAAACTTGTAATGTTGCCCCCCTTCACTTTTTCAGCCGTTTTTATGGCCGCCTGATTGGAAGATATACGAATATTCAGACCAGTGATCCTGTAATGCGAAGGCCGTCGATCTGTCCCGTGTGATTATCGGGCATTCCGGGGAGACCGCGGATCTGGATTATACGGGAGAATTGATTCAGAAAGGCTCCTACATCGGGATGGACCGTTTCGGAATCGATACCGTCCTGTCCTTCGACAAGCGTGGATACGGTCGCCCGTTTTCCACCAGTATGGGTATGCCGTCATGCAACTCAACCTGTTTGCCGTCCAGGAGTACCTCCCCTTCGGTGAATTGAAGGGCTGCGGACTGTATATTCACGATCTGCTGCGCATTCACACTGCAAAATGCCGGTATTATCAGGATGACTGCCGCTGCAATGGCGAGAATCATAAACATTAAAAGCGTTCTCCATAGGGTGTGGCTAGACGGGTATGGGAAACATGATAACTATTCACCGGCTTACATCAGACACCTCTTCTGATCCACCATTATTCCTGATATTCCGGCTCGCTTAGTCGTGGTGGCGGCATCCATACATATATAGATGTATCCGGATCCATTTTTGTTTCAATTCGCCGCTTTGTGTTAAGATAGGTCTGCATATTAAACAAACATCCTCAACCGTTAAGCTGGTATTAACATAGCAATATCGAGGAATTCCAATATGAGCCGTTCCAGAATTACCAGGCGTCAGTTTATCAAGGGGGCTGCAACCGCGGGAGTGGTGCTGGTTTCCACAGGCACCGGAAGTCTTCAAACTCCGGCTGCCGTCCGAACCGCGACCGATCAGGTCACACTGGGAGAAACCGGGATCAAGTTGAGCCGCATCGGAATCGGAGGGGGCACTCACAGCGGAACGGTGCAGCGCGGACTCGGGCGGGATAAGTTCAACGATGTGTTCCGGTATGCCTACGAGCGGGGCATTACCTACTTCGACACCGCCGACACCTATGGCACACACACATGGGTGCGGGATGCCATCAAGGGGCTGCCAAGGGAAAAACTGTATATCCAGTCCAAGATCAGCTTCGGCCCGTGGGGGGGAGACAGGGAAACTCCCATGGAAAGCCTGGATCGCTTCCGCCGCGAATTAAACGTGGATTATATCGATACCGTCCTGATCCACTGCCAGATCGCACCCGATTGGGATGAACAGACCAAGGCCCTCCGGGATGGGCTGGAAGAGGCAAAGCAGAAAAAAATCATCCGCGCTCACGGCGTTTCCTGCCATTCACTTCCGGCAACCTCGAAAGCCGCCGCTTTGGACTGGGTCGATGTGAACCTTGTCCGGATCAATCCCCAGGGCGTCAATATAGATACTCCAGAGATGGCCGTATTCGGGGCCAGTAATGCCTCCCATGTGCCGGCGGTCGTGGAACAGATGAAAATCATGCGGAAAAACGGCCACGGCATCATCGGAATGAAGCTGATCGCGCAGGGGGATTTCACGGATATCGAAGATCGCAGAAAATCTCTGACCTGGGTCATGCAATCCGATCTGGTCGATGCCGTCGTGTTGGGCCTCAAGAGCAGGGAGGAAATCGATGAGGCTATCCTGCATGTAAATAACGCATTTTTAAAACAGGCATAACAACGAACAGGGGAACCGATTCCGGCTCCCCTGTTCGAATCCGCTGATATACAACAGAAGCATTATGTAAAAATCGCTGCGGCAACGATCCCTCGTTAAGAAAGCTGCCTTTTATCTAAACATCAATGACACTCCTGAGAACGCTGTCCCAGGGGGAGCGATACGGTTTGGCGCACAGTGAGGCCGCTTCCTTATCCCCGACGACCTGTTCTTTAGCCGGATCCCAATAGATAGTGCGGCCCAGCTGGAGGGACATATTGGCAAGATGGCAGGCAACCGATACCTTGTGACCATCTTCCACGCTGCAGAGCGGGCGCTTCCGGCTCTTAATCGAATCGATCCAGTCCTGTTTGTTCATGGTGAGAGTGTCTTCGGCGCTGATTGCATACAGGTCATCCGATCCGACGCCGCCGCCCTTGGAACCTTCGATCCATGGGGTGGGTTTCACATCGGTGTAGACCGGGCCGCCCGCCGGTTGACCCGCGAAGGGCGGGATCTGATTGATCGGATCCGTTTTCATTTCCGGCAGCACTTCGTAATTCCCGACCAGGCTCATTGTGCCCTTGGTCCCAAGGTATAGCTGTCCTCGGTCGAGGTTGTCCCAGCGGGCATTGGCTTCACGAATGGAGAAATTAAGGGTGAATCCGGGGAATGCCCACGTGGCATCCTGCAGATCCGGTGTTTCCCCGTCATCTTCCAAAACATACCTTCCGCCTATGGAGGACACCTGCGTCGGCTCACTCGCATTCATGATCCAGAGAATCTGATCGATCAAATGAGCGCCGATGTTTGTCATCTGCCCGCCGGAATAGTCCCAGAACCAGCGGAAGTGGTATATGCCGCGATGCTTGGTATAGGGTTTCTTCGGCGCCGGACCCAGCCACATGTCATAGTCGAATCCGGGAGGTGGAGAAATTACAGGAGTAACGCCGAATCCGGGAAAAACATTGCGGGCGAAGGTTATCCGGATGGAGTGTATTTTCCCGAGAACGCCGCTTTTGATCACCTTCTTGGCTTCCCTGACCCCTTTCCCCTGGCGCCTTTGAGTCCCGACCGTCACGATACGGTCGTACTTGCGTGCGGCCTGGATCATCCATTTACCTTCGTCGATGAACAGCGTCATCGGCTTTTCGACATAGACATCCTTTCCGGCGGCACATGCCAGGATCGTATGCAGCGCATGCCAGTGATCCGGTGTCGCTATTACAACTCCCTGGATGTCTTTGTTCTCGTACATTTTACGGAAATCGCCGTAGCCTTTGGTGTTCGGATTGTCGATGTATGCAAGGGCTTCATCCAGCCGGGGCTTGTAGCAGTCGCATATGCCCAGAATTTCCACGTCCTTCATTTTCTTAAGGTCGGCAATGTGCTGCTTGCCTATCAATCCAAATCCTATATGCCCGACACCGATGCGATCGTTGGCGCCGAGAACGCGCTTGTAGGATGCCGCCGTCATTACAGCGGCGCCTGCCGCGCCCAGAAATACCCGTCGGGTGGTTTTTCGGGATTCCATGTTTTTTTCCGATGGAGAAGTAACAGGATCCTGCATGAATTTATCCTTTCTTGGGTAGATGTTGATGGCATATTCTGAATCTATTGATGCGGGCAAGTGTAAGGGATTCGATGTAAAAGATCAATCACTCCCTGTCTCAAATTTCTTAACTGCAATTACCGGATCTGCAGAGGAGTATCCCCGGATCAGTCAGGCATTACCGCTTTACCTGCCGATTTCCTGTCATGTATAGTAAACGGCATCTCTTCCTGACAATTAACTGAAATGGAGGATCCCATGATTTCAAGAAGACAGATTCTGGCAATGGCGGGTGCTGCCACCGCCTGGTCTGCGCTGAGACCTTCGGTTGGGGCGCAAAACACTCCGCAATCCGTCGGCACGCCCATTGCCATTAAAGGCCCTGTGCGCATGGGAGCATCCCCGGCCGCTTTCATGGGAGCCTTCATGGCTGCCAGAGTCGCTGATAAACCCTTTGACATGATCGAGCATTGCCACCACCTTGGCCTGGGGGGCGTTCAATGGAATCCCCCGTCAACCGATTCAAAGGAGATCAGAACATTCCGGCAAAGGCTTGAAAACTACAACATGCATCTCGTCAGCGATCCGCCTCTCCCGCAACGGAAATCCGATGTAGATGCCTTCGAAATTCAGGTTAAAGCACATCGGGAGGCCGGGGCCGCGGCATTTCACGCCGCCCTGACCGGCAGGCGCTACGAGGATTTTGACAGCCTGGAACCGTTCAAGGCAATGTTCGAGGGAATTAAAAGGTCGGTGGAACTGGCGGAGCCCGTTCTGCACAAATATAAGATCAAGCTCGGCATTGAAAATCATAAAGGCTACCGTTCCGCAGAGCAGGCGGAGTGGCTGAAGCGCCTCGGGAGCGAATGGGTCGGTGTCTGCCTGGACTTCGGGAACAATATTTCCCTGTGCGAAGATCCTATGGAGACTGCCCGGACGCTTGCTCCCTATACGTGCTGCGCGCATATCAAGGACATGGCGGTGGAGGAGTATGAGGATGGTTTTCTGCTGTCCGAGGTTCCTTTCGGAGAAGGTATCCTAGATCTTAAGCGAATTGTTGGGATGTTGAGGGAAAAAGATCCGAACATGATTTTTAATCTGGAAATGATCACGCGCGACCCTTTGAAAGTTCCGGTGTTCACTGAAAAATACTGGGCGACTTTCGACGATGATTACAGCCCTCTGCCGGGAAGAGATCTGGCCGCCACCCTGAAAATGGTGCGAATGAACCCTCCTAAGCTCCCAACACCGCGAACTACCGGAATGACTTCGGAAGAGCAGATGGAATACGAGGACGGTATCAATAGAAAGTGTATTGCGTATGCCCGGGAATATCTGGATCTCTAGCGATAATGCGGCATGGCGCCGGAAGACACCTCTACAATCTCCAAGACGGGAAACTCCTTAATAATGTCGAGGCAAATGCATGGACGATAATTCGTATTTGAACTGGCTGGCCGAAGAAACGGCGACCGGCTGGTGGCATGATTCCGCCGATCCGGGTGAACTGCGGTTGGCCATGGAGCGCGGAGCCATGGGAGTAACGACCAATCCATTCCTCAGCAGTGTGGCTTTTTTTAATAACAGGGAACTCTGGTTTGAAGAAACGGCAGCCATTGTTGCTAGAAAACTCGATCCGGAGCGGAAAGCGGAAGAATTAATGAAGATGGTTGTAAAGCCAGCTGCGGAACTGTACCGGAGTTCTTTCGAAATAAGCGGTGGCAAGACCGGCTACGTATGCGCCCAATTGAACCCTTACCGTTCCGGGGATCGGGACGCCATGATGGAGATGGCCCGCCGGCTTCACGGTTGGGCTCCGAATATCGTTGTCAAATTGCCGGCTGTAGCTGCAGGCCTCGATGTGTTGGAAAGCTGTGTCGCGGAAGGAATCGCCGTTATGGCAACAATCAGTTTTACCGTTTCCCAGCTTATAGCAACAGCCGAGAGGTGCCGGGCCGGGATCCGTCGCGCAACAGGCAGGGGCATCAATCCGGGAAAGTGTTTTTCGGTTATCATGATCGGCAGACTGGATGATTATCTTCGCGAGGTAGCCCGGGACAACGGTGCCAGTGTGAAAGAATCGGACATACGGCAGGCCGGGCTGGCTGTAACCAAGCGGGCTTGCAGGATATACCGGGAGCACGGGTACGAATCGGGTATTTTGATCGCTGCATTGCGTGGCGCCTACCATCTAACCGAACTCGCCGGTGCGGATCTTATCGCATCGCTTTCCCCCCAAGCTCAAGAATGGTTCTATACTGCGGATCATCCCAGGGAAGAGCGGATCGGGGATGAAATTCCTGCCGACACTGTCGAGCGGCTCCAGACTCTTCCGGAATTCGTAAAAGCGTTCGAACCGGACGGAATGGCTCCGGATGATTTCATTTCCTACGGCGTAACACAGCGTACTCTGGGCCAGTACAGTGAAGCGGGATGGCGCCTTCTCGAAAACGTCCTTTGAAACAGAGGATTGCATCGGCACTAACAGGCTAACACAATGCAGTTCAAAATCCCTTGGGCTGAATCCAGAAGCTTTCGGTCCATGTGCCGTAAGCGGGAACAACCTGCAGGTCCTGATACTGACCGTCATGGTTCAGGTTCATCCCGTTGGTAATGCCCGTCATAGGTTCGATACAGATAAAATCCCAGGTCTGCCCGGGAGGCGGGGCGGGAAGCCAGACCTGCGCAACCGGGTATTTCGGGCCCAGAGTAACCTCTATTCGTTTTTTATCAGCCTCTAGGGTAAATGTAGTATTCTCTTCCGCATCGTGTTTCATGTCAGTAAATCCATGGTCCAGCGTACGGTTCTTTAGGGGAAGAGGGTTGGGTAAATCCAGGTCTGCGAATTCCCCGGTCGGTATGAGTCTCTCATCGACAACGATCTTTTTTCGGACCGGCAGATGCAGGATCCAGCGATCGCGCGGAATATCCGGGATTGTAAAGTAAGGGTGAAATCCGATTACAAGCGGCATTGCGTCCGCACCCAGGTTCAGTACCGTTGTCCTGATTTCCAGGCTTCCGTTCGACAGGCGGTAGGTCATTTCATATGTATGGGCGAACGGCCATTGGGCCAGAAGGTCGGGGTGTTTCCATAATTCAAGCCTGCTGGTTACAAACGCGGAGTCCTGATCCGCTCCCGCATCCATCACCTGCCAAAGATTAGAATTCATGAGCAATCCGTGAATCGGCAGCCTGTTTTCGTCTTTCCAGATATTTCCCAGATCGGAATTAAAGTTGTATCGCTTGCCGTTGGCCCAGAATCCGGCGCTGTCCAGGCGATTGGCCCAGGGCGCCATGAAAGGAATTCCGTTCTGGGATACCTTTTTGAGGAAATCGGGTGGGCCGGAATCCGGCAGATACAGTAAATTTTCCCTGCGGACCTTGATTTCGTATGCCCTGTTTCCGCTCGACGGAAGAATGGATACTTCCATTTCTCTTACAGGGTCGATCAGCCGGACTACGAGTATTCCTTCAACAACCAGCCGTTGAACCTTATAGCCCGAATCCGTCCGAACATCCGCACCTGCCGGATTCGCCGGGAGGGGGAAAAGTGTGCAGAAATATAAAGCTGCCGTTCCGAAATGCAGAAATTTTCTCATCATGGACTTATCTTATCAGCAGTTTCCCGCGTTCCGAATCCGGAAAATGCATCCCGCGTTTTACTTCTATTTTGAATTTGAATAGAATAACGCCGTTGAATTCTGGTGAAAACCTATTTATCTGCGAGCGTAAAATGTCCTATCGTCTGTTTACGAAAATGAATAAATACAGTGGCCTCCATAAATCCCGCCTGTATGTGCTTTCGGGGGGAGTTTTATTTTTAGCAGTATTATTTGGCGGAACTCTCCACGCACAAACCTCGGTGGTTGCCCAGGGCGCTACCGTGAAGCTCCTGGCTTCCGGCTTTGAATTTACCGAAGGCCCGGCCTGTGATACAGGCGGCAATGTCTACTTCACGGACCAGCCGAATGATCGCATCCTGATTTGGAGCACCGACGGCAAACTTTCGACCTTTATGCAGGGAAGCGGGCGTTCCAATGGATTGTGTTTTGACCGTCTGGGCAACCTTTGGGCTTGTGCGGATGAAAAAAACGAACTCTGGCGTATTTCTACTGAAGGCAAACCTACGGTCATCATAAAAGAATATAACGGGAAACTGCTCAACGGTCCCAACGACGTCTGGATCCGTCCGGACGGAGGCCTCTACTTTACGGATCCATTCTTCAGACGAGAGTATTGGACGCGTCAGAACAGCGAACAGGATGCGCAGGGTGTCTACTATCTGGGACCACAACACGACAAGTTGATCCGGGTCGCGGACGACCTGAGGATGCCGAACGGGATCATCGGCACCCCGGATGGGAAGACGCTTTATGTTGCGGATCTGGGAGGACAAAAAACCTACCGGTACACCATTCAATCGGATGGAACGCTTTCCGACAAGAAGCTATTCTGCGAAATGGGTTCGGACGGCATGACAATCGACGGCGAGGGCAATGTCTATCTGACGGGAAAAGGAGTGACTGTTTTGGATCCTTCAGGGAAACAGATCCAGCATATCCCGGTTGATGCTCCCTGGACCGCCAATGTGTGCTTTGGCGGTTATGACCACCGAACGCTTTTCATTACAGCTACGCAGAATCTGTTCGGACTGCAGATGCGCGTAAAGGGAGCGGGCAGCCAATAAAACCGCAATTCTGAAGGCCTGAAAGAAAGGTGGACTGGAACTAACCGGTTTTCATGAAGTTATAGTACGATGGCGCACGGGAAAAGAGTCCATCCAACAATACGAAAAAGAACGGGTGATCGGTAAAACGCTATGTCAGTCACTGTCATGTCGCTGGTTCTCATCCTGGCAATTGTTTTATTGCTGGTGCTGGTGCTTAAGGTTAAGCTGCAGGCCTTTCTTGCCCTGATGATCATCAGTATGGCCGTAGGCCTTGCGATGGGCATGCCGGTGGAAAAAGTGTTTGAAACCATGCAGAACGGCATGGGAAGCACCCTGGGATTCGTGGCCACAATCATAGGCCTGGGGGCTATTTTCGGACAGATCCTAGAATCCTCAGGTGGAGCCCGGTCGCTTGCCCATCACCTGATTCAGCTTTTCGGCAAAAACAGGGCACAGTGGGCTATGGTAATCGCCGGATTTTTAATCGCCATCCCTGTTTTTTTCGATGTTGGATTTATCATCCTGGTTCCTTTGGTCTACGCGCTGTCCAGGGATACCGGGAAACCGCTCCTTCATTACGGGATTCCACTGCTTGCGGGCCTGGTCGTCACCCACGCCTTTGTTCCCCCGACTCCCGGTCCGGTCGCGGTCACACAGATTCTTAATGCAGAGATGGGCTGGGTTATCGTCTTGGGAATTGTCGTCGGACTTCCTACTTCTATGCTGGCGGGACCCTTATTCGGAAGCTATATCAGCCGGAAGCTCAAGGTGGACAACGGCCATTTGCTGCAGACGGCCGAGGATCCGGTCGATCCCGCAAAAGGAGCCGTTGCTTTCAGCATGGTTCTGTCTATTCTGATGCTGCCCATAATCCTGATTGTTCTTCATGCAACCGTTAAGGGATTAGTTGAATACAACATTCTTACTCCCGGTTTCTTCACCGATGTTTTTCTTTTTGTTGGTCATCCCTTTGCAGCCCTAACCCTGGCGACATTAGCCGCCCTGTATTTTCTGGGCATCCGCCGGGGCAAGACAAGGGTCGAACTGCTGGATATTTCAACAAAATCACTGGCTCCGGCAGGTCTGATAATACTGATCACGGGAGCGGGTGGCGTATTCAAGCAGGTATTAGTTGACAGCGGAATCGGAGTCACTCTGGCTGAAACGGTTGCGGATTCCGGTATCCCGATCCTTTTGCTGGCATATGTTCTTGCGGTGATCATCCGGATATCGCAGGGATCGACGACTGTTGCCATGATCACGGCGGCCGGTATCACCGCCCCCCTTATCGAGCATACTCCCCTGCATGAAATGGAAAGAGCACTGCTTGTCCTGTCCGTCGCGGCAGGATCCACCATAATGTCTCATGTCAACGACAGCGGATTCTGGCTGGTCGGCAAATACCTCGGGTTGAGTGAAAAGCAGACGCTCTGCTCATGGACTGTTATGACCGGTATTGTATCCTTCACGGGATTTATCATCATACTCGTTCTGGATGCCGTGTTGGGAATTTGGCTGTAACGACGCAGTACGGTTTCCCTGGCGGCCTAATTTCACAATTTTGTGCCCCCGGGTCGACATTTCAGATCAGTACAGAATCCGGGTTGGTTGATCGGAGACCTCAAACGATCAGGCACCGGCCCGGTTCTCTTCAGTATCGGACAATCCCGAGCGCCGGTGCTGGAACAGAAAACCTTCCACGCCGAAAATGACAAGCGCAATCCAGACGAAACAGTACCCGATCGCCTTGTCGGTCGTGAACACTTCCTGATAGACCAGCACTCCAAGCAGGAACTGGCACGTCGGTGTGATGTAGTGCATGATGCCGACCGTGCTGAGCGGAATTCGTCGGGTGGCGGAGGCATACATGAGAAGCGGTATCGTTGTTATCAATCCGGTACTGATCATCAGCAGGTCTGATTTTAAACCTATCCTGAGAAATGCGCCCTGTCCCTGAAGATCCTGGTAAGTCAGAAAAATGAGGGCGGGAAGGAAAAGCATTCCTGTCTCAACCGCCATTCCGTATACGGAGTTAAGAAAGGAGGTTTTTTTTATCAGCCCGTATATACCGAAAGTAAATGCCAGGCCTAGAGCGATCCACGGCGGACGTCCGTATGTAATCGTCAGATAAAACACCCCACCCGTAGCCAGACCGACGGCTGCCCACTGGTACGGGCGCAGGCGCTCCTTAAGGAAAACCACGCCTAACAATACGGCAAACAGGGGAGTGATAAAGTACCCCAGGCTGGCTTCAACGACATATCCTGAGTTGATCGACCAGACGAAGATAAACCAGTTACCGCCCAGAAGCGTCGCTGCGATCAGGTGAGTTCGCAGGACCTTCCGGTCCGAAGCCATCCTGCGGACCTCTGAGAATTTCCTGGAAACCAGGAGTGCAAGCATCAGCAGGACAAACGACCATGCAATACGGTGCCCGATCAGTTGAATCGCCGGAACATGCTGCATCAGCTTCCAGTAAAGCGGCACCAACCCCCAGAAGAAATAGGCACAGAACGCGAGCAGAACTCCTTTGTTTACCATATGGGTATGGGGACTCCCGTTGTATGGTGTATTTACTGCTGTATCTCCATCCATCCATGGCGGAGGTGTTGGTTTTGCGAATACCCTGAAAGTGACGCCAGTGCTTCCGGTTTTACCCCTTCCTGTTGCTGTACTTTGAAGTTCCTATGGTAATGGAACGGAACTGTACACCGCAAGCAGCAAAAGAAAGAAAGTTTGGTGGAATTCTTGAAAGACAAAACACCGGCTTTGGGACGATAGCTCTCAGTCATCAATCCAGTTTATATCCGTCTCTTGCTGGGAAAACGCCATATCTTGGAGCGGCGAATCATGGGGGATCTCACCATTCGTCCGGCCGAGCCCGATACCAGCCTTGAGTAATGCCGTAGCTTCATCTTTCCGGATCTACAATGCTTCATAAGAGTTCGTATTGTTGCAGGTTCCGATGCCGAACGCATTCATCCACAGGCTTGAACCAAGCGTAAAGCCCATGGATTGGAACGGTCTGTGCGGAAGGATTTCAATACTTTATAGATTTCCAATCCGGACGCCGATAACTTCCCCTGAAACAATCAGTTCGACACGACGATTTTTCTGTCTTCCTTCCGCTGTGTCGTTTGAAGCGACGGGTACTGAGAAGTCTTTCCCGATGGAGGTGACTGAACTCTCGGGGATGCCCTGAGAAATCAGATATTCTCTTACGGCATCGGCTCGGTTCTGGGAAAGCTTCTGGTTCAGTTCCAGGCTCCCGATAGTATCGGTGTGCCCCTCCGACTCGATACGCAGCTCGGGATAGTTGAGGAGGATGCCTGCGATACGGGCAAGCTTCTCGCGCGCTACCTGGCGAAGCGTGTAACTTCCTGTATCGAACAGAACGTCCGACATGTTGACCACCAGGCCGCGCTCGGTGTCGCGTGTTTCAAGAATCATGCTGAACTGACGGAGAAGTCGTGCGCGCAATTGGGCTTTCTCCTCTTCGGCTTCTCTCTTCTGCCTTTTCGCTTCATCTGCCGCTTTCCGGGCTGCCAGCGCTGCCTGTTTAGCTTCGGATTCTGTTGCCAGAGCCCTCTGTCTTTCTGCTTCAGCTTCGGCTCTCCGGCTGGCTTCCTCCGCTGCCTGGCGCATGGCTTTTTCCTGCTCGATCAAGGCCTGGGCCCGTTCCAGCTCGGCCTTGGCACGCTGCAGCTTCTCCAGTTCGGCCTGTTCGCGGGCGCTTCGCTTGGCTTCTTCTGCGGCCATCCGTTCTTCTGCTAGTCTTTGCTCTTCCTGCATCTGCACCGAGAAGGCCCGGGCGTCTTCGGCAAACTGGATAGCCCGGCGTGCGTTAGAAATTATGTCGTTTTTGTTTCGTTTCTGCTCCAGAAAGGTCTCTGCGGTTCTCAGACTGGCGGAAGCCCGGGAAAGTATGATTGGAGCGTATTGCTCCGCTCCGTTTGATTTTGCAATGCCGACAGCATTTCGGGCCTGGTACAATGCGAGCGGGACACTTTTCAGGTCTAGACTTAGGGACAGAGGGTTGGTCAGTTTCTGATACCGGCCTCTTTCCATTAAGGAGTAGGATCGTACCGTATAAATACGGGCGACGGTGTCCTCGCGCTTCTGGTTTTCGACGACGACCAGCTCGCTTGGAATTCGAACAGCGAAATAGGGTTCTGCAGTCAAAATGAGGGAAAATACCTGCAACTGCGTGCGGACTTTAAGTTTTCCTTCTCCGTCACCATTAATCTGGACCTCACCGAGATTGTCGCATCGTCCCTCCGTGGAGACCGCCCACAGGATGTAAGTCAAAAACTCCGACCCGAATCGGGTAGGTGCAGCAAGATTTTTAAATTTTGCTTCGATTTCCGTATAACCTTTGCTGGCCTTTATTTTAGCTTCCCCCTCGGCGTCAGGCATCAGGTCGGTGCCTTTAAAATCTATCTTTGTCGCATTCCCTCCGATCTGATAGGCGAAAGCCTGGGTGGATTTTGTGACACCTTCGGACTCCACTGCGTCCGTCTGCTCATTCTGTTGTGCGTTCACGGCGCAGGACATTGCCAGCAGTGCCGACAAAAGAAATACAACACGTATTCCGTATCGATATCTCATAGGTTCCTTTCACGATGAATCACTGGAATCCAATTATAGCAGAAGTATAAATCGGGAAATATATCCGTCGATGATTGCGATATAATGCAGAACGGGAAAATCATTTCGGTCAGGATAACTTTCGATCATCCTGAAAACTGACCGTATATATTTCTAAAATCTCCAGGTTTTATCCTACACCTACGGAAAAAGGCCTTAGAATCATAGATTAAAATTCAACGGAAAAATCGTACCTGGTTATTAATTCATTAATCGGTAGTAATTCTGTTTAAGTGGCATTCAGAAATGGGTGAATTAATAACCAGGTACGGATAGGAAGAATAAGCCCCGGTTTTTAAAAATCTTCCCTCTATCAGACCCATCGTTGCTTGTGATAATTCCATGTTAAGTGTACTAACCATGTTCATAAGCTGATAGTTTTGCGATTTTACTACAGGTGCGAACAAAGAAACTTGGAATTTTGCACACCTTCACTTTATCAGTCCTTTTTTATGGCCGCCTGATTGGAACCTAATATTCGGAAGGATGCTTCTGTACTACGCGTGCATTTTAATGAGACGCCCTGGAAATTCGACCTTCGCAGAATACCTACACCTTTATCTTCAGGTGATTTCACACATGTAATTCCATTTTTCTCAAAGCTAAACTTCTGGAATCCAGAAGAAAATGGCGGACAGCATGCGTTGCGCGATGTAACGCACTTTTTACAGCTGCAACATTACAGTTTTCCAATTCGGCTATTTCTACAAGCTTCAGCTCCTTGAAATAGCGGCCAATGAAAGTTTTCTTCTGCAGATCGGGCAATTTTTTAACATAACCTCGAATAAGGCTGATTTCTTCCTTGTTCTTAATGGCAATGAAAGGAGAACCGCCGGAGTTGTCAGTTCTATTTACCTGTAAAATGAGATCGGCATCATTTCTCAATAGTTGGGATTCCCCACGGCGGGAGCGGACACGCCAATGGTCGATGGAATGATTCACCGCCAGTCTGTAAATCCATGTAGAGAGTTTCGATATTTGAACGTTCCATTTTCCGAGAGATCCGGAAAGCTTCATGAAAATCTCCTGGGTGGCGTCCTGCGCCTCCTCAGGGTTCCGGAGGATCTGAAAGGCTACGGAGTAAATACGAAACCGATATCTTTCATACAGCTGGTTGAAGGCGTTCTCATCCCCGTCGAGAATATTTTTGACTATAATTTCATCCGACAACGAACTGTTCATTTTCTAAGATCCTGTAAATTTTTCGACAAGGCCAATGCCCTGTTTATCTTCCAGAACTATTTCTGATACTTTCTGCGGTCACCTTTAAAAAGTCTGATAATCCACTCGTTGGAGTTACCGGCGCACCAGGCGCGTGCCGGAAAGCCGATCCGGGATGCTGCGATCCGGAAGTAATGTAGAACAGGCAATCAGGCCCGTCATTAAAAGACCCAGAATCGATACCGTTGTGTACACTACAACCATGGGCACTGCAACTGTGGGCTCTAGAACCATACCCAGGAGAATGAATACCGGTAGAGTAAGAATAACAGGCGCCATCCAGGCAAGGAGACTGCGCCAGAAGACGCGAATCCGCGATGCCCGGCGGCCGTCTTTGCGCACCACGCTTACGGCGAAAACAAGTAGAACCAACCCGCCGCGGAAGCAAAGAGCCGCTATTATCGCGGGTACGGCTACGAACACCAGCATGCTTGCGAAGGCCACAATAAGAGATACCCAGTGCTTATTGTCGGCCGCATTTTTTGCCTTCTCCATGTCCTGGATAATATCTTTCAGAAATCGGTTCTCCAGGATCGCTTCAACCTCGGCGATTTCCTCTTGCGTCGCCTCGGGGGGATTCTCGATGCTTTGTTCCACAAAAACGCGATTCGATCCAAATATTAAAAACATCGCAGGATAGCTGCCCCAGACCTCGGGATCCGTAACAATTTCCGTGTAGCGATGGGCGACAAATATTGCAAAGCGCCGGTCATCGGGAAATTCCCGAGTCTTGATCCCGAATATGCTCTGCCGTTGTGCAAGCAGCCGGCTCAACTCATGGATTTCTGGCTGCTCTCTGATATTTCCCACGGTGGCGCTGATTACGAACATGTAAAAAAAGAACGCCAATACCGGAACCGGGAGGCAAGCGGCCACGACAGCCAGACGGCGGAGCCGGGTGACACGCGTCGGTCTTTGAGTGAGTCGTTTTAATGCCCGGCCGGCCGTGGCAGGATTAGACAGGACCGTACTGTCTTCCAGGAACCGACGGGCGTGCAATGGAAGCGGCGCGGACAAGGGATCCTTCGCTGGTCGATCGATCCGCCCTTCCAGGGCCGACGAAGCTACAGCGCTTAAAAAGGAATCCGGTCCATACCCATGATCACTGCGTTTGGAATTCTTCAAACCGGGCGCGGGAAAGTCCAGAAGCTTGGCCCGGCCTTCCGCGGCAATCCATATCCGGTCGAGCGACAGGATTTCCGGCACGGTACCGTCTTTCATTGCCGCCGTCAGCTCCTGCGCAAGGTCGAGCAGCCAGAAACGGACCGATTCCCAGGAGTGCCGCTTTGCCGCCAGATCCGGGAAAGCGGCGCCGGCCGGCGCCTCGAAAGCGTCCCAGTTTTCTTCCGCGGACCGGCGTCCGGTAATCCAGCGAAGCCGCCCGACGCGCCTCAGGGTCTTTTGATGCCCGGGCAGTTCGGGTGTCCCCGCGGGCACCTCGTGAATCCAGACTTTGCGCAACAGACGCGTATCGTAGGCAAGCAGCCAGCGGCCGTCCCTTCCCTGCCCCAGTGTTTCAAGCACATGGAAGGCCCCGATCCGGGGCATGGATTCCGATTCCATAACAGGCTTGAGGTCCGACAAAGGAAGGGCAGGTCGCGTTTCCAGCTTCGGTTTGCGTACCACCCGGGTCCTGGAAGCCAGGTCGTGCAAAGCGGCCAGTCCGTTTCGTTTGCGGGCCGTACTGAACAGCAAGCCGAAGATCGGGTAATAGGAGTAGCTGATTACAAGTAACATCCGCGTATCGTCAAGACTCAATTTACCTGCAGCGATAAGTCCATAATAGATCCAGAACGGCAGATACGGAGCCGTTACGTATATCGCTGCCCGCAGGCCCGCTTTCCCAAGTCCGGGCGTATTTCTGTCGGCATCCACCACGCGCAAACGGCACGCCGCCTTTCCAAGACTGTAGCCCCAACGTCCTTCGAGGAGAGTGTGGTAGACGACCCAAGCCAGACAACCCAGCAACATTACCGCCAGAACTATGCCGCCGTCACGGCCCCCGAGATAAAAAACAATTCCCATGCTTTGAAGCTTCGTCATGCTCCCACCGGTGAAGCATAGACCGATCACGGTGGAAAGGAAGCTGAACACGGCCATGTCGATCGCTCCAGCCAAGAACCGCTGGAGCAGAGGCGCCGGCGCCGGCGCGGTCGTTCCAAAAGGCATCAATGCGCGGTGCAGTTCCCCGTAATTCCGGAATCGTTCTCCCGGTGTTTTCTCAAGGCATCGCAGAACCACTCTGGCAAGTTCGTCCGGTATCTCCGGCCGGAAATCCTTTGGTGACGGCGGGGTTTTCTCCAGGACGTTGGCGATCAACTGCACCGAAGTATGACCCTCGAACGGCGTTCGGCCGGTGAGAAGATAAAAAAGAGTGACGCCGACAGAGTAGAGATCCGATCGGGCGTTGAGTTCCTCCCCCCGCAGCTGTTCGGGAGAACAGAAAGCCGGTGTTCCGAGAAACAAGCCGTCACTGGTCAATTCGGTGTCTTCAGAGGCCTCCGAGGAGATCGACAATCCGAAATCGCCCACTTTGACGGTACCGTCGATATCCTCGAAACAATTTGAGGGTTTGATATCGCGATGCAGGATTCCCTTCGCCTGGGCAGCCTGCAAACCGGAAATCACGTCG
>DKBB01000049.1 GCA_002451015.1 Acidobacteria bacterium UBA6911
GAAATGTGGGTTAACTGGAAGGTCCTGCGCATCAAGCATGGAATCCAGCGCATGATCTGGCAAAAACGATAACCAAGAAGCCTACAAATAGATTTTTCTTCGCGGTTCAACTTTTAATGTGGTTACTAATGCGGTTCAAGTCAGGTGGATGTGCGGTCAAAAGAAAGGCAGGGGCGAACCTCGTGTTCGCCCCTGCGACGGCTTCAAGGGGGCCGGTTCCGCTTCCGTCGAGAGTCGGGAACTTCCCGGAAACGGTCAGCCCTCATTCTTCAATCCATTAATATTCTAACTTCTCGTTGTAGGTCATATTCTTGGTTTTGAATTCCACAAATGCTTTACCCCCGCCCACGCGGCCCGCCGCGGGAACCTCGAATTCCAGGATCAGTTCTTTGTCTTCCGATAGCAGCAGATCGCGGCCGTTGACCTTGCGCGGAAAAACGAATTGTATGTATTGTTCGGCGCTCTGGGGAACCACGTACTGTTCCAGCGGCACCTTTTCTCCCTTGGATCCACCCAGGAAAACGGAGAATTTCAGCATGTCCGTAGTCTGGGTCTGCCAGTGGCGTACCAGTTGGCTGACGACGTTCCGGGGGGTGTTGGTTTCATAGGTTATGTATACAATGACATAATCCTCGTAGCTGGTATTCAGGAAAGGATCGGTCTGGTTGTCTATCGCCTGCTGCTGTTCGGCGGACAACTCGTCGTAATTGTTCGCGATATGGGTCTGGCGGACGATAGCCTGCCGGATGGGCAGCGCGGAACGAAGCTGGACCCTGTATCGGACGTAAGGAGGCGCCCCGTCGCTGGCGGTCTGATCGGCCATGTTCACGTCGATCGAGGTAACCTCATATTTTTCGGCCCATGGCGAGTCCTCGAGCATTTTACGGCAATCCTTTTCGGACCATTCTTTGTATGCCTTCTTCTCCCAGAAGTCTTTGCCGGAAGCGGTCGGGATAACAGAAATAAAAAGTACCAGCAGAAACAGGGGTATGCACTGATTTTTCACGGAAACTGAAAGGGGGTTTTTCATGTCGGAACCTCACGATGAATGGTTAATTATTACTTGTCAGAGTATCCTCTATTTTACTAAATATTTTGAACCTTTAGCCATACTTATAGTTCTAATAATCTTTAAGCTCAAGAGAAAATGTCGGTGCGTCCGCAGCAGCGTTTTCAGTGACTTTGTGCTTGTACTTGGGAATTGAAACGCATATAAATTAGGATCACAAATCACGAATCAAGAATACCTGGTATGGTTTAGGAGGCATTTGATGAGTAAGCGAAAACGTTTTGGTCTGATTATAATTATTTTCTTTTTGACGCTGGTTTTTATTCCGACCGGGATCACTCTCTCGGAAGCTAACGATATTACTCCCGAAGAATTGATACAGAAACACCTGGCTACGCTCGGGAAAGCGGAAAAACTCGAGGCGATCAAATCCCGGGGCATCAGCGGCAAAGCGGGCGTCGAATTCATTCTGGGAGGCACGGGCAAGATAGTCGACGGCTATTTTTTGTGCGTGTCGGACGGTTCCAAGGTGGGAATCCGGATGCAGTTCTCGGACGTTAATTATCCCGGGGAGTATTTTGCGTATGATGGGAATGAAGTTACCGTGGGTTATATCACCCCCTCGCAAAGATCCCCGATAGCACAATTTATTTTCCTGCATAACTCGACAATGAAGGAAGGATTCCTCGGCGGCGTCCTGTCTACCGCCTGGCCCCTGCTCCATGCCGGGGAAGAACGCCCCAGAATGCAACTGGGTAAAAGAACGATTGAAGGCGAAGAGTTCTACGAACTTGATTACGGGAAACCGGGCATAAGGGCCGGCGAGATGACGGTCAAACTTTATTTCGATAAGCAGTTTAATCACCGGAGAACCGAATACAAAGTCCGAGTCGCCGGCGACCTGACCGCCACGCAGAATATCGTCTCCACGGGAGGCGGCAATCTTGTCACCACGCCGGCGGAACCGAGCGGCAGGCCCGCGAACAGGGCCGCGGGAGACACCATCATGGACGGCTTGCCCGATTCCATTTATCTTCTGGTGGAAAGGTTCGACAATTTCGCGAATGTCGGGGGCGTGGCACTCCCGCAGGTCTATGGTCTGGAGTATTCCGTGGAAGGACAGGCCGCGACTTTTCTGGCCAAATGGGTCGCCCGGACCGAGTATTTCACCAACAACGGGCAGGTCGATCAAAATTTCTTTGTCGCGCAATAATGATTCGGCATTGATAGGAAGTTAGCAAATTCTCGCGGGAGGGCTTCATCGGGCTCCGTCGGGCCGTTTCCTGAATGTTAGCCGCCTTCGGCGGAACCCGGCAATTAACGCTTGCTTTCCTACGAAAAATTACGTAGAACAGCTAATGTGTTTTTTTCTATAGGGTTGAGGAACAAATTGTATTGAGATTATAGCGGGGATGCACGGCCTTCTTGTTGATTATTCGATGAGGAATCTGTTAAAATTTTATTGCTTCGCGAGGATCAAAAACCTTATTATTTTTGGATATCAAAGGAGAATGTAAATGAGAAAACTCGTATTTGTGGCAATGCTCTTGCTCGGTTTTTGTGCAGTATCGACGGCGCAGGATGTTCCCCAGTTTGAGATTTTCGGAGGCTGGAATCTGATTCTGCCGGAGGACAATGAAGCGATCGATTATTTTAACGGCTTTGAAGGCACATTTGTCGTAAACGCAAACGAGTATGCCGGGGCCGTAATCGATGTCAGCGGCGCATACGGCTCCCTGACAGAAGGCGGCGAGGACCTGGGTACCATCAGCAACTACAACGTTCTTTTCGGGCCGCAGATCAGAATTCCCGTGCATGAAAGGATCGTTCCTTTTGTGCGCGCGCTTTTCGGTGTCGGAATGCTCCGTCTTCCGGGCGACCTGGAAGGCAACGAAGCGGGCCAGCTGGATGATAATGGATTGGCCATGGCCTTCGGCGGCGGCGTGGATATCCGCGTTAGCGACATGATCTCGATCCGCCCAGCCCAGGTTGAATTTTTGACCTGGAGATTGAGCGGTGAATACATCAACGCCACCCGATTCGGGGCCGGGATCGTATTCAATATCGGGGAACTTTAGAGACCGATTGAAGTCTGCACGCATTAGACGGTAAAGAATTCTCCGCTGCATAGGTTCTTGATCGTTATCGATTGCGAGGTTATGCCCCCCCGATAGACATTGCGGGTAATGGTAGCGGCTTCCTCATTATTTAAAGAGAGCCTTCCGGCAAGCCTGCGATAGAAGGTGTTAGCGGATTTTCAGTAGGGAACGTATTTAGTCCTTTTCGTATCGTTGCCGGAAGTAGGCAGAACTCGGATTAAGAAAAAGGGATTGTCTTTTTTGGCAATCCCTTTTTCTTAAATTTAATATAGAAGATCAGCCTGTAAAATTTTCACAAACTCCCTGTATGCGGGAAAACCCCCTCAGGATTCCCGATAGATCACTCTTTGTAGGGCAGCCTTTTCCCCTGTGTCCATTCGGGCGTTTCCGGAAAACCCAGGTTATGATCCCAGGTCACTTCCCAAGCCTTCCGAGAGCGGTATAAGTTTCATAATTCTCCACTGCTTATAATTTGCTCAGGGTAGTTCTCCTGTTAGTTGACAAGCCCTGCTTTCTGCTAATAGAATGTGAGTGT
>DKBB01000415.1 GCA_002451015.1 Acidobacteria bacterium UBA6911
GGATTGCTACCGCAGAGGAGCCCCGCTTTAAGCTGGTAAGGCGTTCCGTAAACGATCGAATCCCAGGCTTTCTTGGGATTGATGAACTGCACCCTGGCTCCGAGGAAAAACTCCATTCCTCCCAATCTCTTCTTCTGCACCTCTCTTGAAAGACTCTTGTGACAGGAGAATTCCGCCACTGTCTTTACGGGAGGATTTACAAACAGGGCATTCCCGCCCGGGCTGTCAAGGTTGCCGGTGATTCCCATCAGCCCGATAGCTGTCCGCGTGAAGTCGGTGCAGTTGATGTTCTGCTCCGTAGGCACGCCCCAGTGAATGGCCGCCGGCTTTGTGGTTGCGTAAAGCCTTGCCGCCGCCCGGATCTTTTCCTTATCAACCCACGTAATTTTTTCCACTTTGTCGAGGGAGTAGTCCTTCATCACCCGGTCTTTAAATGCATCCCATCCGTGGACGTAGTTTTCAACGAAATCCTTGTCGTAGAGCTCTTCCTCGATAATCACATTGTGCCAGCCTAAAGCCATGGCGCAGTCGGTGCCGGGACGGATCTGCAGCCAGATATCGGCTTTTCCTCCATAGAATGAATTCCGTGGATCGATGCTGATCAGCTTGGCGCCGTTTTTATAGGTCCGGTAAAAATTTTCTCCCTTGTATTCATCCGCATTCGTCCACATGGGATTGCTTGCCCACATCACGATCAGTTTGGGTTCATTGACATAGTAATCGACGACGGGCAGGTTTCCGCAGGTGGCAAGACTCGCAGAAACCCTCGATACGTAACACATGTGGCCGGCTGTCAATACATTCGGGGTGCCCAGCAGATTGGCAAAGCGGTACATGTGGCTTTCGTAATCCCTGCCCGTTCCCTGCCCGACAAGGACGTATTCCGGGCCGTATTTGTCTATGACATCCTGGAATTTTTTGGTTACCGTATCGAGTGCTTCATCCCAGGTAATTCGCTCCCATTTACCGCTCGGTTTCGGTCCGATCCGCTTCATTGGGTAAATGACTCGATCAGGATGGTAGGCCAGCTGCGTCACGGACAGGCCCTTGGTGCACATGGTGCCGTGACTGATGGGATCGTCGGGATTCCCCTCAACCTTGACCACCTTGCCATCCTTTACATGAGCGAACACGCCACAGGCTCCATGACAACAGCGGCAATGGGTTCGCACTATTTTTACCTCTTCCATGGTTGTCCTCCTTGATTTGAATCCCTCCCGGTAATTCGGGATTAAGAATTACCTGAAAGGATCAACGAAAGCTCAGGCTGCCGGTACAAATACAAATTCCGCAGATTTCATGAAACCTGAAATAGGAATTATGTGCAATATCCTAAGAATACGTAGTTGTTTATCTGTTGATCCGAATATTCCGTTAAGATTATTTATTGAAGCCATGTCTCCTATAAAACACCCCCCCGGGCAGCTGTCAATAAAAATAGACCCCTTCATACTTTCGGCCTGGGCAGCATCTTGGCCCGCTCGGCGATCTCCGGCACCCGGTGCTCCCATCCGATCGCCATAAGGTGAATGCCCGCAACACCGGGTGTCTGTTTTAATATTTCGATCTGCTCGCACGCGATCCGGATTCCTTCCTCTGCCTCCATCTCCGCAGGGACGCTTTTTAGCCGATGGATGAGTGCCTCCGGGACCTCCATGCCCGGAACTTCCTTCTGCATGTGCAGCGCCATGCCTACACTCTTCAACGGTGTTATTCCCGCAAGAAGGTACGCCTTATCCAGAAGGCCCATATCCCGGGCGCGGGCAACGAAGTCGCTGAACTTCTTCATGTTGTAAATGCACTGGGTCTGGACGAAATCCACCCCGGCCCGGATTTTCTTTGCGAGGCGCCGCACGCCGAATTCGAAGGGATCCGCGAATGGATTGGCGGCCGCCCCGATGAACATTCTCGGCGGTTCGTCGATCGGTTCCCCTCCGGCGAATCTGCCTTCATCGCGCATAAGCCTTACCATGTGAATGAGCTGAATGGAGTCGATATCGAAGACTCCCATGGCGTCCGGGTGGTCTCCGAAATCCTGGTGGTCTCCGGACAGGCAGACAATGTTCCGAATTCCATTTGCGTAAGCGGCCAGGATGTCGCTCTGCATCGCCAGCCGGTTGCGATCTCGGCAGACCATCTGATAGTTCGGCTCCAGGCCTTCCCGAAGTGCGATGAGGGAAGCTCCCCAGCTGGCCATGCGCACCATTGCCGTCGGATTGTCCGTGATGTTGACCGCATCTACGCAGTCCTTGAGGTGTTTCGTTTTTTCGAGGATCTTGGATGTGTTGGCGCCGCGGGGCGGTCCCAGTTCGCCCGTAAATGCGAAATGACCTGCGCGAAGTACTCGTTCCAGGTTGCTGCCCGATTTCATTGCCCAAGCCATCAAATCAAACCCTCTAAATAGCAGAAACGGCGTTTTTTGCCGTTTCTGCCTAGCTGAAATGATTCAAAGGACCTGGNNCCAGGTCCTTTGAATCATTTCAGCCACCTGCAGCCAGCAACATGATGGTAATGCGGTCGCCGTCCTCGAGCGGCCTCTGCATCCGGTCCGACTGAATCCACTCTTCCTGATTGCGCAAAACCTTGAGCATCATGTCCAGCCGCCCGGTTTCATCCAATAGAAACTGTTGAACTTTTCTGCCGTATTTCTCCGTCAACTCTAGGATCAATCCTTCCACCGTCTGTCCGGAGAAATCGATCGTGATTGTTTTGCTCCCAACCATTTTAACGACATTGGGCAAACTGAGAAACTCAACCGTTATGGCCATAGCGGATCCTCTCTATGCTTCCAGCAGGGCGCCTGCCTTTTTCTCAGCAGCCTGAAGCCTTCGTGCCGCTTCTCTTCCTTTTTCCAGACCCATGTCTCTTGTGTCGACAAAGCGAACCGCCTCGACATCGCAGAATCGGACACATTGAGGATCCCCGTCGCAGAGATCGCATTTGATGACCTTGCGGTCCGCGGCTACAAAATGCATTGCTCCGAAAGGACAAACCGATACGCAGGTGCGGCAGCCGATGCATTTGGTGTAATCCACCTCTACACGACACAGATCGTCGTTTCGCGCCAGGGCTTTGGCCGGACATCCCAGAACGCAAGGGGCGTCTTCGCACTGCTGGCAGGATACCGGGACATAGATTCCCTCGGATTCCCATTTGATGACCCGTATCCGGCTGCGGATGGGATTGGACACCCGGTCATGCTTCACGGCGCATACCTGTTCGCACAAACGGCACCCGGTGCACTTTTCATAATCGATTTTCAGGATTTTATTGCTTTTCTGCATGGACGATCTCCTGGCTGTTCCCGTTTCCTATAACTGGTGAGAGGGTTCGCCCTCCAAACCCTGCTTTTTCAGGGTTTCCGGCTTGGGAACGCCGTTTTTATCCAGTCCTTTGTGTTCGTATAGTTCATCTACCATCTGGATGAACTTGTCCTTATCGATCCTTCTTCCGACCACACCCGGCGCGCCCCTCAGGCACGGTTCGTCGAAATAGCGGTGGTTCAGCATGTCTCCTTTTTTCAGGTCGTTTCGAGACAGGCCCTCACGCAGGTTGAACAGCCGTTCGATCGTGTTACAACGGACGGCTGCATCCCAGATATCTTTTGGCGAAAAATCCAGGCCGGTGTTGTAGTAGACGACCTTAGCCCAGTCCTCGAAGTTGGGGTGTGTGGCTCCAAGGAATACGGTGTGATACTTGCATATTCCCAGGCAATCGACCGCCATGTAGCAGTTTTCCTGCCAGAAGACCTGCCAGGGCTTGCCCTCATAGTCGGTGTGTTCCGAGCTCAGGGGACCGTCGTAGGGAACCGGGCTCGAGTAAATCTTTCTCAAAACCGGTTCCGGCAGGTGATAGAGATCGATGGCCGGACGACTCCTCAAGTGGTCGGACCCCCGCGAAGCAGTGGCGACATTCAGCGCAAGCGCCGGAGTGGCCCGCTCGTCGGAGTGAAGGTTGTTCATCCCCTTGACCTGCACGAGGTAATCGAAGGAATTCTTGCCGATCTTTTCCGAGGCCGGAATGCCGCCGTCGGCCAGTGTGTCCCCGAGCCAGCCCTTCCGGTTGCAGATGCGGGATATCATCTCGATAAGCGCTTGGTCGTTGCCGAATCGCAGGTCGATGCCGTCGGTGTGCTCTTTGGTCAGGATGCCTATCTCGCCCAGCTCCATGGCCCATGAGATCATGGCACCGGTTTCCAGGTTGTCCATTCCGTATTGATTGACGAGGTAGTTGCAGGTCAAAACCGTTTCTGCGTTTCTGCAGTCGGGCATGGCGCCGAAAGCGCCCAGAGAGGTGTACTCCGGTCCCTCGTCGTATTTCCCGGCATAAGGACCCGAAGGCAGTTTGTAGCGGGCCCGGCAGTGGACCTGGCAGGCGTAGCAGCTGGCCATATGATGCGGTCCCATTGTTTCGGTTGCAATCTCGTCCAGGTGTTCCGGCTCTATATCGTCGGCGTACTCGCACTGGTTGAATTGAAAATTGCGGGCACGCACTCCGCCCCAGGAGTTTGTTGCGCCCCAGATAAAGGGAGTTCCAAGAGTCCCCTGGGTCTGGTTGACTTTGGAGCTGGCAATCTGATCGATGAATCGTTTGTTGTATTCGAGGGCCTCCTCGGGATGCGCGATCCCGATGTCCAGGGTGCCGCGGGCCGCGACCGCTTTCAGGTTCTTGGAGCCCATGATGCAGCCCATGCCGGTCCTGCCCCCGGAGTTTTTAATGCCGGTCATGACGTTGGCAAACCGCACCAGGTTTTCACCGGCGGGACCGATGACAAGGCTTTTCACTTCCGGATCGCCCAGCTCCTCGCGGATCGCCCACTGGGTTTCGGTCGTACTTCTGCCCCAGATATTTTTTGCGTCCCGAATCTCGATCTCTCCGTCGTGAATGAAAAGGTAGCAGGGTTTTTCCGCCCTGCCCCGGATAACAAGATGATGGAATCCCGCCCAGGCGAGTTCGGGGGAGAAAAAGCCGCCCATGTTTGTGGATCCCAGCATTCCCGTCAGCGCCGATTTTGCCATGACGTGGGTACGCGTTGTTGCCGACGCGCAGGTGGCCGTGAGCAGCCCGCCTGAAATAAGAAGTACATTGTCCGGTGAGAGCGGCTCCACACCTTTTTTCGTGTGGTTGTAAAGCAGGTAGGCGTCCAGCCCGCGTCCGCCGATAAACTGCTTCCGGATTTCAATCGGGATCGGTTTGACCTGGATATCGCCGGTTGTCAGATCGATATATGCGATCTTGCGATTAAGCGCCATTTGACTGCTCCTTTTCCTTTTTCTTCAGGACTTTCTCGGCAAGCTTCCGGTTTACGTCCCAAACGGGACCCCGGATTCTGGGAAAGTCGGGACGTATCCAGTGGACGCGAAATTCCATGCCGCACTCGGGGCACTTCACATGGGCCTGTCCGGCTTCCGGTGCGAGACGCCCCATGCAACTGGGATTGTGGCATCGGAACTTTCCGTATGTCCTGGTTTTTCTTAGGGCTTCCGCGGTTGAAATTTCTTTGTCGGACATGATCTGCTCCCTATGAGTTCACTATGAAGAACAATTAAGGATGCCACCATAACATAATAATTAGTGGTTTTGTCAACAATAAAAACTTATTTATCAATAATATAATGAAATTAATTGTTGACATAGGCAAAGAAACTGATTCATATTCTATCCCGACATCGTTCACTATAGTAAACACATAATTTTTGGATAATTCCATCATGTACCAGGCGCCGACAGTCAAAAAGGCTTTTCAGATACTTGAGCTCATCGCCGGGGAAGACAAGCATTTGACTATCAGTGATCTTTCACGGGAACTGGGCATCAGTAAAAGCACCGTCCACGGCATCACCCGGGCATTGGAAGAGGCGGGGGCGCTTTACCGTGATAAGGGATCGAAACGCTATACTCTCGGAACGGCTCTTTTCGAACTGGCCAGAGCAGGCTATGCCCGGATCGACCTGAAAGATACCGCCAGGCCGATCATGGAAAAACTGATGCGGTTGACCAGGCAATCCGTTTTTTTGGGTATCCGTTCCGGAAACCACGTTTCGATTATTGATATTGTGGAATCCACCCAGGATCTCAAGATCACATCCCCGATCGGAACCCGGGTGCCGCTGCTGGCCGGGGCCCTGGGCAAAGCTTTTCTGGCATCCATGGATGAAAAACGAGCGATGTCGCTCGTCGATTCCATCGGTCTTCGCAGCTTCACGAGTAATTCCATTACCGACTCAATTCGCTATATGAAAATGGTGAAGGAAGCGCGCGACTCCGGGTACGGCCTCGACGACGAGGAATATATCCAGGGGGTCCGAGCCGTGGCTTCCGTTATCCGCAGGCCCGGCCGGCCGATGTCGGCCGTTTGGATTGTCGGATTCACCCCGAGCATGGGGAAGGACAGGATGACCAATATCGCCATGGAAACCAAACGCGCTGCAGAGGAGATCACCAAAAAAATCGCCTTACAATCTTTCGACGGACAAAAGCTATGATCTATTTCCAGGTAAATGAAAAATGCAACGGATGCCTTGCGTGCGTGCAGAACTGTCCGGCCCGGGCGCTGGATGGTAGAGAGGCCGGCGGCGTACAGACATTGCTACACAATATGGCGCGCTGTGCGCGGTGCGCCACATGCTGGCGTGTGTGCCCGCAGGATGCGATTGAATTCCAGCACATGCTGGAGAATGGCTGGGACGAGGTTGCCACGCACCTTCTGGTCCGCTGCAGGGTTTGCGGGGAAGTCGTCTACACGGAAACTCTGAACGAAAGCCTGGATGAAAAAGTCCGGGAGTTGGTCGAGCCGCTCTGTAGCAGACACAAAATGGAGCGACAGGCGGATATGCTTTCGGGTAGATTGCCGGTTACCGGGGGAGGAGCGAGATGATTGTCGGGGATTTGAAACCTATGAAGGAAATTGCGTCCTCCGTCGCCGGTTACGAGAAAGTACTGGTTCTCGGCTGCGGGGGATGTGTGACGGTCTGCCGCTCGGGCGGGGACGCAGAAGCGTACGATCTTGCACGCGAACTCTCCCGTATGGAACATCACCGCGGAATGCCGCCGGAACTTGTGGTCGGTACCATCGAGAGGCAGTGTGAAAATGACCTGGTCCAGGCGTACTTAAAGGTTCCGGATGAAACGGAAGCGGTATTGTCGCTGGCGTGCGGCGTTGGCGTACAGATTGTGGCCGATGTACTGGAGCCTTTGCCGGTCATTCCCGCCCTGTCGACCACCTTCATGGGAGGGAGCGACGAGCCGGGCATATGGCGGGAAAAGTGCCGAGGGTGCGGCGACTGCCTGCTGGCTTCTACGGCCGGCATCTGCCCGATCGCCCTTTGCGCCAAACGCCTGCTCAACGGTCCCTGCGGCGGTTCCAGGGGCGGGTATTGCGAGGTCGGCTCTGAAACTCCATGCGCCTGGGCTGGCATTCATGCCCGACTTGAAAAGCAGGGAAGATTGGACCTGATGGACGAATTCAGGGGATTCCGCGACTGGCGCAAGGCGGGCAGCCGGACGGCTCGGGAGCGCCGCCGCACGGGTGTTGAATAGTAATCCATGCCACCTTATCGAAAAGGAGATACGGCTGTGACTTCGAAGAATAAAACAAAAGACAGTTCGACGAGAAGAGGATTTGTCAGGCAACTGGCCGTAGGGAGCGCCTCTGTTGCAACTGCCGGCGCCATGTTCGGCTTCGATGCCGGCATCGTTGCAGTTGCGCAGAACGTTTCCCGGGATACGTCGGATGACAAAAGCAGTTACGGCAAGTGCATCGTTTCCCTGCCGATTCGAAAAATGGGCGAAACGGTGATGTTTTCCGCCGGCGCCGATCTTTTAAATGGCTTTCCGTGCAATATCATTTATGCGTTCGGGACGCAGGTCGGACCGCTGGGTCTGTCCCGGGAACCGCATGTCCACGATCACGACGAGGTCGTGTACTTCATCGGATCCGATCCTACCGATCCTGAGTTGGGGGCGGAAGTGAATTTTAAAATCGGCCCCAATGGAAAGGAAGAAGATCATATTTTTTCCGTCCCCACAGCCGTGGTGATCCCCAAAGGCATATGGCACTGTCCCATGGAGACGTTGAAATGCGACCGGCCTTTCCTTTGCATGGCGGTCTCGCTAACCACTCAATACGAATTCAGATATTCTGAGGCGAAGGATCAGCCCGCAGGGTAGGTGAATGCGTTTGCCAGCCGGAATCTTTTACACTATTGAAGAAGCCGGTCGCCGGATGGCCGAATAAGTGTTGGCCCCTGCCAATGCCCATTGATTATTCGGAATGGGGCGCAGTATCATTACCTATCAATTCTATAAAACGGAATTCTTATCGACGACGATGCCTGAACCGGAGGACGGACGATGAATCAAAATAAACTAACGGTTCTATTCCTTTTGCCTCTCTTCGTATTTTTCACAGTGCCGGCGATGGCGCAGGCCGCTCAGTCGCCCGCCTCCGGGAATCAGGCTACAGACGAAGAAAAACAAACAACCGTATCTGCAGAGGCATCCCCGGTTAAAGTGCCGGGTCTGGCCGAAATTATTCCGTTTGCCGGTGAGTTGAACGCACGCTTGACAGTCTTGAAGAAGGCAGCCTTGAACTTGCTGGATGTAACCGTAGTCGAGAATAATTATTCTGAAATCGAGCAGAAGCTCGAAGCGCAATCCGGTCGATTGGCAAGGCTGAAAGGTTCAGAGGATTACAATTACTATAAACTTGTCGAATTCAACGAAGAAATCAAGCAGAATTCCGCATCGTTCAATGCAATCGGCAAACCTCTCGTACGGGCGATCGAACAGCTGGCTGCCTGGAGAAAAGAATGGCTGGAAGAAAAGAAGCGTTGGACGGCCTGGCAGTCTTCCCTTCTGAAAGACGGAAAAATCGGCCCGCTGGAAACAACTTTTGAAACCGCGAACAATACGATCGACACTGCTCTCGGGATCGTCCATCCACAGCTTGAAATGATGCTGGCGCTGCAGGAAAAAGCCGGCGATATAAAAACTGAATTTGTTGTTCTTACGGTCGAATTGGACGGCTTGATTGAAAAAATGCATTCGAACATTTACCCGGATGAATCTCCGCCCATGTATTCACCCCGATATTTTTCCCAGTTAAAAGATGGAATCAGGGCTGTAATTCAAAAGAGCTTCAAGGATATCCTGTGGCCGGACGTCCGATTTTTTTCCCGGGTCGGTTGGATCGTTCTCATCCAGGTTCTTGTCACTCTGTTCGTGATTGCATTAGTTTTTAAACAACGTCCGATTCTGGAAAAATCAGAACGTCTGAAGTTTCTTTCTGAAAGGCCTTTTTCAGCCGCATTGTTTATAGGCTACATGACGACGGTATTTATTTATACCTATGTCGGGTCCCTTCTTGTATGGAGACTGGCAATGGCGACAGTTGTTGCAACCTCCTTTGCCAGGCTTGTCATAGGCTTGATTCAAACGACATGGAAAAAGCATTTTATTTACTGGCTAGTGGTCTTTTTTATTTCCAACAACCTGTTGGACGGACTCGGCATTCCGCTTCCCCTGTTCCGCCTCTACATATTTCTGATCGCCCTGGCCAGTATTTTACTTTTTCTGCGGTGGTCCCGGGAAAACGGTCGTTCCGAAGGATCAATCATATACAAATGGGCGCTTACTTCCGGCTCCGTTTTTTTTACATTCATCCTTATTGCGGAGATCTGGGGAAAAACCCGCTTGCTTATGCCCCTGTGTATTTCTTTGGTTAAATCTCTTTCCATCATCCTTGTCTTCATGATGTTGCTGTACATAATGCACGGATTCCTGGAATGGTTGTTGCACTCAACCGCGCTTCCCAGAAAAATACGACTTCATGAAGAGGATATCGATATTGCTACCCGCCGGACGGTACAACTTATGCATGCTCTTATATGGGGATTTGTCCTGTTGCCGGCGATCCTCATGATATGGGGAGTCTATTACAATCTGAAAGATGCTATTGGAGGGCTGCTTTCCCTAGGCATTAATCTGGGCGAGCATAGGATCAGCGTGGATCTGATGTTGATTGCGGCGGGTGTTCTTTACGGCTCGGTTTTTATATCGTGGATTCTCCGCAAACTGCTCACGGACGATTTGCTGCTCCGCGTTAGGGTGGAGAAGGGGGTCCGGCATGCCATAGCCCGCCTGCTTCATTATTTTATTGTTTTTATTGCATTCCTGCTGGCAATTTCCGTGCTTGGATTCGATATCACAAAACTTACCATCGTGCTGAGCGCCCTGGGCGTCGGCATCGGTTTCGGGCTGCAAAGCATCGTGAATAATTTTGTCAGCGGACTGATTCTTCTGTTCGAACGTCCGATCAGGGTGGGAGACAGCATCGAACTCACCGGGCAATGGGCTGAAATCAAAAGGATCGGCCTTCGGTCCACAACCGTTCAGACTTTCGACCAGGCGGACGTCATTATTCCCAATGCGGATCTTGTTACGCAACAGGTGACCAACTGGACGCTCAGCAGTCGCCAGGTGCGTTTACTTGTTCCGGTGGGTGTTGCCTACGGTTCCGATGTTTCTCTTGTAATGGATAAATTGACGGCTTGCGCCAATTCCAACAAAATGGTGGAGAAAACGCCTCCGCCGCAGGTGTTGTTTCTGAGTTTCGGGGAAAGTTCCCTGGACTTCGAGCTCCGTGTATGGGTGGAAGCGGAAAACAGAGTGAAGGTGAACAGCGAGCTCCACCAGCAGATTGACAAAAGCTTCCGGGAAGCGAATATAGAAATTGCCTTCCCGCAAAGAGACCTGCACATCCGCTCGATTGATAAACCTATTCCTCTCGCTAATGAACGGAATCCAACATAGTGTATGAATATTACACTGTGGAAGCGGGGTTAAATAGGCCGTCCTACGGAAGTGTAAATGACATCAAAGTATCATTTACGGGAAAAAGCCGGAATGCCCCAGCCAGAGGCNNAAGCTCCGACCGTAGGTCGGAGCTCTTCACTCCATGTCCTGTCCCCATTCTTCAGAATCACTATGGTTTCCGACGCCATCAAACATGATTTGGAAGGATGAATCCTGAGGTTAGCGCAAAAAACGGATGTGGTTCCAGGCTTGTTTTCTGGTGGCTGTAAGGCCAGGTAGAATATAAAAGCCCGATAATGCGAAAAGTCAATACAAGGAATTTGCGGCCTTGATGGAGCAGGATTTTGCTAAGATAAAAAAAGAGATAACCGAAGACCGGCTGGAAGCTGGAGAAGACCGCAGGGAAACCCGGGATGATATCCGCGAGTAGGACGAGCTGGATAACAGGGTGAGAAGACGAAGGAGATGAGACAACAAAATCGTGGTACATCCACTTCGGCCGGAATGCGACAACAGCCGATATTCTTGGTTTTTCCAGCCGCAGCCATTGATGCGTATCCGGGGATCCGCTCAATGATCCGGCAATGAGCAGATGGAGTATTCTGCATCAGGCGCCGCCGTGTTATGGTGTGGGCTGTAGGGCGCCTAAAGCAACAGGAGCCGTTTAAATGAGTCGTTTCTTTTCAATCGCATTTTTGACTGAAGTTAAGAAGTGAAACGGGGAATATAATGAACCTCCACCCGAAACGCCCATTTCTGTTGCGCCCGGGCGGAGATCATCCTTCCTGCTGAATGCGGACAGTAAGATATACAGGATGGATTCCTACCAGCCGGATTCCATGTTGTAGGGAACGGCCCACAGCACCGCTTCGATCTGGCGGATTTTGCCGTCCACAACCTTGAAGATTTCAGCGATATAAAAAGAAAAAGGCTGACGGAATGCCGGGCTTACGTCCTCTATTTTTCCGTCCAGGGTGACGGACATTTTTTCTATGCTGCCGTCATGATCGAAATAGCCGAAGCCGTATGAAAGCCCTGTTACGGGATCTGCCAGGAATCGGCGCTCACGGATATCGGTTACAATTGTCGAAAAATGGGTGTCGAACTGAGCCTTGCAGTCCATCCAGGACATGGAACCTTCCGGTGCATCCGGATTGTTCGATGTTATCGAGCCGTTTTCGCGGCGCTGGCAGTCTGGATCGAATGGGATATTGGCGCCGTCGTTGTCGGTGTCCAGCCCGGTGAAATAGCTGTTGCCGATCGTTATCAGTTCATGCCGAGGCAACCGTTTGTCTTCCGGGATGACCTGCATCATCAGTGGATGCGGTTCTGTAGGGGAGGCAAAGGACATGCCTTCCGGCGGCGGTCCCATGGAGATATTTCGGACCACCAGGTTTTCGATCTCGGAAATTAGCGCTCCCTTTTCAACCTTAAGGCGGACGCCGAACCAGTTGTTGTTTCCGTTTTCATCGATCTTGCCCAGAAGACCGACCTGCCCGGCTTCCTCGTCAATCACGTCGACCCGGTAGGTGGGCATCGCCGTTACCGTATTCCAGAGGCCGTCCGTGAGATTGAGGCGCACGCCGTTTTCCGTGTATTTCACATTATTGGTAACGGGCAGGGAAGAAGCATCCCGGGCAATCAGGGCTTCAAGGTATCGGTTCATAAAACCGGCCAGGCATTCGCGGTCGCACTCTATAGGAGCGGCTGCATTTGCGGCCAGGCTGAGGCAGAGTATCGACATGACAAAGGCGGTGATCATCAAACGTTTCATGGTATTTCCTTTTCTTAAAGGTTGATAACTGTATGTTTCAGGTTATACCCTTGTTCGGATATATCAGAGCCGTGATCGGTTTATAAAAACAGTAACAGGTTGAACGAATCCGTTCGTCGTCGAGGCGCAATGGATGCGTGCCTCCCGTCGCCGGATTTTACAGGACTGTTCCTGCAGGGCGATAGAAAAATCGGAAGCTCTTTTTTGAGAAATGCGGGTTAATATATTCAGATGAATTCCAAGCCGTCCTTCTGGCGGATGCTTCGGCATTTGCCTAAACTGGTCCGCCTTATCCTCCGCTTGCTCAGGGACCCCCGTGTCCCCCTCCCGGGGAAAATTGTATTTTTTTTGGGAATTGCGTATACGGTATGGCCAATGGATCTGATACCCGACCTGTTGATGCCGGTCATTGGGTCTTTTGACGACGTGGCCGTATTGCTACTCTGTTTAAGGTATTTTCTTCATCGAACGCCTCCGGCTGTTCTCCAGGAGCACCTGACCGAATTACAGGCCGGAAATAAATGAAGGCTGCCGCCCTTCAATCCTATCCCAGAGCGCCGGGGCTTTCTGGTTTCTGTTTGTTCCGGAAGCGGTAAGGTCGCGGCACCTGCTGTATACGATTTCGAGCGCGACCTATCTTTTGAGTAACAATCTCACGAATTACAAAACAAGGTTCATTCTGGTTACAATAGAGAACGTTCAAAACAAAAATGTTTAATATTCCAGGCAGACCGAAGGATCGCCCATGAGCGAGTTCAAGCCCGCCCTTAATCGCCGAAACATGTACCGACGTTGCGAGCTGCATCAATCAGGGGATGGTCCAAGGGTACCAGGCGCTGCTTGTTTGCCGCCTCTTGCAGTGCAATATGAGTAACCGTTCGGCCTTTCATTACCACGAGCCTCGATTTCTCTCCGGCCATGAGCAGTTCAATTGCCTTGTTGCCGAATTCCGTGGCCAGAACACGATCGGCGGCAACGGGGGTGCCGCCGCGCTGGATATGGCCGAGTGTGATCGGCCGGGTTTCGATGCCGGTTTCGGCTTCGATATCGTCCGCGACTTTCTGCCCGATTCCCCCGAGCCGGATCGGATCCGGGCTGGTCGGATCGATGCGGTTGACGACCTGTTCTCCGCCTTCATAGCGGGCGCCTTCGGATACGCAGATTATGCTGAAGCGCTTGCCACGCTTCGACCGGTTCAGGACATATTCGCAGATTTTATTTATACTGAAGGGTATCTCAGGGAGCAGAATTATGTCCGATCCGCTGGCGAGGCCGGCATGAAGCGCGATCCATCCCGCATTCCTTCCCATGACTTCCACGATCATGACGCGATGGTGGCTTGCGGCCGTTGTATGGACGCGGTCGAGGGCGTCGGTCGCAATCGAAACCGCCGTGGCGAAACCGAAAGTGACATCGGTCCCGTAGAGATCGTTGTCGATGGTTTTCGGGACCCCGATGCAGTTGATTCCCATCTGCACGAAGTCCGATGCGATGGACATCGATCCGTCGCCCCCGATGACTACAAGTGCGTCCAGATTGTTGACGGCGATGTGCTCGAGGCAACGGTCGGTCACATCCCGGAACTCGATCTTGCCGTCGACTTTGACGGGATATTTGCGCGGTGCAATCTTGTTGTTTGTGCCCAGGATCGTGCCCCCGAGCGTAAGGATATTGCTGACCGATTCATTCTCCAGCGGTTTCACCCGATTCTGGATCAACCCCAGGAAGCCGTCCTCTATACCCATAACTTCCAGGTTGTATTTAGAGAGCGCCGTTTTCGCTACCGCGCGAATTACCGCATTCAGGCCGGGGCAATCACCCCCTGCCGTCAAGATTCCGATACGATGGATTCCATTCACAATCATTCTCCTGATCCGGGATATAGGAAATCATTATTTTCTATGGGATTTTATCCATTTTATTTCACAATAAAAGCCCCGAATTCAATATTCTCTGATGTTTTATGAAAAAAGACTCCAAAGCGTTCCTATATAATAGGCCTTTCATGCAACAAAATCTTTAAGCATATTTGGATAAAATGGTACCTGGTTATTCTTTTAAAAGTTACATTTCTCAGGACGGTGAAATGGTTGAACAGTGAAAATTGGTGAAAGAATTGCCGGGCACCATTTATGATATGGAGATTGGAAGTTCATGGTTCATAAGCTTGTATTACTGGCTCTGGCGGGAGCATTGGGTACATTGGCCCGTTATGGGGCGGCCGGGCTCGTTCAGCGGGTTCACGGCACCTCCTTTCCATGGGGCACTCTTGCCGTCAATCTCGCGGGTTGTTTTCTGGCAGGGCTTATCTGGACGCTGTCTGAAAGCCGATGGTCTCTTTCAGGAGAAACCAGGACCATTATTCTGGTGGGCTTCATGGGCGCTTTTACAACGTTTTCGGCTTTTATTCTCGAATCCGGTGAATTGCTGCGCTCGGCCGAATGGACGTATGCATTGGCGAATCTGACCATGCAGAATGTTCTAGGATTTGCCGCCCTGTTTGCAGGCATTGCTCTGGCGCGGGCGATTTAATTTGGGGGCTTGACGATGAAACTTCCATTTGAAGCATACATGTTGCGCATCTTTATCGGAGAGAGTGATAAAGCAGGCGGGAAACCCTTGTACGAAGTCATCGTGAAGGAGGCACGGAAACGCGGAATGGCCGGGGCGACGGTTTTAAGGGGTTTTCTCGGTTTCGGCGCCAGCAGCCGCATCCACACATCCAAAGTGCTGCGGCTCTCTGAAGACCTTCCCCTTGTCGTTGAGATAGTCGATGCCGAAGACAAAATCGAAGCATTCATGCCATTCCTGGACGGCATTATCGGGGAGGGGCTGATCACGATGGAAAAGGTCCGCGTGATTGCCTACCGGCACAATCCCCGGGAGCCCGAATGATACCCTATGGATTCTATTATCCCGGGAGATCCTGCACGGAATCCTTCAGCAATCGCTTTCCCAATGTTGGCCATCAGATCGCGATGGCCGTTGACTGCATAAACATGAGGCGTAAGGGCCCATAACCGGGATCCGATTCTTTTTGGATCCAGCCGGCCGTTTTTTTGTTCCGGAAACGTGGTTACAAGCATCGGCAGGATCTTGTCGGAAAGCCGCAAGGCGGTATCCACTACAAAAATGGAAAGAAACGGCTGCAATAAAAAGACCCGCTCCCAGAATGCCGCGGCTGTATTTGCCGCAAGGTTCTTCGGAGGGGAGGACTTTACTTCCAGATAAATCAGTTTCCCTTCCGCGGCGGCGACGACATCCAGGTCCCCGCCCGCTCCCCGGACATGAAGCTTCACCCCTGTTGCGACATCAAATCCGAATCTGTATTCGAGTTCCCGTGCTACGTACCATTCCAGCATCGGACCGAAACTTGTGACGGCAAGCTTAAGCCTGTACCGCCCGGCACGGGCTTCCTCCGCCGTCCCGAGTTCCACCAAAACCTCGGCGTATCGCTTCGACTGTTCCGGTGTGAGATACCGGGTTGTCTCCACGGGAAGGAATCCTTCCGGTTTGCGGATGGCGCCACGCAGGAACAACCGGAAAGCATAGTGGCCGAACCAGTCGGCAAACCGGTCTGCCGATACTTTGTCCATATTTTCGGGGAAAGGCAATTCCGATCTTACGCTTTCGGGATGGAAACCTCGGCGCAGGAGCATGGAAAGCGCTTCATTGGAAGATGCCAGACGCTTTGGAGGCGCGGGAGGAGAGGCGGAAACTTCATGAATCTCCAGGTCGCGGGCGCTGCGTTTCTTCCTTTGCGGAGGCATAATACCTATTTTAATATGGGAGTCGGACCATGACAAAACTTTGATTTGATAAGAGATCGTATATTTTCAACTCTTTAAAACGACCTTGGAGGTTTTTAGCACCTTTTCCCGGCCTTGTGGCAGTGCCGATCGTCATGCCGGTTTCATGACAGGGTGAAGAAATGAGCTCAAGACGAAAGAAAGAGTGGTTTGACAACGATAAATTCTGGCGGGATCTCTACCCGTTTATGTTTCCGGAAAAAAGGTTTCAGGAAACCTCCGCGGAGATGGACGGGGTGCTGTCCCTGGTGAAACCGAATGGAAAGGCAGTACTGGATCTGTGCTGCGGTCCCGGTCGATGCTCCATTGATCTCGCAAAGCGTGGTTTTAAAGTCACAGGCGTCGACCGGACAAAATTCCTTCTGGACAAAGCAAAAACCGGTGCGAGAAAGGCCGGAGCCACGGTTGAGTGGATTGAGATGGATATGCGCGACTTCGTTCGCCCGGAGCGCTACGACCTGGTACTCAGTATGTTCCACTCGTTCGGGTATTTTGACGACAAACGGGAAGATATGTCGGTTTTAAGAAATATCTTTGCGAGTCTGAAGCCCCGTGGAGTTTGCTTCATCGAGCTTATGGGCAAGGAGATCCTGGCAAAGATATTTCAGCCGACGAGATCGGAAATACTTCCGGACGGGACCCGGTTTATTGGCAGGAGTGAGATATTTGACGAGTGGACCCGTGTCCGGAATGAATGGATTTTGGTTAAAAACGGTCGCGCCAAAACCTTCACGTTCCATCATACGGTATACTCCGGCCGGGAGCTGCGGGATCGGATGGAGCAGGCAGGTTTCATCAATGTGAAACTTTTCGGCAATTTGAACGGGGACGCTTACGGAGTGGATGCCGAACGCCTCATCGCCGCCGGCCACAAACCCAGTTAATAATTGGTGACAGGCTAGAATTTCACTTTTTTGATCCATCCTGATTCGTAACGGATAATATTCAACCAAAAAAGTGAAATTCTAGCCTGTCACCATTTATTGCTTCGGGGGCCCTCTGCCTGTCTTGAAATCTGACGAGGAATACCTCGGTATAAAATGTTATGATCAGGTAGTGTGAAACCCGTATGGCATACAGTTTCCCCGGCAAGGAAAGAGAACGGAATTAATGAGATTTTTGAAGTGTTTCAGTATTTACTCAGGACTGGTCCTGCTCCTGACGGCAGCCGTGTTCGGTGCCGAAAACGATGCGGATACGGCGATGATCCGCGATATTGAAGATCACCTGATTGCACCCTGCTGCTGGACGCAGCCGATTTCACAGCATGAATCGGGTGTATCCGCGCAGATGCGCAATGAGGTCCGCAAGATGGTGGCCGCCGGCATGAGCCGTGAAGAGATAATGGATCATTTTGTAGCGCAGTACGGCGAAAGGATCCTTGCTACACCGCGTCCGGAGGGCTTCAACCGCCTCGTTTATATTCTGCCCTGGGTTGCCCTCGCCTTCGGCGCGTGGCTTCTGTTCGCCCTGCTCAGAAAACTGCGTGCACCTGCCCCCGCCACCTTTCCCACTCCGGAGCCCGACGATCGGTACGCTTCACTGATTGAGAAAGAGCTGAAAGATCTGGAAGAAAAATAGGACTCCCGTGACCGTAAATATGGATTCGAAATCGACGCCCGAAACTTACAATCAAAAATTCGAAGAGATCGTACGCTGTTTCCCGGACCGAATCGCATTTCGATTGAAGACTCCCGAAGGATACCCCACTACAACCTACCGGGAAGCGCACCGGCAGGCGGTCGGGGTCGCGTCGGGCCTGATTGCATTGGGATTGAAGCGCGGCAGCCGGGTGGCCATTCTGTCGGAGAACCGTCCGGAATGGGTGGTTGCCTACCTGGGTATTTACCTGGCCGGCATGGTGGCCGTTCCGCTGGACGTCCAGATCTCTCCCAGGGAATGGAGGCGCCTGATTGAGGATTCGGACGCGCAAACAGTTTTTGTCAGCGGCCTTCTGCTGTCCAAACTCCGAGAAGAGGTGACGGATTCCCGGCCGCCGCTCCGGATTATTTCTTTTGATGCGATGTCGGGAGACCGGGATGCGCGGACCGAACTTCACGGATTGATCGACTGGGCGGAAGGGCTGTCCCCGGCCCCCGACCTTCCGGAGTGCCGGCCCTCGGAAGTCGTTACCATCATATATACCTCCGGAACGACGGGAACGCCCAAGGGAGTCGTTCTGACACAATCCAATATCGTAGGAGAGGTCCGAAGTATCCTGGGCGCCATTCATGCGGACGAAAACGACGCCCTGCTGTGTCTTTTACCCCTGCAGCATGTCCTGGCCTCGGTGATCAATGTCCTGCTGCCTCTGTACCTCGGCGCGCAGGTCGTGTTCGCCGACACCCTGAAGCGTACGGAAATTCTCAAGGCGCTGGAAGAAGCCGGCATTACGATTCTTGCGACTGTGCCGCAGTTTTTCTACCTGTTCCACAGCCGGATCCAGGATGAGCTCGCAAAACAATCCCTGCCGATACGATATTTGTTTCGGTGGATGCTGCGTCTGAACCGGTTCAGTCTGAAGACTTTGAAGCTGAACCTGGGGAGAATTTTCTTTTCACAGGTCTACAAGAGTTTCGGCGGCAGACTGCGATTGTTTGTCAGCGGCGGATCCTCTCTCGATCCCCGGGTGGCAAGGGATTTTCACGATATGGGATTTACCATCCTTCAGGGGTACGGCCTTACGGAAACTGCAGGCGCCTGCTCGGTGACGCGGGTCACAAATAATGTTCTCGGTTCGGTCGGACCGGCGCTTCCCGGGATAGATATTAAAATTCATACCCCGGATGAAACAGGCACGGGTGAAATACTGATCCGGGGACCCGTCGTCATGAACGGGTATTATCGGAACCCCGACGCCACGGGAAAAGCCATCCGGGAAGGCTGGTTTCATACGGGGGATCTTGGACGGCTGGACGCGGGTGGGAATCTCTATGTGACGGGGAGGAAAAAAGAGGTTATCGTTCTGCCCAGCGGCAAGAATATTTATCCGGATGAACTGGAAACGCATTATCTCCAGTCTCCATTTATCCAGGAAATTGCCGTTGTCGGAATCTTCAGCGCACAGGACCGGGGAGAAAAACTGCATGCTGTCGTCGTGCCGAATTTCGATTACATGAAATCCCGGAAAATTGCCAATGCGAAAGAAATACTGCGGGATCAGATCGCGGGCCTTTCCAACCAGCTTCCCAAATACAAACGCCTGATGAGCTACAGCATCCGGGCCGAAACCCTGCCGCGCACGACCACACGGAAGATAAAAAGACTGGAATTGAAGAAGCAGGTTGAGGGCGAGCGCGTGCAACCGGCAGCGAACCCGGATGTTCCGTCTTCGTCCCTGCTTGGGGACAGGGCTTTAATGGAATCGACGGTGGGCAGGGAAGTCGTCCGCTGCATGTGCGAGGCCTACCATCGAAAGGCGCCGATTGAGGCGAACATGAACCTGGAACTGGACCTCGGTTTCGATTCCATGGAACGAGTGGAATTACTGGCCAGTCTCGAGCAATCCCTGCAACTGGAACTGCCGGAGGATTTCGGCGCAGAAATGTTTACAGTGCGCGATCTGATAGAGCAGCTGGCGAAACAGGCGGGATCGGTCATCCCATCCAGGGATGACCGCCAGAGCTGGAAAACGATCCTGTCGCAGGAATCCATCAGCCGTGAGACGGACTTCCGTATTCCTATGTCCGGTACGGCGATGACACTCTTTAAGTATGTCTGCCTCCGGATAATCTATTACGCTTTATTCCGGACCCTGCTGCGGATCAAGGTTCGCGGGCTGGAACATCTTCCCGGCGAAGGGCCTTATCTGATCTGTCCGAATCACCAGAGCTACCTCGATGCCTTCGTACTCACTTCGGTACTGCCCTACGGGGTTTTCAAGCGACTCTTTTTTGTCGGGTACAGCGTGTTTTTCGCAACCGGATTTATGAAACTGGCGGCACGACTGACCAATATCGTACCCGTTGATCCGGATTCCCACCTCCTTCGAGCCATGAAAACAGGGGCGTCCGGTCTCAGGGACGGGCTTATCCTGTGTATCTTTCCCGAAGGCGGCCGGTCCTACGACGGGGAATTGCAGCGATTCAAAAAGGGGGCGGCTATCCTGTCGAGGGAGCTGTCCGTTCCCATAATTCCGGTAGGTATCCAGGGCGCCCACCTGGTCTGGCCGCGGGACAGTATCCGGATCCGTCCCCATCCGGTGGCGGTCCGATTCGGAAAACCCATCTCGCCATCCCGGGGAATTTCAGACGATCCCTACCAGGTCGATACCGAGGTGCTGCGTAACGCGGTCGCATCCCTCATGACGGAAGATTAAAGTTAGCGGATTGTGGATGATGGTTAATGTTCACACGTTCAACGTTGAACGTGTGACGTTAAACGTCCAACGCAGGAACCTTGGTCTTCATGGTTGTCGCTTCGGGTTAAGGATGCTGCGGGGGCAGGTCCAGTCCCATGTTTTCGGGAAGACCGAACATCACGTTAAGATTCTGAAGAGCGGAACCCGCCTGGCCCTTGACGAGGTTGTCCACATGGCTGATGACGCGGAAGGTTCCGGTGCGCTCGTCGGTGGCCACGGTTACGATAAGACGGTTCGAACCGCGAACATCGCTCGTTCCGACATTCTCGGTAAAATCACGCACATGCAAAAAAGGTTCGCCCGCGAAGGCGTCGCGGTAGGCGGCCAGAATTTCTGCATGAGTGACGCCTTCCGGCAGGCGTCCGTAAAGAGTCGACAGGATGCCCCGCACCATCGGCACGAGTTGCGGCGTAAATGTCACGCGGACGGTTCTGCCGGCCAGATCGCTGAGTTCGCGTTCGATCTCCATCACGTGCTGGTGGCCGGTGAGGCGATAGGCGTTGCTGTTGTCGTACCGTTCCGGAAAGTGGAAGGCAGGGGCAGGTTTCTTGCCGGCTCCGGACACGCCGGTCTTGCAGTCACAACAGATGCCTTCCAGTTCCACCAGGTTGTTTTTCACTGCTGGCCAGAGTCCGCAAATGCAGCTCATGGCGAAGCAGCCGGGGTTGCCTACAACGCGGGCTTTGCCAATTTCGTCCCGGTGAAGCTCAGTCAAACCGTAGGCACTTTCTTTTAACAGTTCGGGCGCTTTATGGACAGGATCACGCCCGATCCGTGTGGCGTACTCCCGGTAAAGTTCCGGGGAATTGAAACGGTAATCTCCCGAATAGTCGATCACTTTGCGGCCCGCCGCCAATTCAGCCGGGGCCGTAGTCTGACCGACTCCATCGGGCGTGGCGCAGAAGACCACATCCGCTTCAATGGATTTCGCTTCTTCAGAATCGGGGGCGATGATGAGCCGGTCGCAGTATCCACGCAGGTAGGGCCACATGTCACTCAGTTTCGTCCCCACTCCCTGCACGTCTACAAGCGCCGTCAGAGATGCTTCGGGGTGCCTGATCAGGAGTTCTACAAGTCCTATGCCCCCGTAACCTCCCGCTCCAATCAACTTCACTCGAACCATTTTCCATACTCCTATTTACAGGAAACGCTATCGTGATTAAAGCACAGGACCGCTCAAACGGCGAGTATAAATTTTGAGCCCGCGCTTTCTCCCCGGTTGCGGTATGATTATGCCCATGCGACTTACTTCCGGATACGCTCTTCCGGTTTTTCTATTTCTGCAGCAATTTGCCGGGATATCTTTGAGTAAGTAGGGCAGCAAAAAAGTGGTTTTGCGGTACGTAATGGGATATACCTGAACTCGGTTCTCCAATCTAATGTCCAACGAAACCTAACGGAATAAAATCGGGCTGGGAGTAGGTTCTTTTCAATTATCTATTGCCTAATCGGGGGCCCGTCCAGGGCGCCCTGCCCCGTTACTCCGAAAAATGTTTTTTTTACCGGCTGCCGCTTTGGCGATGGTATGGGAAAGCTTCAGGAAATTAGATTAGACTAATCGATTTATTGAGGAATTCGGAGGTGGAAAAATGAAGAGTGCAAGCACCGGAGCCATATGCCTGTTGGCCGTTTCAGGGTGGATGCTGGTCATGCCCGGCGAATTATCGGCGACGGAAAGGTGCGAGGCTTTGAAAAGCTTACAGATACCTGCAACCGCTCTGGAAATAACGCGGGCGATAAATGTGGCGGAAACAATCTCCAAACCTTCGCCCTTCGGAGGCTACCAGGGCATGATCCCGACTCACTGCCGGGTTGACGGGATGATCGATAAAAGGACCGGCAGTGACGGAAAACCTTATGCAATCGGTTTCGCGGTCGCCCTGCCAGATAACTGGAACGGCCGTTTTCTGTTCCAGGGCGGCGGTGGCTTGAACGGAAACGTTGGAAATCCCCTGGGCGCGCAGTCGGCCGGAGACACGCCGGCATTGGCTCAGGGTTTCGCCGTCGTCAGTACCGATACCGGGCACCAGGGCAGCGGCGCTTTTGACGGCAGTTTCATGAGCGAGCAGGAAGCCGTCCTCAATTTTCTGTATAAAGCCATCGGCAAAGTAACGGTGGCGGCGAAGCAAATCATTCAGGAATATTACTCCAGGCCGCCGGACTATTCTTACTATGTGGGATGTTCTACCGGCGGGCGCGAAGCCATGATCATGTCGCAGCGCTATCCGGATTATTTCGACGGACTGATTGCCGGAGCACCGGCCATGCGGACAAATTTTTCCAACCTGGCGGATCGGTATGTTGCCGTGACTCTGAATCAGGCGGCGCCCCTGGACGAAGACGGGAAAATCGTGCCGGGTGGCGGCTTTTCCGATTCCGATAAAAAACTGATCCTTGATTCGTTCCTGGAAGCGTGCGATGCGAAGGATGGGATTGCCGACGAAATGGTGTTCAATATTCAGGAGTGCGATTTCGATCCGTCCGACATCGTCTGCCTGGCCGAAAAGAAGGAAGATTGCCTGACGGCAAAACAGGCCGATGTGTTGAAGAAAGCGTTCGCCGGACCGGTGGATTCACGCGGGCACCAGGTTTACCCCGGATTTTACTTCGATACGGGCATTGCCGCCGGCAGGGGGCTGCCCGGACTGCTGAATGCCACCGGCGGGCCTGTCGGCCCTCCTTTTACGGAATCGGAAATGGACGTCGACGAGGCCTCCGTAATCGCCGCGAACGCCATAGCGGCTGTCGGCGACAGTACCTGGACAAACCTGAGCACTTTTGCCGCTGAAGGTGGAAAATTGATCTTCTTTCACGGCGTCAGCGATCCCTGGTTTTCGGCGATGGATACCCGGCAGTATTACCAGAGAATGGCTGAGGACAATGGAGGACTGGAAAAGGTGCTCGACTGGAGCCGCCTGTTTCTGGTCCCCGGGATGGGCCATTGCAGCGGCGGAGAAAAAGCCCTGGATCAATTCAACATGCTCGAAGCCATCGTGCGCTGGGTGGAGAAGGATGTAGCTCCGGAAAGTGTGGAGGCCAGCGGCCGGGCGTTTCCCGGTCGAAGCAGGCCGTTATGTCCGTTTCCCCGGTACGCCCATTACATCGGCGAAGGGGATCCCGCAGACGCCGCCGGTTTCGAATGCCGCAATCCGGAGTAGCATTCAGGCTGCTGCTGAATCCTCGGATTGAGATTCCTTTAATGACGGATGGACCGGGGGTTTGGCCAGGGCAAGGCACAGGATGCCTACTACAATTATGACGATTGCTCCCTGGAAAGCAGGCACAAAACTGCCGGTTTTATCTCTGATAATGCCGGCAATGGGGGCTCCAAATGATCCGAGAATAGCGAAAAAAAGGCGGGCAAAACCCATGATGCCCGGATAGTGTGAGATACCGAAATAATTCGGCAGGATATTCATCATTGAGACTAACATAGCCCCAAAGCTCAATCCAAGAACGACCATATAAACAAAGACAAACGGAAGGGACCTGGTTGAAACGAGAATGACAATTCCGACGGCTTTGAGAACTTCAGCCCAAACAGCGATGGAATGGATGTTGAATTTCATGCCGAGAAAGCCGGTGCCGAACTGGCTGAATGTCATGAGGCCGAGCATAACACTTAAGGCGAAAGACGCGACAATCGTACTGAATCCAATATCTATAAGATAATTCACTTGATGTGCCATCAGTGCATTCATGGCCAGCATATTCATGCAATAATAGGCAATCAGCAGCCACAGGCAACGTGTCCGCATGGCTTCCCTGGTTGTAAAGTCTACGGGTGTTTTATAGGAAGGTATCGGTTTTATGGATTTTTGATCATCGGCAGGATTCTTTGAACGGGAGGGACCATCCGGGACTTGCCCGAGATCTTCCGGTTTATTTCTGATCAGCATTCCCGGAATAATCACTGCAAACACCAGTACCAGTAAAGATATGGCCAGGTACGCCGTGCGCCACCCATAGGCATTAATGAATGCCACGATGGCCGGTCCCATAAAAATTCCACCCCCTCCGCCGATTCCCAGAGCTATGCCTAAACCCAGCGACCTTTTTTTCACAAACCAGTTGTTGACTACGGTGGTTGTAGCCAGCATGCCTCCCAGTCCCGCAGCCGTACCGACGAGCAGTCCCTGGCCCAGGAACAGTTGCCAGAGATGTGAATGAAAATAAAGGAGGAAGAACCCGGCAAATCCGAGGAAATTGCCAAGAACGATGGCGCGCCTGGCGCCGAATTTCATAATAAAGAAACCTGCAACAGGCCCGCAAAACCCCATTGCCATTAAATTGATGGTCGCCCCCCAGGAAATCGTGCCATAAAGCCAGCCGAACTCCTCAATGAGGTATTTCATAAAATAGCTGAAAGAGGCGATGTAAAATCCTCCTATGATGCCAATAACGCCTACCACCACCAGGTTGATCCATCCATAAAACCGCCTGCCATCGGTAGTTCGGTCAGCCATCTTATGTGTCTCCTTGAAAACGGGAATGACGATTTAACTCAGCATAAAAAAGGTCGGTGTGCTTTTGCGCCAACTACCATATCACAGCTTGCCCGGATGTCTTACCGGCTTTCTACTGCGGTTGGAAAGGAAGGATTGCCGGAAACAAATTCCATGACTTCCGTCCACCAGGGAAGAGCCGGCGCGACGGGCCAACTGTTGTGACCGGCATCTGGCAAGGTCCAAAGGCGTTTGGCGGAAGGAATGTTCCGGTACAGCGATTGGGTCAGGCGATTGGGTATGATTTCGTCCCTGTCGGCCATCACGACCGCAACAGGGCCGGAATATTTTTGAAGGTTGCGGGTGTTGTCGAACCGGTCGCGGACCAGCCAGAGAGCGGGAAGGAACCAGTAATGCGACTGCGCGGTTGCAGGAAGCGTATTCCATGGTGTCAGCAGGACGATTCCGTCAACCTTCAGGGTGGGATCGGTCGCCAGCGCGCTGACCACGCCGCACCCCAGCGACTCTCCCCACAGATAGACCGGATCGCCGAATTCCCGCCGTGCCATCTGCACCGTTTCCCGCCCATCGGCAACAAAGGTTGTTTCTCCGGGCGTGCCACTGCGGGCTCCATATCCCGGATATTCTGCCAGAACAACCCGGAAGCCCTGCCCTCGCAGCGGCGGGACATAGTATTGGCGGTATATGGCGGCGCCGGCATTCCCATGGAAGATGATGACGGTCCCCCTGGCGGCTGAAGAGATGTCCTCCGGAATGAATCCTCGGTAATTCTCGTTGTCCTGCGGCCAGAGTTGCAATCCTTCAAATCGGGCGCTCTGTTTTAATTGATCCAGGCTGGATCGGGTAGGCAGGTATATCAGTCGATTCTGAAAAATATAGGCCAGCAGCACAATGGCCGCGTAGATAATCAGTAATCGCAAAANNTATCATCAGCACTTTTTTGTGCTTTCCTGAAATCATAGGGAATACACTCGATCCGTTTTAGAACGTTAACACGTTGAATGTTAAAAACACAAACATCGTTGAATGTTCCCATGACGGCATTCTGATTGCCCAAACCGCAGTCTGCTTTTTAAATTCGATGTTGAAACACGCATATGCCGGCATATGGATCGTATGAGAAGCAGTCGGGTTTTTATTTCAGCAGGGAGATTTTATGGAGGCGGGGAAAATCCATCCTTGCCATTGTCTAATACATTCAAGGCTGCTTTAGTCATTTCTTAAAGGGTTGGGGCGGTTTCTGTTAGTGGAACATTAAATGGAACAAAGAGTGCTACACCTGGACCCCTATAGTACTGTATGTTTTGGTAAACCTGGTCTATTCCAATTACGCGAACAGGCGTGTCACCCCCAGACATAGCCTGGAATTGACCGCGCGTGTGGATAACGAATCAGTCGGCGATTGAATTGGTGGAAATTTCGTTCCATGTGTCATCACCACCAACATATTGGGTATTCAGAAGTTCAGCGACACTATCGCCATTGTCATCGACATCGGCACCTATTGAGTAAGAGTCGGTTCTTACCCCTTTTGCCATGGCAGTTCCTGCTGATGCGGAATCTTCAATCTTGGACTTTTAACCCGGAATCTTTTTTCTATTCGATCAAGACAAGAATCAGTGCTGTTACGAAGATATTCAGAACGGCGATCGGCAGCATGATTTTCCAGCCGAGATGCATGAGCTGGTCGTAGCGGAAACGGGGCAGGGTCCACCGGATTACCAGCAGAAACCAGCAGAAGAAGACCACTTTGATCGCCAAGGCCGCCACCTGGATCAGGGTGACAAGGATGGCGGATAATGCGACTGTCGTGCCCCAGGGGAAATGGAATCCGTCGGACTGCAGGTAGGGAACCTGCCATCCCCCGAAAAACAGGGTCGCTATGAGCGTGGCGATCAGGATCGTCTCCACGAAGTCGGTCATGAAGAAAGCGCCGAATTTCATACTGCTGTATTCGGTAAAATAGCCGACGATTTCCGATTCTCCTTCCGGCAGATCGAACGGAACCCTCTTGGTCTCAGCCATACCTGCCGTCACGAAAAGCAGGAATCCTACAGGCTGAAACAAGATACCCCACATGGGCAGCCAGCCCCAGAGAAGTTCGCCCTGTCCCCGTACCACCTGAGCCAGATCCAGAGTTCCGAAAATCATGAGGACGCCGACCAGCGTCGCTCCCATGGCGATTTCATAGCTGATCATCTGGCTGGAGGCGCGAAGCCCGCCCAGGAAGGCATACTTGTTGTTCGAGGAATACCCGGCAAGAAAGGTCCCGAATACGGCGAGTGACATCATGGCGAATATGAAAAGCAGGCTGACATTCAGGGGAAGAATCTGCAGCTCAATCGTGCGGCCGGCAATTTCAATGGTGTTGCCGAAAGGAATCGCAGCAAAGCACATGAGCGCGCAAAACAGGGAGATGAAAGGAGCTATCGTATGCAGCAGCTTGTCGCCTCCGGGTGGTACGTAGTCTTCCTTGAAGAACATCTTCAGGGCATCGGAAAGTATATGGGGAAGTCCGAACGCGCGGATGCCGAGAATGGAGGCGCGATTCGCGCCCAGGCGGTCCTGCATGACCGCGGACTGTTTCCGTTCCTGCCAGGTCAGCAAGGAGGTCAGAGTAAGCACGCATGAAATAAAGAACACGACTTTGATGAGTGCAATAAGTGCATCGATCCACATATTATTTTCCTGCTTCCTGTTTCAGCAGTTGGCCTCCGTCTCCCACTTTTGCATAGGTCATTCCGGAGAAGTCTTCCACACTCTGTGCGATTTCCTCGAATACCGCAGCCGGTGTTCTATTGATCGAAAGTCCCAGCTCCTCAGCCAGTTTTGCGACGATATCGAGATCCGGCAGCGACTCGCCGAGCGGTAGAACGGCCGCATGAATTCGCTGGACGCGTCCCTCGATATTGGCATAGGTCCCGTCTTTTTCCGCATAAACGGCAGCCGGAAGGATTGTGTCGGCCAACGCTGCCGTTGGATGGTTCCATGACCCCTGGAACACCACCCGGTCCACCCTGCCCAAAGCGGAGCTGATGTAGTCGGAATCGTACGAGGATGTCAGGTCGTGATGGAAAACATAGAGCAGGTGAATCCGCCCTTCCGAGCACGCCTGAAGCATGTTCCGTGCGCCGGGACTGGAAGGAATGAAAATTCCCGCCCCTTTCGAATTGGGATTCTTGTCCGCCGTGATAAGTATGTCGTCCGAATAGGGTTCCTCTCCCGCGGGGATACGGTACTCGATGTTTTCTATTTTCAGGTGGTCCTGAAACAGCTGCCGTATACCGAACAGCTCTTCATTGGTCATCTGGGGCGAAGCCAGGACGGCAACCCCCTGGGGGCCGTATTTGTCCAGGGTTTCCTTCAGGGATTTGGCGATGCTCCGGATGGCTTCTTCCCAGGAAACTTCCTGTGTATTTTCGCCCTGGCGCATTAATGGAACTCTTAATCGGTTCTCCGCATCGATCGCGTGATAGGCATACCTGCCTTCATCGCATATCCAACGCCCGTTTACCTCTTTGTGGTACCGGGGTTTCAGGCGCTGGACGCGATCTTTGTGGTACCGGGGGTTGAAACGCTCGTTGAAGTGAATTTCAATGTTGCATCCGCGACTGCATCCGGGGCAGATCGAATTCGTTTTGCCGAGAAACCAGACCCGGCACTTGAAGCGGAAATCCCTATCTGTCAGCGCTCCGACCGGGCAGATGTCCGCAAGGTTTCCGGAATACCGGTTGTTCAATTCGTTCCCGGGGAAAATATCGATGGCGCTGCGGTGGCCGCGGTCGATGACACCCATTTCAAATGTCTTCGAGATTTCCTGCGTGAAGCGGACGCAGCGCGTGCAGAGAACGCATCGTTCCTGGTCTAAGATGATATAGGGGCCGATCGGATACGCCTTTTTCTTCTTGCCTTTATTTTCATTGAAGCGCGCGTCGTAGCGCCCGTGATCCATGTAGTAATTCTGCAGCTCGCATTCCCCAGCCTGGTCGCACACTGGACAATCGAGCGGATGGTTGGCCAAAAGGAATTCCAGGACGGATTGACGGTTCTTAAGGGCTGCAGGGGTGTTTGTGCTTACAATCATGCCTTCGGCCACCGGTGTGGCGCAGGACGGTTGCAGCTTCGGGCTCTTTTCGATTTGCACCAGGCACATCCGGCAGCTGCCTACGCAGGAAAGCCCCGGATGGTAGCAGTAATGCGGGATATGAATGCCGACCGTTTTGGCTGCTTCAAGAATTACAGTTCCCTGGGGAACCTGGACGTCTTGCCCGTCGATTGTGAGATGGATCCGTTCCTTATCAGACACAAGAACCTCAGTTTTTCGGGCCGATGCGCGGCTGCCGTTTCTTAATCGGGTAGTCTTTTCTCAGGGGATGCCCTTCAAATCCATCGTACATGAGAATACGCTTCAAATCGGGGTGCCCGGAAAAGGGAATCCCGAACATATCCCAGACTTCACGTTCCAGCCAGTTTGCGCATCCCCAAATAGGGGTCAGGGATTCGACCGGCTTGCCTTCCGCTATCGGTAATTTTATGCGCAGGCGTCGATTGAATGAAAGCGACAACAGGTGATAGACCACATCAAAACGCGGCTTTCTTTCGTTATAATCCACCGCGGTAACATCCATAAGGACGTTGAAGAGCAGACGGGAGTCGTTCTTCAGGAAATCCATAATTTTCGTAAGGAATTCCGGGCGAATGACCGCAGTCGCATCTCCCTTGGGCAGCAGAGTGTCCAGAATGCCGTCAGGATGATTTTCTCTCAAGAGTTGGAGAGAGAATTCAGGATTTTCTCCGGGTTTTTTCTCTATTCCCATTCCAGTGCGCCGATTTTCCAGGCGTAAATAAAGCCTGCACCAACAACAATAAAGAATACAAGCATTTCCACGAATCCGAACAGGCCGAGCGAGCGGAACACAACCGCCCATGGAAAGAGGAATGCCAATTCCACGTCAAAAACAATGAAAAGGATTGCCATCAAATAAAACCGCACCGGCATTGATCCCTGATTGTATCCATCGGACTCGAAACCGCATTCGAACGGTGTATCCTTGACGGGATGCCGTTTTCTGGGGCCGAGAAAAACCGATGCGAGTATGAATACCGCGGCGATACCACCTACGAAAATCGCCATTACAACTATTGGAATAAGCGGATTCATAATATTCAACTCCTTCGCTGGCAGGTAACTGTAGCATCGGAGGCTCTTGAAAATCAATTTGATTATGTCTAAGCTTCGCCTGTTATATTGCCTGATCCGCTTTTCTTACGAGATTTATACTCAGGTGGAACGGGGGACCATGTCTGCCGCGCAGTTTAGCGAAGCGACATACCCAACGGCCCTCCGCACGGCCGGTGTGTAAGCGAGGCGATCCCAGGAACGAAGCGGGCGCAATGCCCGTGAGAGGAGCGGGCTAATCTTTTGAAAAGCCGATCCGAAAAGGATGAAATCGAAGCCTGAGGCTTGTTTTTTGAATCTTTACAGGTAAGTTGACGTACCAGAAAAGTACCGGGAGGACGATCATGCATCTTAGTCGTTGGTTATTCGCGTTTATTCTTTCAGCAGGTTTGTGCGGCAGTCTTCCCGTCTGTGCCCAGGAGACGGATTCCGCCGAATTGCAGGAAACCGCCGACGAGGTCATGAAAACGGTTGAGCGGCTGCGGGGCCTCGATTTTAAGGAACCTGTGCGGAAAGG
>DKBB01000401.1 GCA_002451015.1 Acidobacteria bacterium UBA6911
CGAAGGACACGAAGAGCACGAAGTCCGGAGTCTTAATTATCTGAAACCTTCGTGTCCTTCGTGGTCTCTTATGAAAATGGCGATTAGAGGCAAAAATCCCCTGGTCCTTCGGCCCGCCCCCTTTGACAAAGGGGGCCATTGGGGGATTTTCCGTCGTTGCTTTGAATGTGGTGCGGCTCATTTTCATTTGCTGTGTTGTACCCACCGGTACATGAGTTACTTCGTGGTGCAAAAAACCATCTTCACATGACACGCTTATCCACACAAAAGCCTGAAGACCCATATTTTCCAACCAATCTAAAGCCCTCCACCCCAACGGAGTTGCCATATCATCCCGACTATGTTGGAAGCCGTTCCGGTCTTCGTGTAGACATCGGTGCTGCCGTAAAATTTAACCGAGACATACCGGCTGATCGGCAGCGCCAGGGTGAGTCCGACGCGCGCGTTCTCGAGCTTTTCGCCTTTGCTGCCGTCGGTGGTGCTGCGCGCACCGGTAAAGTAAAGCCCGTCGAACCCGAACCAAATCCCAGGTCTGAGCGAATAAATTAGATGTCCCTGCACGGAATAAATGGGGCTGAGCTCTAGGGTTTTGCCGTCGAGAAAATCGTTGTTGTCAGTATAGAAACGGATTCCGGTGGCGAGTTCCAAGGTCAGTGGCCCCGCGGTCTTTGAGATTCCCAGTTCCGGCTTAAACGACCAGCGATTGGTGCCGATGTTCAGGAGTCGGTCGGAGTTGTACTGGCCGAGCGGAGGAGTCATTTCCAGGCTGGTTCCAATGATGAGATCCGGCTGGTAATCGCGATACTCGTCAAGCGAGAGCGCCGGTGCGCCATAGAGCAACATGGAAAAACGCAGTCTAGGATCGCCGAATCCAGAAACTTTCCTCGTGCGCCGTTCGCCGAATACTTTGGCGCTACCGGACGCCCACGTATATGGTAGTATCACATCGAACTTCCCCGGCTTGCCCCAGAGGTCCAAGGTGCGCACGTAGGCAGCGACGGCGGTGTTCAGCTTGACCTGGGCATCCTCGAGGGGGACGGATGGGTCGAAGCCGACGGAGCCTTTGGAGTAGACATAGCCGGCGATCAGGAAGTTTAATCCGACCGGTGTATTGACGTAGGCTCTCGGTTCGAGATCCTGGGCGTGAGATTTGACGCTCCACCACGCCAGCGCCAGGACAGCTACCAGCCGGGCCAAAAGAAATCCCCTCGATGGATAATTACCTCGCCGCTTCATCGTTTCCCTTCCCGGGATTTATGAATTCGACCTCCTCATTGTGATTGATCACCGACCAACGCATATAGGACCATCAACGCAGTGGCGGCATGCCACGTTCTGTTTCTCGCGTGATTCATTGATCTTTCCCTTTTTCCCATTTGAGGATTGCAAGTCCGCATTCCCAATTTCACATGCCCCTGCGGCGGAATCTTGTCGTTGGAACCGCCCCATGGCAAGCTTTGATGAGACTGTCTCCATGTAGCTGAAGATGGCTTTGTAGGTTTCGCAATAAGGGTCTCTGGTAGTCAGGTTCCCGGAAACCGTATACGCCCTAACGGGACAACCGCCGTGGCATAAGCTGAGATAGCGGCATTCCCGACACGCCTCTTGCTGAACCAGACAGGCTGGACGATCCAGAAAGCATTGACGCGCCGCGCTGGTCGTCAGCATTTCTGATAGGCGCTCGCAATCGAGAATATTTCCGAAGCGAAATTCCGGATAACTGGCAGCCCAACAGTCACATTGCGACACATACCCAGCAGGATCAATGCAGAAGAACTCATCGGCGCAGTTGCTCCGCCATATGCAGACAAGCCCTTGATTCCCTTCAATGAAATAATCCATGAGTTTGTCAAAAGGGCCGAGCTTTACACCCTTTTCGTAACCGTGGGCGATCCACGCATCGATGAGATCAAGAAAAAAACGGGTCAAATCATCCGTGTCTAAGGGGAAACCTTTCTTCGACTCGCTGAACAGCCCTCCAGGAAAAGGGGTGTTGACCTGAAAATTGGTGATGCCCATCTCTTCCGTGAAATGAGAATAAAACCGTTCCGCGCCTGCCCGAAACGTCTCGTCATTGGGAATGGCAATTGCGCCCAGCAGGATACCGGCATCCTGTGCCTTCCGGATATTGCTCAGCAGGAGATCGTCATAGCCCTTCGCGTCCCCGACCGGGAGTTTTCTGTGAAGATTCGGGAAATCCAGGGACGTGCCCACACTGTTGGCGAACATTTCCCGAAGGATACCGTTCCAGGCCCGGGAATATCCGATCATATTGGTTTGGATATAGTTCCTTACCTCTTTCTTCCTCTTTTCTGAATTCCGCAGGATGATCTCATGGGCGCGGCCGAACCATTTGGGTGGCAGGGTCATCACATCGCCGCCCTGCCAGTGAATATTTAATGTGCCGATTGCGTTCTCGTCCATATGGTCCAGAACCTTACGGAGGATGACGTCAAGTTGATCCATGGAAAGATCGCTGTCTTTTCTATTCTCAAAACAGTAATCGCACCGGGCATTGCACCGTAAGGTGGGCAGTAAAATAAGCGACAGGGGATCCCTCATCATGTTTTGTCTTCTCCTGCCCTTCCAAGCGATGCGACAGAATCCTTTTTCAATTCTTCAGCGGCGTTCTTCAAGGTTCGGAATACCCTTTTTACCAACTCGCACGAATAGTTCCTTTCGGGCCATTTGAAATATCTCTGGCAATGAGGGAGAAATTCACAGTCAGGACATTCCCCACTTGCTTCGGGAAGTTCGCGTATGAAACTTGAGATGGCCGTCTCTCCGATCACACCTTGCGCCGCAAACCGTTCTGAGATCGCCTCCTCTCCTCGATCCGTAATGTAACGGAAATACCTCGGGTCCTCTTCCTGAATCGTCGGGAGGGAAGCCGGTTTTTCATGAACAAAGGCAAGCAATAAGCTGTGAAAACATTCAATGGGTTGAGAGACTGTGGGCTGATGGAGGTACAATTCCAGTGTCTCCGTCATCTCTCCGCTCAGGGCAGCGGCGGGCTGACCGCCGGTAATCTTAACGGCAAAGTTTAACGAAGCGGCGAGCGTAATGGCTTTACTGAATCCCGATACAGGGGGAACAGAGACCCTCACGGGATGTTTATTCAGCAGGCCGGATAGCCTGTAAAGAAGTGGAAATTCTTTCTCCGGATTACTCATGACCAGATCCAAGGGGATCTTCTCTCCCCATGAGGCTAGGCAGGACGTATCGCCGCTTAAAGAAAGGAGTTGCAGATATCGGATTCTTTCTGTGTCCGTTTCCGAAAGGTGTCTCGGAAAGTCGGAGGGATCATGGGCTCGGACAACGATATCCTCGCCGTGAAACGCTCGGACCCTAGATGCCGGAATATTATAACGCACTGAATTTTTTTTCCTTGCCCAGAAGTAATCTCTCGGCCATTATCGTTCATCCATCGTGTCAGACTTTGTGGCTGAGCGCGGCAACGGTTTTTGCCGCGCTCAGCGCTCAGTGACCGACCGTTCTTGAGTTATTACCAGCGGTTCGCCCAACC
>DKBB01000306.1 GCA_002451015.1 Acidobacteria bacterium UBA6911
GGACACAGGATCAACGGAAAATATCATTCAGCATCCATGCTACCCGATATCCTGCCATTGCAAGCCTAATTTTGATTATCTCGACTGCTACCATGTACGTGTAAGTATCAGGAAGTTTTGTGCCTGATTTCATCACCGTCTTTTCGTTTGGAAGGCAATATGCCCTTTTCGCCCAATGAAGGCTCTCAGTGGCCCACTCTTCTGGAGCAACTCTGGACCACGCGCCCGCATTTTCAAGTTCTACCAAACCATCGGTAAGTTCCCGTATCCATTCATTTTCGTCATTGCTGTAATGTTCGATTATTTGAGAGTCCCACACTCGATGGAGGTTGGAGCCTTGTCCATAAAAACGGACTTGGATCTGATTGCCACCTCGACTGCCAGTATCTCCGACATGAAGGGGCTGGTGAATATCTGTGATTAGATGAATGAGAAATTTGAGGGCTTGTTGCTTTTCTTCTTTTCCTGTTTTGGGATCTTGCAGGATGGTTCTGAAATCGTTGATTTTACTTACTACGCATCCTCTAGAAGGGCAGTACTTTGGGTCGTATCCAACTTCTGATATTGGAACATTAACGTAATGCCACGGATCAGTATCCGGTATCTCTTTTTGCTCATCAGCCCATGTAGCGATATCAACAAGGCTAATCTCGGGTCCAAGGAGGTCATGAATGGCAGCTAATGCTTCGGGTGTTAAACGTTCTTGAGCTATTCTGGCTACAATACGATGGCCCATGCCTCCCCAAGGCCAAGCTGGCGGTGTAACAAGAGCTGTTATTAACAGGACTGTAATAGCAGCTTGATAATAGTTCTTAATCCGGCACATGGTTATTTGTCTGCCTCTCTCAATAACCTGTATAATATTTATTAATTCTTCTACTGGCAATAGACCTCCAACCCTTCCCAAATATAAATTACCTATGCTACGATTCGGCAGGGCATATATATTGTGATTGATATGAATAACTTAGAAAATATTACAATCCGGGATTTAGGTTACGGACCGTTTTTCGAATCCAATCGCATAGGAATGGGATTGGAAGAATTCCCGGTCGCTCGGGTTATCAGCGAACACAAGGAAGCCTACATTGTTAAAAATGAGAGTGGGGAATATCTGGCCAGAGTAACCGGCAAACAGATCTTTCATTCATCTTCACGCGAAGACTATCCCGCCGTCGGCGATTGGGTTGCGATCACCGAGCTGAATAAAGAGCAGGCGGTAATCCAGGCGCTGTTACCCAGAAAAACCGTGATGAAGAGAAAATATAGCAGCAGGAACGAAACCCAGATCATAGCCGCAAATATTGATATTGCCTTTATTATTGAATCAGTTGACAGGGACTTCAGTCTTAATCGCTTCGATAGATATCTTGCCATGGCTCGTGAAGGTGGGATTCTGCCCGCTATCATATTGAACAAAATAGATTTGATCTCACACCAAGAGCTGGACTTAAGAACGGCCCAGATTCAGGAGCGGTTCAAAGACATTGAATTTATACCAACTAGCACTATAACCGCCGAAGGGTTAGACCAGTTGAGACAACATCTGGAGAAAGGCGGAACCTATTGCTTACTTGGATCATCCGGTGCAGGTAAGTCATCGCTTATCAACAAATTATTAGGCAAAACCGTTATCCAGACCGGAGATATCAGCGCTTACTCGGGTAGAGGAAAACATGTAACAACAAGCAGGCAGATGTATTTTCTGGGTGGTGGAGCACTGGTTATTGATAATCCAGGAATGCGAGAATTGGGGATGACTGCTGCAGATAGCGGAATTGATGCAGCGTTTGATGAAATATCTTCTCTTGCGGCGGAATGTAAATATTCAAACTGCACACATGTTAACGAACCCGGATGCGCAGTATTGCCGGCATTGAAATCCGGCAACCTTGATGCTGACAAATACGAAAATTATCTCAACCTGAAAAAAGAGGCTGCGTTTTACGAAATGACCGAATCTGAAAGAAGAAAAAGAGATCGCCAATTTGGAAAATTTTTCAAGAACAGCAAAAAAGATCTTAAACGATTAGGACACAAGAATTATTAGCAATCCCCGCACCCTCCGGTGCGACCTCAAACCTTGCCAAATCCAAATCCATATGCCGGGATGCAACGCCCTTCTTGCAGAGTCTTTTGAGGTCTAAGAATCAATATTCGTAGTTCTCTTACAACTCACCGAGGAGGAAAAATAAGTAACTGGTTTCTCGAATTGTGCAATTACGATCGCACCTTAAAAAATCCGGAACAGAATGATGAAGGATACAAACGGTCTTGCCACAGAGTCGTTTTAAAAACGACTGTGCAACGGTCATCCTTACGGGAAAAAGCCAGAAGGATCCAGCCTTTGACTGGGGCCCCAGCCAAAGNNGGAGTTTGGGGGCAGAAGCCCCCACGGTTTTTTTCTTATGAATAATCTCCGACCTACGGTCGGAGTTCTTCACTGGATATGCAAATTTATCCGTTATTCCAGCCGGAGTACGTTCCGCAGCATTTGGCACGCAATCATTGGGCGTCGCTACAGATTCTCTATCGACATCCCAATGCGCTCAACCACTTCTTTATCCGTCCGCGGGTTGAAGAAGACCGCTTTCCACGCGGGAATCGAACGGCCGTGCGGCGAGAAGCCGATCGATGTCGTGAAGCTGAGGCGTGCGTCAGTTGCGCGGTTCAGATCAGCCGCGCGTTTGTCAAACAAGTGCTTGATTTCCGCCCAGTAACGCAGCCGCTCCTCTTCCGGCAGAGTTCCCGCGATCAGACGTCGGTATATTTCATCGGCGTTCCGACCCTTGGGCAGCACCCACCACACGACGCTTGGCCCGATGCTGCCGGGATTCAGGACCTTGCAGTATTCGAATTCGTCGATTACTTTCCGGGCCAGAGCCGCCATTTCAAGGGAGTGCGCGACCAACATCTGGTAGCCTGTCAGGCCGATTCCGTTCAGGCTTGCCATGACCGAGTACGGTCCAATCGCCGGCCGGGAGCACTCCAGGGTAAACAACGCAGGGTCATGGCGGTATTCCGCCTCACTGAAATAGGGAACATCAGTCTTGTTTCTGGTCAGAAACCGAAGATCATCGCGCCGATTTACGATGAAGGCGCTTGCCGGGTAGTGTCCCCAGCCCATTTTGTGGAAATCCACGGTTACAGAATCGGCCTCTTGCAGGGCGCGCGCGCGATTCTGGGCCTGCCGGACGATCGCAAGCACTTCGGCCGAGAGTTCGAAGGGATTGCGGGGCAGATCGTATTCGTTCAGGAAGCAAAGAACCCAGCCGACTGCCGCATCGACATGCAGTTGCGGCGGCGGCACGCCTGCTTTGCCGGCCTCATCGCGAATGACTTTGCGAATGCCGGAGATGTCGTCGACCCCAAAGGCATCCGTCGTGCCAAATGTCGCGATAACGAAGGCGACCTTCTTCTCTTCTGCGTATGCTTTTTCCAGCGCCTCAGCCAAAAAGTCGAGCCGCAAGGCCATGTTTTCGTCCGTCGGAATGTGAAGGAGATTGTCCGTTCCCAGTCCCAGCCATCCGGCCAGCGTTGCGTTCGAATAATGCGCGGCTTCGGAAACAATCCCGANNCCCCCCATACAGATTCGAGATTGTGCCGCCCATGTTGAAAACGCCCCAGGGCGAATCAGTGTGATAGAAGATCAAATTGGCAAGCGAGGTTATCGCCTTAACCTCCAACTCATTGGAACGCTGGCTGTAAGTGTCCACGCACAGGTTGGGATTCTTAAGCAGACAGGCCAGCGCCCCAACAAGCGACGCGTAATTAGCCGGCCCTTTCACATTCTCCAGGTGTAGTTTCGAAAACCATTCATCCGTTCCCCAGAAATATGGAAAAACCGCATCGCGGGCATCCTTCAGATTTCCAGGCAGTGTGTGAATCTCTGGATTAGCCTGCGCCGTCTCGTAGTTACGAGACATCGAACCGCCCGGCGAGAGAGAGCTTTCCGCGTCCAACGCGTTCAGAAACTCACCGAAAATTTCGACGAGTTCGTCCTTGCGGCAAACGAAGAAAGTTTCCACAACTTTTTTGAGTGCGTCTTCATTCATAATTTCCTCCCCAGGAAGCGCATCTACGATCCGGCGGCAAATAGGAAAATAAATAACGGTTTTTGAAATTTCTTCCGGTATCAGACCGGTTCCCGCTTCCGGTAACGTGTATTATGTTGATTCTTCTTAAGTTTATGTTCCAATTTTACTACAGTTCGGGATAAGGGAACGGTGGATTTTGCAAACTGCCGCTTTTCACCGAATTTCCAAAAGCAACCTGGGCCGAAAATTTCCTATAGTCTTCTGTACCCGCTTGGCCGACCGCGCTGCATCCTCGAATTTCCCGGCCCAAAGGAGAACACGTGCCAAGTTGGCCAACGCCTCGCCGTGTGTTTCTCTATCGATACGCCCTTCGATGGTGGCCGAAACTTTGGCCACAGTCTGTTCTTTCCATTGGGTGTCCGGCTGTACGATGCCCTGTTCAATCAACTTTTCGATCAGAGCGACAGCCAAAATCTTGTGTCCTTCAATAGTTGGATGGACGTGATCAAGGAAAAACTCTGCACCAAGAATGGGGTAGCCTTTGATTTCCTGCGTACGACGTTCCAGGATGTCGACATAATCTATAAGCCATGCCCCCTGATCCCGGGCAAACTCGGTGACGATCTCGCGCATTGGTGTCAACGCGCGTAAAGGACAAATATCCTCGTCACTGCGAATTGAAATGCTGTCTTGGCTTCATCAATACGATCCAGCTCCAGCAGGGTTCGCCCAAGGTGATAGTGCAGTTCCGCATGTCTGGGATCCTTCGCAGAAGCTTTTTTGAGCAGGTTGAGTGCGGTTTGCCAGTTCTCTTCCTGGATCGCCTCTTTACCTTGGGCCAGCATCTGTTCGACACGCTTTGGGATCAGTAGGTCGAGGCCGGGAGTGTGTTGGCTTTTGAATGGAGTGCAGTCGTTCTGGCTTGAGGCCGGTGTAACAAGAATCACATGGGCACCGACTGAGCGGGCCACTGCGACCATACGCTCCAGGCTAACCCGGTAATGCTCCAGGATATTTTCGCGCAGCGTGTCAGCGCGAGTGTATTGGATGTCTGGTGACACGTGGGGCCATTATATGAAGTTGGAGTGGAGGGAGGAAGGGGAATCCTTGACAATATTGCCGTCTGAAAATAGAATTTCTCTTCCTCCATCAAACTCATCTGTATATAATAAATTATACACGCTCCCAAAGCTGATGATCATAAATGCCATGTCGTTTAATCATGAGGTTAAAGTATGCCGGAGAAGACTATTTGGGAAACAATCAGACTCCAGGGAAGCGAGCTACTGGAAAAGCTGAAACATGTTATTCACGAGGGAAATGTACGCCGGGTGATCATTAAGCAGGGTGATAGAATTGTGGCAGAATTTCCTCTTACGGCCGGTGTGGTAGGCGCTGTCTTGGCTCCAATCCTGGCTGCCATCGGTGCATTGGTGGCGGTATTGAACGATTGTACTATTGAAGTGGAAAGAACGGTTGGCAGTACGGATAGTTCTGAAGAACAAGAAAACTAAAGCTATCCCGTTATTGCCAATTACATGTATCAACATCGTCATGAACCGGTTTGAAGACGAGTGCCAGTTGGTTGATTGTCCCGATTCCTGGCCTGTTTTTGGAGGAGGGTTTTTCTAAGCCCCGATGAACACTCTAAACGCATATTAGAAACCTTTAATGAATTCGGGGCGAGAGTTTCTCTCCTGGCACGGGAGTTGCCCGCTTTTTAACTTAGGACCGAAGGCAATATGTCGTTCTGGATAACGAGAAAAGAACCAGGAAAACGCAGAAGCATTTTTACCGTAAGCATTCCCTGGGAGTTTGTGCTCCTGATGATTTTCATCTTGGTATCCGCTGTAATGTATTTTTTAAAGAGCTGAATCAACAGACGCCGGTGGATTCAAAGGTGGCATTCCGGGTGTCGTTTAGGAATCCTCAATGCCATTTGGCCGTAGATCCCTTCAATCGCCTATGAGACAGGTATCGCAATGCGATAAGGATGTAGCCTGGCTGACATCAATTTTTCATTCACGGCTGGATCGTTTTTCATTATCTCACGAGCTGCTTGCTCGGATTCAGTCTGTAAGATTACGATACCAAAACTGGATTCGTCGGCATCCTGCGTGCGACCCGCAAGGAGTACTACGCCTTTCTCAGCCAGATCCTCAAGGTACGCGAAGTGGCGACCGATGATATTTTCCTCTTCAGGTGTCGGACCCTCAGTGAGCAATCCCAATCGTCTGGGCTGAATCATGTAGATGAATTGCAGTTGTCCCCTCATGATAAAAACTCGATCTGAATATAAAAACAGTAATTCACTTCGTTCGGGATCGCCTGCACCTAGTGGACTGTCACTGTGATCCGCGCACTGTATTCCCGACAACAACTGCAAATGATCCCTTCAAATTATTATGATACCTTAATTAGCCCTACTATGGATCCTCCTGGAGAAAAAGCTGGTAGACATCCGGTCTTTTCCCCGAGATCTGGACTGATTTTAACGGGGCAAGACATAGTCACTATTTTAAGGGAAGAAGCCAGAATCCCCAGCCTTTGGCTGGGGCCCCAGCCAAAGGCTGG
>DKBB01000115.1 GCA_002451015.1 Acidobacteria bacterium UBA6911
GGCTCCCGCGGACGGGCAATACGGCACCGGGGCCCCGTACTACGATGATTACAGGTATCGGCGCCGTCCGGTCGAGAACATGAGCCTGGGACGGAGTTTCTCGGTCCGGGAGGGCATGGAACTATCAGTCCGCATCGAATTGATGAACGTGTTCAACCGGGTTCAGATACCCAATCCGGGAGTAGATTTCAACAGCAACAACGCGACCATTCCGCAAATTAAAGGTGATAACGGAGAGACGGTTGTCGGCTTCGGTCGTATAAATGCGATCAATGCCGGCGGTCAGCGCACCGGACAGATCGTCGCCCGGTTCAAGTTCTAATTCGAGAGCTTGATTCCTACTAGCCAATCCCGCCGCCCCGGATCTTTCAGCACCGGGGCGGCGATTCTCACCTCACCGTATCAGCCATCGAAACAAACAGAACAAAATCGGCAAATCCATGCAGGGGACGGTCTTTCAATATTGCCGATAAAAACAGGGACCGGATCGAGCCGACGATCCCATAAAATATTGAACGTTGTTTTCGCCTGAATCATCTAAATCTTTATTGAAATAATGAAATATCTTCCTAAGAATTAAATTTCAGCAATATCGTGAGTGCTGCCGTGGAAGGCATCATGCAGAGTTTACAAATCATAAGGTGAAACTGATGCTAATAAATATACGTCCGTCAGTATGGCCGGTCATCCTGTGTTTGTGTTTCGCCGCTGTCCTGCCCGGAAGAAGTTTTGCAAAGGATAAAAAACTGACGCCCGAGGAACTAATCGCTGAACACCTCAAGTCGATCGGAAACCCGGAAACCCTGGCCGGTATAAAATCACGGGCCTTCACCGGCAACGCTTCCATTGAGTTTATTCTGGGCAACGTCGGCCTTCTGGTGGGTCAATACGAGTTCGTCTCGGAAAAACAGAAACAGGGAATTTTTTATAAATACCCGGCACTGGATTACCCTGGCGAGCATTTTGCTTTCGACGGCAAGAATGTAACCGTCAGCTACATCAGTCCGGGTCGCAGGTCGCCGCTGGGAGACTTTTTGAATCGCAATGACGGAATCATAAAACAGGGGCTCATGGGTGGAGTTTTGTCGGTTAACTGGCCCCTGCTGAACACTGACCAGAACCGCGCCGGGATGAAGTACAGGAAAAGAAAAGTGGATGGTCGCGAATTACACGAACTTGAGTACAGTCCCCCAAAAGACATGGGTGAGATTAAGGTCAAACTGTATTTTGATTTGGAAACATTTCGCCATGTGAAGACAGAGTATAAAGTCCATTTCACACAACGCGGAGCCATTGAACCGATACTTGATGATGTACTTACAGATTCATTGGATACAGAAACGTATTATGTGCTGACGGAAGAGTATAGCGATTTCCTGGAAATTGACGGTTTGACGCTTCCGCAATGCTATACCATCCATTACTCCCGGGAGGGACGCGGGGGCACCTTTATGGCACGCTGGACCATGGAAGCCTTGCGATGGTCTCACAATACTCCAATCAATCCACAATTTTACACTGTACAGTAGCGGTTTTTCCGGGTGATTTCGTCGTCGTATTCCAGCCTGGCGGCTGCAGTCGCCAAGATGCCTGTATCTTTTTATTGATCCCGTTCAAATATAAGATAAAATACAAGGAACAGGTTACATTGAAACTCTTGTATTGGCGATGGCATTAAAAAATAAAACTTCCTTAAATTACGAGAGCCTCAACCGTAAGTTCAAAGAACTTCAAAAGGAGATACCTATGCGCAGAATGCTTCCGATTTTTATCGCGTTTTGTTTAATCGTTGTTTCACCATACGCCCTGGCCCAGGAAAAGCGTATCGAAATCAGTGGAACCGTCGGCTACTCCTTCAGTAATGGAATTGACGTCAATCCCGTCGTATATGAAAACATCGTATATGATCGACTTACTCCTAAAAGCGGCTTTTCCTACGATATTCAGGGTGATGTCTTTTTATCGGAAGGCTTCTCAATCGGCTTCAACTGGGGCCGCCAGGAAAGCAAACTCAGGGCCGGTGCCCGGCAAGCGCCGGACCGGGACTTCGCCGATCTGGATGTCAATAATTTCCATGGGATCTTTACNNTTCAGGGGAGGTGTCCGCTGGACGCCCACATATATCACTGAAACCGGCGGCGGCATTTGGTGCGATCCCTGGTACCCCTGGGCCTGCTGGTACGTAGGCAACAGCCAGTACTCCCATCAATTCGAGATGGGCGGCGGCATCGTCGCCCGCTTCTGATTCGACCGGAAGACCAGGTTGTTTCGTTTCACAGTAGTGCGACGCTTTGGTGCACGGAAACCCCGCTCACCCGGCGTCGCACTATTTCAAGGCTTCCACAACAAGAGACGATTCATACTACCAACAGTGGGATCGATTTCTAAGTCCTTACAGCGCACACTTCCATTAGAATACCTAACAGCCCTGGTCGACAGTGGGCAGTTCTACGGCGCCAGGTTCATTTTCCGCAGGAGGGCTTTGCGGCGGAGAGGAATATCGCGCTTCCCACTTCTTCGTCGCACAGGGTTATATGAGAACGTTTCCGGATTCAGATTCCATCTGTCGCCGTTACAGATAGAATATTGAACTCGACGCGGTTCAGTAAAGCACAGCAGACTCGCCTTCCTCGGCTATGAGCTTCTCGAAATGAGCCAAGATTTTGTCCCGGCGCATCATCACTCCCTCTACTTCCAGGTCGGTGAGATACCCCCCCGCTTCGGCGGACAGCTTTTCGCTGTCGAGCACACGAAGTTTTTCGAGCAACTCACGGCTGCACTGAACAAGGTTGTCGGGACTCCGGAGGTCATAGTACAGCCGGAAAGCTCGCGTGAAATCCACCATGTACAACTCCCAGTCGTTGCCTATGAGAATATTCCCGGGATTGTTGCGATCCGTATCGTAGATCAGTTCGGCGAAGACCCGCACCTTGTGCATAGAATTGTCCCACCTCTGGATATCCGGCGGATGAATATCTTTTTCCATTCGCTCCCCTTCACTCATCATTACCGGGAGCCACCAGGTCAGGGATCCTGTTTTGCCATCCCACTTTCTTTCGACCGTGACAGGCAGCATATCCTCCAGGCCGAGAAGCTTGGCAAGTTCGTAGGCGGCTAGATTGTATAGATAGGAATCCACAAAATTGATTTCGACGCCGCGGCTTAACCGCTTAAAATTTCTTCGTTCGTTGACCGACTGGAATGAAGCGTCATGGGTTATTTTGCCGTCGGAAAGAGTCAGGGTATACGGATTTGTGATCCCTTCACCCGTTCTCTTTGCTCGAACCACCTTGGCGTTGATAAGGAAATCTCTCTTCTGCTCTACCGAAAGCAGGTGCGGATTCTCTTCCGTAAGACCGGTCGTCGAAAAGACCGCCAAAACAATCAATGCTGCGGATGCAGCATACAATCGCTTGTTTTTCATATTTCACCTATACCGCCGTTTTCAAAGGCGGAAAGATATTTGTATAGACCCATCTTATTCCCGATCATGAGCAAACCTCCCTCCCGGAAAATCGTGTATCTGTCAGGCTTTATGAATTTAGTTAAAACTTGGTTAATTATATGCAGAAGGGTAGAAGGAAGAAAGGACAATTGATACCGACAATCAGTAAATCGCAGGGCTCATTGTTTTTGAACCATAGCTCAAACTTCCACGGTCGCGCTTTCAGGCAACAGGTTTGTTTGGCACCTTTTCGAAAAATACCAACCAGGGCCCCTGCCGCATAATCCGGATTTGGGCCGGTCGTCTGGTAAGTATTTCCCGGCATTATGACAGCCGCTCCCAAGTCAAGATCGATAATGAAGCGCCCGTTCATAATTTTTTTATCCTTTTCTTTCACCTGTGAGAGCAGTCACATCCCTTCCCGTTTAAGCCGCCTATAATGCCCTCGACTTGATCAGGATTTTTGATGGTCGGGAGGAAACAGCAGAAATGTTGTTACCGGATGTAAGGGGAGGCAAATCAATTTCGCCAAACACCGGCCGGCCATTTAACGAACCAGGAGGGAATGATGAGAAAATTGGTATATGTATCTGTAGGTCTATTAATCATACTTGCTGCTGTTTCCGTCAATGACAGTTTTACCAGAACCAAATATGGTGATGTAGTGGATAGTTTCTGTCTGGACTCCAACCCCTTTTCGAGCGAATGCTCCCTATGTCATCTCTCGGGTGATTATAAGGCGAGAACCCCTGAAATGAATGCCTATCTGGCGGGTGATCTCTGTTCCTTTTGCCCGAACGATTCTTCATGTTCGGGATCAGGCTGCACCGATGCTGATGGAGATGGATTTTATGCCGCGAACGGATGCGGAACTGCGGTGGACTGCAACGACAAGGATCCGATGATAAATCCAGGTGAAATTGAATTCTGTAATGACGGCAAAGACAATGATTGCAACAACGCGATAGACATGCAGGACAGGGCATGCGGAGTCATCACATGCACCGACGGCGACGGGGACGGATTTTCATCGAACGGTGGAGATTGCGGTCCGGCGGACTGCAATGACAACGATTTTGATATCTTCCCGGGAGCAGTGGACATTTGCAACGATGGTATCGACCAGGACTGCAGCGGTAAGGACAGGACGAAAGGGAAAGGCTGTAAGATCGCTACAGGCAACGAGAGCACTACAAGAGGCAAAGAAGGAAAGGGTAGAACCTGTTCCGACGGATTGGACAACGATGGTGATGGTTTCACGGACTGTTTCGACACCGGATGTTCCAATAACAGAGCATGTAGATGACAATCTACAGACAAGGAGCGGGGGCGCTGATGGTCCTTCTCCTTGTCATCCCCCAATCCCCCCTCAATCCCCCAAATTAGGTGCCAAGGCACTTATCGGCAGATTTCAATACCGATGATCTTTAGAACTTTAGCATCATGGGCGACCACTATAATTTTCAAGCCGCAGTTGGACGCTGACCGGAAACACACAGTAAATAGGGGAACCCGGAGCAAGCCCAGACCACTGAGAACTATAGAACCGGCCGGATTCGATCTTTGATTTAAAGAGTGAGAACGACCGGCGATTTTCCGGGAGTAGCGTATTTTTCCACTGCTTCTTCATTGAGCTCGATACCCAGTCCCGGTCCTTCGGGCGGGTAGAGATATCCTTTTTCGTAGCGGGGCATTGTCATGCCCAGGTCATCCTTGATAGCGGGGCCGGTCGTATCAATCAAGTCATGCAGATTCAACGGTCCTATGGATTCATTCTCCATTCTGCCCATCCACTCAGTGGCTGCCAGGAAATGGGCTTCAACGGCCGCGCCCAACCCGGAGTTGATCATACAGCCGCACATAACGTTCAGTCCCATGGATTGGGCGGTCGCCACCCAGCGTTGCGATTTTCTGATCCCACCCGCTTTGGGAATTTTCAGGAATAGACCGTCCACTGCGTCTTTCTCTACCAATTTAATTAGATCGTGAATTTCGCTGGCGGATTCATCGGCGAAGATCGGAGTTTCGACCTTACGACGCAACCGGGCCAGTCCGTCTATATCCCAACGGGGAACAGGCTGCTCCGCGAGATAAAGATCATATTCGCGGACCCGCTGCAAAAATTTCAGCGCCTGAAAGTAATTCCAGCCACCGTTGGTGTCTGTGATGATATGGACGTCTTTACCCACCGCGTTGCGCACTGCGGCCACCATTTTTATATCGTCTTCAATCACGTTGTCGCCGACCTTCAGCTTTACGCCGCCATAGCCCGCGGCGACCAGCTTTTTTGCCTGTTCGGCTACCGCTTCAGGCGTGCCTGAGGACATAACGTATGCCAGCTTTATTTTCGGGTTGGATTTTCCTCCGAGAAGCTTATATACCGGAACGCCCAGAGCCTTTCCCATCAGGTCGTGCAACGCATAGTCCACCAGCGCCTTGGATTGATAATTCATCCTGGCGGCTTTATCCATTTTTGCCAGGATGCTCTCGATATTGAAGGGATCTTCACCCAGCAGTATATGAGGGCCGAACAGCTGACTGACATTATGGAAAATGGAACTCTGGCTTTCACCCATGTAAAAAACAGACGTGTCGCCGCTCTCGGCGCAACCGGTAATCCCCTCATCTGTGTGCAGTCTGAGCAGAACCGCATGAGAGCAGACAACAGGTCCGTGAGACATGACAATCGGTTTCGCGAACGGCAAAGAGACCGGGGTACAGACAATTTTTGTTATTTTCATGATTGTTCCTCAAGCAAAACTACTTTTTCTCCTATCATTCGTGCTGTTTATTACGTCAAATGAATACGACAACCAAAGCTGTGAGCATAGGGTACGACAGAATTTTACGGTCGCAGGACCGCTTTCAATGTTTTTCCATTCTCCAGATCCCTGACTGCATCATTAATATCATCCAATGGATAAAAACGGATCATCCTGTCGAAGGGAAATTTATCCTGCCTGTATAGATCTATCAACTCCGGAAAAATAATTTCCGGTATGGTATCCCCGCCCATTATACCGATGACCCGTCGTCCCGGCAGAAAATGAAGCACATCCAGCTTGGCTTCCGTCCCCGGAGGAGGCGCTCCTATCAATCCGCATGTGCCGCCGGGGGCGAGCACGTCAACCGCCTGACGGATAACCGCAGGGGCGCCGGTACAGTCCAGCGAATAATCGATCCCTTCTTCGCACACCTTCAGTATTTCCTTAACGGGATCGGTCTTGCCGGGATTGATGGCATGCGTTGCACCAAATTCAGCAGCCTTGGCGAGTTTTTCTTCTACGATGTCCACCGCAAATATCTTTGCACAACCGCTTAGCGAGGCGGCAAGAATCGCATTCATGCCAACCGAACCCGTGCCGAATACCGCGATGGAAGAACCGGC
>DKBB01000096.1 GCA_002451015.1 Acidobacteria bacterium UBA6911
GGGGCGGGTTTCCTGCCGAAGGTTTCTCTTTGCGGCTTTAGCTTGCCAACCCACTCGATCCACTCCTGCTCAATTTTTCCGTAATCGTCTCCCAGCATATCCGAACGGGCAATAAAGTCCCTTGCCTCGATATCTTCCTGAACCGCCTGAATAAGTTCCTTAACCTTTTCGATGCCCACCTTTTCCAGTAGAAAGGTGAAAAAGGTGCTGGACTGGCCGTCGAATATCATCTGATCCTGCTCATCTTTCGGTATAACCCGCTGAAATCCTCCCTGCGGGCTACCGTTTCCCCCGGGAAAGCCCTGACCGCCGCCATTGAATCCAGAAGGTGGTCCCTCTCCGGAACGCATTCCTCCGAATCCACCCGACGGGGGAACTCCTCCCTGCCCCATTCCGCCAAATCCACCTGAGGGGAAGCCCTGGCCTCCATTCATACCGCTGCGCCCCCCTCTGGAACCGAACATACCATCGCTGCTTCCACTGTTTTCTGTCTGTAGAAACGTAGAAGCCACGAAAGGGCGGGACATGGTAAGAATATCTTCCAGTGGGAATGTTTGTTCCATATTCTCCTGGAGATAATTCAGGTTAGGATCATTTCCCGTCACGTACGTTCCGATACCGATATCCAACCAGTCCGGCAATGGGCTCTTCCCCATATCATTCAAGCGGGAGGATCGATACCGCAGGTCTTTGGCAAAATTGGTCTGGATAACGGCATAGGCTATCTTACGGACTGTTTCGTTCGCCATTCTTCCTTCGGCGGAAGACACCATGTCCGGCGTCCTGCTTTTGATTCTATCCATGATTTCAGCCGGCACCTCATCCCCCATCCTGGATTTGATCCGCGCCATCATTTCCTCGGCCATTACTTCCGGCGTTTCAATAGACAGAGTCCATTTGTACCCCATTTTCAGAATGATCGGCTCATATATGGAATCCTTCTGTTCCAGGGAGGAACAGACAAAGATTGCTCCTTTGGGCAGTGTGTTCCCTAAAAGAGCTTGAAGCTTCCCGATCGTTTCTTCAGCCGGCTTTACGTAAGGTGTAATGGATTGGCGCTTGGAAGCAAAAAAATCGATGTGCGGCACAGCGCCTGTAAATCGGTTGAAGCTCTTATATTTGTCGGGCTGCTGCGCCTGGACGGCGTAGGGAAATAAGAACAAGGCGGAAAAAATAACTGTTAGAATAGATCGAGCCATAATAGATTGCTATCTCTCCTGTTAACCTGTTCCCGGTCAATCCGGGCAATCAACTTCGGTACATTCCAGTTTCGCTTTTAATTACGTCCTATCAAGCTTCTTGTTACATTTAACCCACATTTCCAAAATACATTTAACGAACGTTCCGAATCTCATTTGAAACGGAATTTCTATATTTTGCCGTCATACTTCCCGCAACGTGCCCCACTTCACCCAAATCAGAACTCGGATCCTGCTAAAATTCGGCCAGGGAGAACTCCCAACCGGCGGGGCACCCGTAGCTATAAAGCGAAAAACCGTTTAACTTAACAGGTTGCATGTGGGAAAAAACAGGTTTGCATATATGGAGGCGCCGAGCGAACTCGAACCGCTGCATCGAGGTTTTGCAGCCCCCTCTCTTAGCCACTTGGGTACGGCGCCGTCTTTCTATAATCAAACGAATGTTTATTGTATTGGATACCGGCCGGGCAGGCAAGGGCTAACGNNAAAAGTATTAAGGATCCTTATTTTCCCAAAGCAGGGTTGCCGGTGTGCTTTACAATATCCTCCGGATACGGAATTGTTCGATCACCGCTTTGATAAAAAGGGCAAATCCTGTTACAAATATTATAAGGTTCCACAATTGCCGGGAGGAGGGCGCATATGATTCACAAAGCAGGATGGGTACTAACAGGCATTTTTATCCTGAATATGTTTTTTCCTGCTAACGCCGAAGCGGACAGCCGATGGAAGTCCCAAAAAATAAAAGTCGGCGACATCAAGGTCCATTACCTGGAAGCCGGTACGGGCGATAAAATTATCGTTTTCCTGGCAGGATGGACCTTGCCTGCAGAAGTATGGGAAGAGCAGTTCCCGTATTTTACGGCGAGAGGATTCCGCGTGATCGCCTTCGATCCAAGAAGCCAGGGCGAGACCACAAAAACCGAAACAGGGAATACCTATCAGCAGCATGCCGCCGATTTATACGAACTGCTCCTGAGCCTGAAAGCCGAGCACTCGTTCCTGGTTGGCTGGTCCTCCGGAATCACAACCTTGCTGGAGTATATCTCCAGCCCCGACTCCATCAGACCCAATAAAATCATTCTGGTGGACGATTACCCGGCCGCTTTAAAAAAAGATGATTATCCCGGCGCAGAAACCCTGTCTCGAGCGAGGGCGAATTTCCTCAAAATCCAACAAGACCGGAAAAAATTCACGGAAGAGTTCATCAAGGGATTATTCAAACAGCCCCAGCCGGCGTCCCTGATCAAGGATCTGAACAAGAGTTCCCTGAAAACACCTGTTGGAGCCGCCGTAGCCCTTCTCTTTGATCTGGCTACCGGAGACAGGACAGCCGCCCTGGAACGCATATCCGTCCCGACCCTGATAATAACGACTCAGGAAAACCAAGCCCTCGGAGAATATATGCAAACAAAGATTTCGAGATCGGAGCTGAATATAATCGAAGATGCCGGTCACGCCATTTTTTTGGACAAACCCCAGGCCTTCAACCAGGCTGTAGAAAAGTTTATCGGGGAATACTAATAATCCGCGGTCCGCAATCAACGGTGGGAGTCTAACCGGTTTTCCTCTTTATGATGCCTTTGGAAGTCAGATAGAAAGGCAGTGCAACCGCCTCTTCCATCCTCTTCCGATACCCTTTTACCGGCCACTCTTTCTCAAGGAAGTGGTCCAGAATACGCCCCCGTACCCTTGGACGGTCTTCCGAATCAAAGAAAATCTGCAGAAGCTGCTCGCGAATCGACTCATCCTCGCTACTGACCAGATAATCGATCGCGGCGATACACACATTGTCATCCTCGTCCTCAAGAAAATTTGTAACCGTATCGAAAACCTCCATATGGGCGTCATCGGGCAAATTCGCAATCAGGACTGTTTTGGCTTCAGGCCAGCGGGTATATCCGGTTGAAAAGTCCGCCAGAAGTTCCATCAGGCATTCCCGGAACTCATCAGGAGACAGAATTTTGCTCAAGGCCTGAACCGGGAAAGTGACATCCGGTTCCGAACGGATGAATTTCAGAATCGGATCGATTGCTACCTTTCCCATCTCTGCCAGTAGGCGAACCGTATACTGTTTTTCTTCCAGATCCATACTCGCCTGAGGGGTTTGTATGGTGAATCGGCGCAGGAGAGCAGCGACGGCTTCAGGTGTTTTCCATGACGCCAGGCGTTCCATTGCTGCGACCCGCGTAGCAGCCTCCCCGTGAATCTGGGTTACCTGCTTCATGGCCCTCTGTATCTGTTTTCCGGAAGGGCCATCGTCGCCTGAAAAGATTCTTCGTAAGAACTCCATAAGTTTTAATTATTTATCACAAATTAATGTTGTCTTCCCGATAAATTTTCAGGGGCAGCCGTCCGTTACGCAAAATGCCGGGAATATTGGCAATGAAACGTTCGAACAGCTTTTCGGAACGCATGATGTGTTGCCTGAAACGCTCGGGAAGGGGGNNGGTCTATGGAAGAACGGGATTTTTTTAACGAAAAAGACGAGATTGTTCCGGTAGAGATATACTGCCCGAAATGCCGGACTACACAGGAATATCCAATAAAATGGAGACGCCGTACAAAAAAGGCCCACTTGCCGCCGGGATCGGATGAACGAGACCGGGCAAGGTTCGCCAAGGCGCGCAATTATAGAATCCGATTGGACGACAAACTGCGCTGCAAGAATCCACGCTGCGGAAAAACGATTGAGATCAGCACTTTACAGACGGTTGTTTTTGACTGATTCTCAGTGCCCGACTACTCTATGCCGATGGGTCCTTCCTAAGAACCCAGCCTATGTACGCCGCCTGGCTAAATGGATTTTTGAGAAATGAGAGTAGCCGAGTATTCGTGCACATAATCCGCCAGAGATTTAACTGAATCCTCGGCAGTGGAAGGCAGAATGCCGTGCCCCAGGTTAAATATATGACCCGACCTCCCGGCAGCTTTATCCAGGATCTCCGCAGTCCTTTGTTCCATAAAATCCCGGGGAGCCATCAACGTAACCGGGTCCAGGTTCCCCTGAATTCCGGCGCCTTTCCCGATAATATTCCACGCTTGATCCAGTGGAATCCGCCAGTCCACACCAATAACATCCCCACCCGCTTCTGCGATTATTGGAAGCAATCCCGCGGTGCCCGTTCCGAAATTTATTGAAGGGATATTTGCCTCCTTCAATTCCGCAAATATTTTCTTCATATGCGGGAAAACATAATCCCGATAATCCGCAGGACTCAGGCATCCTGCCCATGAATCGAAAATTTGAACCACCTGAGCGCCGGCCTCGACCTGGGCTTTCAGAAAATTAAGAACGGTCCTGCTCAGCTTCTCCATAAGAAGGTGCCAGGCGTCCGGATTCCGGTACATGAAATTTTTTGCAATAAGGTAATTGGATGAAGAGCCGCCCTCGATGGCATAGCTGGCCAGTGTGAACGGAGCCCCAGCAAATCCGATCAACGGGATTTTGCCGTCGATTTCCGAACGCACCATACGCAGGCCTTGCAGTACATAATCCAGGTCTTCGGCAGGATCGGCGATCCGCAGGGATTCGACATCGGCTGGTTTCCGAACAGGATTGTGCATCACGGGACCGCCGGACGGCGGAAACTCGATGCCCACACCCATCCCTTCCAGCGGCAGAAGAATATCCGCAAATATAATCGCGGCATCGATCGAAAATGCATTCACCGGCTGAAGGGTGACTTCCGCAACAAGGTCGGGATTTTTAAACATTTCCATCAGGCTGTATTTCTTTCGTATCACCTGATAAGCCTTCATGTACCGACCGGCCTGGCGCATAAACCAGACAGGGGTGCAATCCGTACTTTCCTTCCTGCAGGCTTTTATGAATCTGTCGTTTTGAGTCGTCATAAGGAAATTACTTTCGAAATATTGTCACAAGGGATATTATTGCCCGAATTGCCGTCTATCCATCTGACTTAACCGTAGCATAGATCGCGAACTGTCGCTACAGGCTTCGCCGCCATTGCCTGAAATTTCAATATCATTCAAAAGTCTTGTGCCTACTGAAGATCCAGATCTACATAAATCGGCACATGGTCGGATGTTCTCTCGGGCCCGTAGTTTTTTTTATTCAAGTTTCCGGCTTCAATCGAATTTATTCCCGTGCCGGCGTCCTTCTTCTGCCCCCCGCTTAAAGCCCGGATGTTTTTACCCAGAAACCAGTCCAGTTTAAAGCACAGATACCCATTATAGGGTTTCAGTCTCTTATTTACAGTTCGCATTAGGAATTCGGGCAGCATTCCGGACTCTTCAAGCGTATTAATATCGGTTCGGGCGGTCTCTTGGTTCGAATTCAGGTTATTCCAGGAGAAGCCCTTCTCTTTTAAAACCTGGAAAAGAGGTTCCAGTCCCTTTTCAGGATGAATCAACTGCTCCTTCACTTTGGCGGCCGGATGAAACAGGATTCGTAAAATCGAGAGTATCGTCCTCCAGGCCGTCCCCCTTCTGAAGCTGTTCGTATTCAGATCTCCGCCTATAAGATAAGCCTCACGGTCTTCGCCCGGAAGATTCTCCATTATGTGGCGGACCTGCACAGCCCGGCAACGGGGAGTATTCCTCAACTCCAGATGCACAGAACCGATCCAGATAAAGGACTGTCGCAGTTGAAGTTTCACCCACAGGCAACACCGCCTTCCGAAACGCTTTTCCTCGAACTCATAGGGTTCGAATGTTACCGGAAGCGGCATTATTACGGTCTCCATGAACGGGTATCGGGACAAAACGGCATTTCCCTGCAGGCTCTCATGGTTTTCTCCTTCAAGGGCCAGGTCCTCTTCGGTTCCCTTGGTCAACTCGAAATGCGCCGGCCCGAAAACCATATGAAATCCCAATCGCTCGGCAAGTTCCCGGGCCACGTGCCTGTTTTGAGAGCGATTCATCCCGTAATCCGCTTCATTAAGAATGATGACATCGGCATATTTCAATATCTCGTTGTTACCTAATAGATCCAGGATGGAATCGAAACGTTTTCCCTTCTCGATATTCCATTGCACAACACGGAGAAAAGAATTCAGACGGGGTGCAGCCGCATCATTGAAAAAAAGGTGCGGTTTTTGAAGATAGGTAAGAATCCGGCCCCTGTTGATGGAATAAAAATCGGACCTGTAAAGCGCGTCTATCGTTTCGAATTTTGACAAATTCTCAATCCAGACTGTCTGTTCGGTCATATTTTACAACGCCTCTTCTCAATGAAGCACAGGTGCACACCGCACGTTCCCATTCTCAAACTTCGCTATCAAATTGGCAATGGGGATATTACAAAAGATTGAAGTTGGAAAATTCAGGTTCCCCTTCAGGTTCCCGGTCCGGAAGACATACAGAGTCAAAACCCCGCGATTTCCTGGCTCATCTTTCGCATATAAATTTCACTCAGTTCCTGCAAAATTAGCAGCGAGTTGAGAAGGCCGGGATTCCGAAGTTCGTCCAATCCTACAGTGTGAGAATCCGGGTATATAAAAGAATAAACCTGCCGAGAGATATTTTGTGCCTTCTCGGAAATCCGGACGGCAAGTTCCAGGGGGGAAGCATCCTCATTACTGCTTCTAATATCCTGCAATGGAACCTCCTGCCTCTCTTTTCCCTTCGGAATCGCCAGTTTCAGGTTCTTGTGCAGTTTATCCGTTTGTTTTTCCAGGCTTCGGGTATGTTCCAGACAAACTTCATATGCCAGCAATCTTAGGTCGGCATCAAAGGCGGGATCTCTCGCGATACGGGTCAGAACGGGCAGATCCTTCGCAAGGCGCTCGAGGTTTTCACCTCTTTCGATGGTTTGCCTGGAGAAAATAATCATGCGCTGCATAAAAATATCCTCCTGCGTTACCACGCCCAAAGGCCAATCATACGATAATTCAGGATCTGATCTACGTCTGGGGACACTGTAGAATTTACGCAGTTCATCATTTTCCCAAAGACTTGCCGGCGCCCCATTTTCATCGGAATCTTCCGGGGAAACGGCTTCTGCGGCAAAGACCTCCAAACGCCCGGATTGTGAAAGCGGCCGCAATATCCTCAAAAACTTTTTATAGCTTTTCTCGTCTTCTACCAGGCTCCATACCTGCACGCTTGTTTCATCGGACACGAAAACGGGATCGATTTCCAGGCACAGCCCTTCTTCATGGAAGCGAAGCCAGACTTCCAACAACTCCCTTGAGGCATCCAGGGGAAACGGGGCTATTGAAGATTCATTTTTATCCGCAATTTCGTCAGCCTGAACCGCTGAACCGTATAAGAAAAAAAGTATGACGCACAGGATTCGACCCATAAACCCTCCGATTCAATCCCGTGAACCCGCTGAAATGTCCTCCATTGCCAGGGGATGTATCGTTAGCATTATTCTAGCGGAATATCCGGAAGGATAAAATATCAACAGAAGTTTTCCCCAAAAGCGCCGGAAGCCTTTTCATCGCCTGGGCATTTCGGAATGTGCCGAATGCGGAAATCCCTGGCAACCGCTACCTTTAAAGGTCGAAAGACAATTCTGGTTAGACTCCGGATTTAAATTCCGGCATCATTCGAATTCCCCTTATACTTAATCTGGAGGATTGAATGAATTCAAACAGGATGATACTGAAACAGGAAATTATCGGACCAATGATGAATTTCATTTATCTGATCGGATGCTCCGAAACAAAAGAATCCGCCGTAGTCGACCCGGCGTGGGATATCCCGGCTATACTTAAGCTTGCAGAAGATTCGGGACTTGAAATCAAACATATTCTGATGACCCACGCGCACCCCGACCATATGAACGGGCTGGAACAGTTGCTGAAAGATACGAACGCCATCATTTATCTGAATCGCAATGAAGTGGCATATATGAAGGAATGTGGGGATGCGACCGGAATCCCCACCTTATTCATGGAAAGCCGTTCTGAAAATTTCATGATTGTGGAGGATGGGGACACAGCCGGGATAGGCAATCTTACCGTTCAGTTTCTGCACACGCCCGGGCATACTCCGGGATCGCAGTGTTTCCTGATCGAAGGAAACCTTTTTTCAGGTGACACCCTGTTCGTTGATGCCTGCGGGCGCGTCGACATGCCCGGGGGGGACGTGGGAAAGATGTGGCACAGCCTGAACCGAAAGTTACGGACTCTGGATGATTCGACGATTTTATATCCGGGACACCATTACGGAAGTCGAAAAAGGTCGACTATCGGGGAGCAGAAGGAAACAAACCCTTTTATGAACTTTACTTCCGCCGAGGAATTCAGACGCGGCATGGGTATGTAATAAATGGTGACAGGCTAGAATTTCACTAATTTCTTCCAAGGCAAAACTATTACGTTCAGTCACTTGGAAATTAGTGAAATTCTAGCCTGTCACCATTTATTTTATTTGGCACCTATTGCTAGTTAGTAGGCTTTGGCGAAGTAAGCCTTTTCTTCGGCCGGCTGGCCGCAATAAATACAAGCCCCCTTTTCCCCGGCCTGTTCGAGAGGGATGCAGCGCAGGGTCGCTTTGGTATCCTCCTTGATGCTTTTTTCACACTGAGCACTACCGCACCAGTATGAATAGGCAAAGCCCTTCCCAACAGCACTTTTAAACGCAGCGTAATCCTCAGGGACCAGCGTATTGTCTTGCCGAAATTTGAGCGCCCGCTCGTATAGCGCGCCCTGGATGGAATTCAGTGCCTGTCTTACCGCATCCGGCAGACCTGCCTGCGGAACAAAAGACTTCCCTTCCCTGCCCGGCATATCGCGGCGGGCAAGGACCACTGTTTCTTTTGCAACATCCTTCGGGCCGATTTCAATCCGCAACGGCACTCCCCGCATCTCCCAGTCGTTGAATTTGAAACCGGGGCTCATACCCTCGCGTTCATCCAGGACAACACGGAAATCCGACGAAACCAGTTCCGACCGGATTCTACGGGCTGCCAGCATGACCCTGGTCCGCTCTTCATCCGTCTTGAAAATCGGAACAATGACAGCCTGGTACGGCGCCAGCCGGGGTGGCAGAATCAATCCCTGATCGTCGCCATGCACCATGATGATAGCGCCGATAAAACGGGTGGATAATCCCCAGGAGGTTGTCCAGCAATACTGCAACTCCCCGTTCTGATCCAGATAACGAATATCGAAAGCCTTGGCGAAATTTTGCCCCAGGTTGTGGGACGTGCCGGATTGCAGAGCTTTTCCGTCCCCCATCAGCGCTTCGATCGAAAAAGTCTGATCCGCGCCAGCAAACCGCTCGGATTCCGATTTCAGCCCTTGGATTACGGGCACCGCGGCGTCGTTGACGGCAAAGTCCTGGTAAATATCGAGCATCTGTCGGGTTTCAATGTCGGCTTCCTTGAGGGTGGCATGCGCCGTATGGCCCTCCTGCCAGAAAAACTCGGTCGTTCTCAGGAANNCAGAGGCAGGTCCCGGTAGGACTGGATCCACTTGGAATAGGCGTGCCCTACGATGGTTTCCGAGGTCGGCCGCACAACCAGCGGTTCTTCAAGTTCTTCGCCTCCGCCATGGGTTACCACTGCCAGTTCCGGCGAAAAGCCTTCGACGTGAGACTGCTCCTTGTCTATGAAGCTTCGGGGAATCAGCAGCGGGAAAGCGGCATTCACATGTCCCGTCGCCTTGAAACGCCTATCCAGTGCCTGCTGGATGTTCTCCCACAGCGCCCAGCCGTAAGGCCGGACGATCATGCAGCCGCGGACCGGGGCGTAATCGGCCAGCTCCGTGCGGATTACCAGCTCGTTATACCA
>DKBB01000270.1 GCA_002451015.1 Acidobacteria bacterium UBA6911
TGATACCGAAATTATTCTTCATAAGTACACCACCGAGGTTGTTGACTGCGAATGTATCGAGTACCTCGCGTTGCTCAGGCGTAGCGTTATCGCTAATGTAGATGCCTCCGTTCGATCCTCTTTCCAGCACTTCCTGGAAATTAGCGTGAGGCAGATCACCCTGATAGATCGCGGTGATACCGGACAGGTCAACATCATTAACTTTCCCCTCCTTAATTCTGAAGACCATGAAATATCTGCATCCACCATCCCTTGGCCTTCCGAAATAATATGGGCAATGTCCCTGTGAGGCACATGACTCATTATAGATCCCTTTAATCTGCCATCCTGGTTTTATTTTAGCCATATGTTTCGCTCCTTTCCCGGAATGCTATACTGTTAGGGGAGTAAAAAAGATTCGACTGTCTTGTGATACTTGTATAAATTTTAGCATCATCAGACCTTGGTGTGAATTCCTTATTCCTGAAACCTTTTATTTGGCGATGCTGTTGCTGATCTGGCGGGTAAGGAATGAGTGATAGCGGAGTGAAAACAGGCATCCTTGAATCGGCAAATTAATCAGTAGCAAATTTTAAGTCCTGGCTTATTACAGCGAACACTTCCATCCGACCTATTTCGTTTTATTATTTTGTTGGATTTAATTAAGTAGGAAAAAGCATTATCCGAGTGACCTTTGACGACAATTAAATCATTCCGAATTAACGGCGAATCGTACATTGCGACATCTCTGATCTGAAATTAATCCCCTTTTCCTGAGACGAGAAAGAAACGGAGACGCTTCCACAGAGTCTCCCAGCGGGACTACAAAGGTGTGAGTGTCAAAGGAAACTTGTTGCCCTTACGGCTATTCGGCTTTTCTGGGGATATTGCTGTCGTCGGATGGCTACTTTCATCACGGATTCTGCTTAGAACCGTGCGCCATTGCAATCCATCGAGACGTGACACTAGGACTTATGGATCATTACGCACTTCCGCTCCACCGGTAAAACCTATAGGACCGCTGACAATGCCGGTAAGCTTTAGGGCAAGCGGCCGAGGAAAGCCTCAATTTCGCTCAGTACCTCGGCTTCATTTGATCGATAAACATTGTGTTCTGCGTTTGGCAATATGACGATCTTAGCCGACGGAATATTCCTTTGGATCGCTTCGATGATTTTTTCGTTGCCTTCGACTGATTTCTCAGCATAGATGGCAAGAATAGGTGGTTTGATATCTGTATACTTCTGCCAGCCGGTAGGAATCAGCAACATCGGAGTCGGAACCTCAGCCTCTTTCAACTTCTCCAAGCTGTATTTCTGCACCGCCGAAAAAAACTCAGAAAGCGAGTTATCACAGTAAGCGTAAATGTAAGCGGCGTCGAGGTAGATCAGTCCGGCGACCTTTTTAGGATACCGTGATCCTATCGAACTCATTTCCGAACCTCCAAGGGAGTGTCCCACAAGCACCGGGCTTTTAAGATCGAGTGCCTCTATGACGGCAAGCACGTCATCGCCCAACTGATCGGCTGAATATCCAGAAAGAGGGATGCTGGATTCACCGATTCCGCGCCTGGTAATTCCGTATACATGATAGCCGGCAGCAACAAGTTTAGGTGCAAAGTAGTCAAATGTGTGAGCATCCTGGTTCATACCTGCCAACAGGATTAACGCCTTGCCGGAGCCGCCCCAATCCAATACCTCCAACTTAACGTTACTATCTACAGTTATAAACAGCACACGGTGGTTGCCCACGTCTGTCTTCCACGCGGTATCTTTGTTTGTGCGTTGAATTTTGAGAGGAAATGAAAATACACCCGAAGTGTACAGACCATCAATCGAAGTCCCATCCGCACTTATCTTTCCTTCGTAGCGGCTCTGGCCATTATCCCAAACAAGCGTGATATTGGAATTCTGCAAATTTACCGATTCCATCAGTATTGACTGAATTTCCGGATCGAGAATATACGCCCTTCCAGCCCAGGCGCCAGCGTATCCCTTGTATATTTTCAGAACGATGCGGGATTCCTGGGGCCCCATTTTGAGCATTGTTTGCCAATTCCCTGCTATGTCCTGCTGGCTGAAAGAAGTTGGCGTGATCTGCATTATGCCAAATAGAGAAATTAAAAGAATCTTGGCCATAAATGCTCCTTTTGCAAAGCCATTCATTAGTATTTTAACTCTAGGTGGAATCAACACATTATACTAGTGCCTGCCTAATATTTTTACTCCCGATCTATGAGGTTGCATTTAAATTGCTCTTAACCACTTGGTTGATAAGTAGGTTACAGGATAACTGAAAAAGCTCAATGCCTCAAAACAGCGTAGCCTTCCATTTGAAAATCACTGCAAACTGCGCCGCCGTTCAAAAATTCAAATGTCCGGTATGCCCACTNNCAACTTACTAATTTCGTTAAAATTAACAATTTCGTGTATTTTGAGCTCTAGAGCCAGGTATTCAGACCAAATTTGGCTAAACCACTAAATAGAGTCTTGATCATTTTTGCCTGTTTATCACTTAACTGTGGCCCCTCAGTAGTGACGTTAAACAGCATTCTTGTCTGTATTGAAATCTAAAAAAAGTAAACAAAACCATTTGCTTGAACGGTTACCATATTGAGGGAACAATGGAATCCACGACACCTCTCAATACAGAACTGATGGAGAGTGAAGAAACTCTGAAATCCCGGCGGGGGAGCCTGGTGATCGACGACAGGACGATCTACGATGAGCTGATTGCGCCCATGGAAACCAGGATGATGCGTTCCATCTGGCGCATTGTGCATAATACGGATCTTGCAGAAGACTGCCTTCAGGACGCGCTGGCCGTTCTCTGGAAAAAACGATTCCAGGTTCGCAAACACCCCCATCCTCAGGCTTTAATCCTGAAGATCTGCCTGAACGCGGCCTATGATTCATTACGTAAACGGGAACGCATGCGGCACCAGACAGATTTATCCCAGCTGGTCAATACTCCCGCCCCATCGAAACACAACGCAGATCGTGATCTGGAAGAGAGAGAAATCGAGGAGCAGGTGCAGCAGGCGATTTATAGGCTTCCTCGAAAGCGTGCTCTGGCAGTGATGATGCGACTGGTTCAAGAAGAGTCTTTTGAGGCAATCGCCCAAGCACTGGATTGTAGAGAAGTAACCGTTAGGATTCATATTTCCAGGGGTCGTGCCCAGCTCAGGAAATGGCTCTCTCATCTGTGTCGGAGCAGCCGGCAGGAGGTTAGTAATGAATAGATCAAATATCCCAGATCCTGATCTGGACAAACTCCTTAAAGAGGCGCTCAAGGATGATCTCCCGCCCGCGGCAGAGGCAAAGATGAACCAGCAGTTTCTCAACCTCAAGCACACACTTGAACATCCTGAAAGCCTGACTGAGGCGGAAGAATGGCCGTGGATGCGCGGATTGTTCCAGAAGGGAATTCTCACTGTTGCATCGGCAGTCATGCTGATCCTAGGCCTCATAATGCAACTTAGTGGATCTCCGGGCGCCCTGGCGAATTCAATTGAGCGGTTGAAGGTTACCGTAACCGTATCTGAGAGTCTGAATCGAACGGTTTTTATGGATTGTACCATCCTGAAACCTGAGACCGGCGGCGAGAACACTTCCTATCACGTACTCTGGCGCGCTAACGGTGATACACGTGTGGATATGTTTTCAACCGGCAGCGATCAGACGATTTGGATTTTAGATGAAACTATTTCGTTCGCCGGTTCTGACGGCGGCTCGGTACGCTCGATGCCCCTCAAGACCTTAGTTCCCGGTCCTGTTTGGCAAACGGCCATGGAGTTCAGGACTCCGGCGCTTTTGGCAAAACAGCTGGAGGAGATATATAGATTGATGCAGACCGGCGAGAGAAGTGGCACCGGATCGGGTGAATTCCTGATCATCGGCAGGAAAGACAAGCAAGTCGTCGAAATTACTATAGACGCAAGGACATATCTACCAAAAGTGCTCAAAAAATATGTGCTGGATTCAGGCCGGACGAATGAGGACCAGGTCAGTCCTATGGAAGTCCGGTTTCTCTGGAACCAACCCATCTCGGATGAGTTGTTTGTTTCTGGTCTGTTGGTAGGGAAGAGATAAATCGATCCGTAGTAAGGTTCAGCTCTGAAAGGAGGGCCTCATGTCATCCACGAACTCCAGTAAAAGATACTTAATGATCGCCGGGAGGATCTTGATTTTGTTGATTGTGGTAATAGGCGTATTGAAATCGGGAACCCCGGCAAGCTACGTCGATCCTTATGGATTTCTCTTCGTCCTGGTAGGCGGAGTAGCCCTGTTGATAATCAGCTTTCCGGGTGCCGAAATCTGGCGCGCGTTCCGGCATACCGCAGGAAGTTCCGGCAATGACACGGAAATAAGAAACTCAGCCTATTTCTGGGAAGCTGCCGGCCGTGGCTTCTGGATATTGGGCGGATTGAGCAGCGTCCTGAGTATTATTATTGGCTTTGCAGCCATGTCAAAAGAGTATACAGCAGGAATGCCGGCGATCATATCTATGTTGATCCGCCCCCTGCTGTCCACCTTCTATGGCAGCCTGCTGGCGGTGATCTGTTTTGTCCCCTGCTGGAAACTCAAGGGAATACTTCAAAGCCGGCCATCGGTGCCAAATCCGGAGCAAAACAAAACGCCAATATCTATCAGATGTCCGGGTTGGAGGTTCAGGATTTTAATTGGGTACGTGCTTTTTCTAGCCGCGCTGGTTTTAACGGTTCACCTACCCTATGTGTCTTTATCAGAGGTGTTGATTGTCTGTATTCCATCATTTCTGGTGGTTTTGGGCGGAACCCTGGCGCTGGTTCTGTTTGCGGGAGGAAGTAGCTCAAGGCTGACTCCATCCACAGCTTTTGCCGTCATGGGATTCATCGGCTCCTTGATGGGATTCATCCAGATGCTGATCGGCATGACTGATCCCAGCCCCATGGGTATTGGAAAGGTTGCAGGGGCGCTGGCATTCATACTTGCTTCCTGTTTCACCGCGCTGCTAGGAATGGTCCTCATAGGCGCACCGTTGGAGGATCGGGCAATTTTAATAGGACGTGTCGATTCGCCATCGGGATTCAGCCGGGTGTCCTGGTACGTCTTTCCCCTGCTGTCATTGATCTTCCTGGTCCTAGTATACAGCATAATTGTTTTGCCCTTGACTCCTGCCCATTAATACTGTCTTTCACCGATTCGCATTCCTCTGCACATGTAAATCCTTGCCGGGAGCTTAAAAGCCCTCGGTACGGATCAGGCTATTCTCGATTCTAGGTCATGTATCACACCCTATCATCCAAAGTGACTCATCTGC
>DKBB01000213.1 GCA_002451015.1 Acidobacteria bacterium UBA6911
GCTAAAGCTTCGGCTGGCAAGCCGGAGTTTTCACACCGGAGCGTAACGAAGGTGAACGAAGAAGGGCTCCTAAATTCCAAATTCCAGAAGCATGTCAAGTGATAGTGATTTTGCACAATTCTACTGGTACGTATTGGTGCGAAGGAAATGTTTACATAAACGGGAAAGTCACTGTAATTCTCGTCTGTCGTGAGATTCGCACGGTAATTTTTAGCGGAGAGCCGATATCCGGTTATCGTTTTCGCTTGCATCATCCAGGATTTCAAAATCGATGCTCTGAACCGCGAGATTGCGTTTCTTTTTTGCCTGTTTGTCCGTCACGCGCAGTTGCAGCACATATTGGCCTTCTTCCATGGCCTGCTTGAAATGGATTTTCCCTGTAATAGGTATGTTCTTGAAATCGTCCACTTTATCAACAAAGACGGGCAGGATTTTTCCTTCAAGATACGGCTCCCCTTCTTTGAAGAGCAGATACTGGGATTCGAGTTGGGGAGGCTTGCCTTTCAGGGACTTGGCGTTGTAGGCAATGGCGACGAAACTGAAGTCTTCGCCCCGATTATAGCGCCTGACGGCGGGATTTATCCGGCTCCTGCCGTCCAGAATCTGTATGTTTTCATCGTCGCTGTTTCCGGTATTCGAGTATTTATTTATATCCTTTGGATGTTCAGAATTGATGATGAATATGCTGGAGAGAGAAAGCCGCTTCTTCTTAAGATCGGGTACTTCGATGAATTGATAGGAGGTGCCTATTTTTTCGGAAGCGCGGTCTTTCACGGCGGACCGGATATAATAGGACCCGGAGTTCTGAACCGGCAGGTAGAGATCGAAATCGATGCCTCTCTTAATTACCGCCGGTAGGTCCTCATTGCGGATGAAAAAATCGTAGGATCCGCCCCTGGAGTCCCGAACAATCCCATCCATGTCCGTTGTGACCGCGGCAGCGTCCAGAGCGACGGAATGCCTGCCGTCCTGCTCGTCTTTAAACGTCAGGTCCTTGCCATCCAGGTGCATCCAGGACCTGAGAAAATAATTCCCGTCCGGTTCGCCCGCGTATCCTGATGCCAGGCGAACTTTCAGGTCATTGTACAGAAACGGCGACCGTATTGCATCCTTTACTGTCACTATTTGAGCGCCCGGATCTGTCTGTGAAAATGCGGTCCCCCCATAAAAACCATCGCGGGTAAGAATTTCTCTCCCGAATTTATATCCCTTCACCTTGACTTTAATACGGTAGTACTTATTTCTTCTTCCCGGTTCAAACGTGCCGGCCGGGGGAAGGTAGGTAAGCAGGTAGTACCCTTTTATCGTTTCATTCACAGGCCCTATGCCGCTGAGAAAGAAATTTGTATTCTTGACCGTCATGCCGCCGGTTTTACTGGAAAGGGGATAATCCGTAGTGTAATGATCCGAAGTGTTTATACCCGTAAGTCCTATGGAATCATTCCTCGAAGCGTCCATGCCGGTCTGCAGTCCCTTGATATCCAGGGTATGGATCACAATGTTCGCTCGTAAAGCCAAATCCGCTAGTTTATTGAACAGGGGCGCGTACTGGTCCTGCAGGTTGTCGAATTCGGAATTCCAGAAATTGGAAATACCAAAGTTAATATAGGAGGATATCAGCATCAGATATTTGCGGCCGGGCATGTCCCGGAGTGCCCGGATGGAATATCTGATGGACGCGATCTGGGCATTATAAATCTGCGAAGTTCCCTTGTATAAAATTTCTCTTTCAGGACGCGTCAGATCCATATCTTCATTGATATAATCAGTGTTCTTTATTCCGAAATGGCCTCTGCCGCAACCACCGATGCCGCAGCCGACAACGCCCCAACGAAGATTCTCGATTATGTGCAGCAGCTTTAGTTTATCGGTGCCGGCTATCTGTATCGCCCCGAGATCGCTGCTGGTCAGGAAAATTGTGACAAAATCTCCCGGCTGCATCTGATTTTCCACAAAATTCTTCAATCCCATTCGGGTGAAATGAAACTCCTGAAAGGTCATGCTGAAATCGTCAACAAGAAAGACAATGGTGCGCCGGACCTCATCTCTTTTCAGCATCGGCACCGATCCCGGCGGACCGGACTCATAGGGTGCGATTCCTTTTCCCGAGGTGCTGCCCTGAGACGCATTTATGTAAATGCAGGAAATGATGTCCTGTTTCTTATTGTCCTGATAAATTTCGAAGTCGTCGGCGGTGAGATTGGTCTCCTGGCGGCCTTTGTGATCCAGAACTACGGCATCAATCCTTACTTCATCCACGGAGACACGGAAAGAGGCTTTCGGCTTTGATGGTTCGTCCGCACCGTTTTCAGTAGCGGCTTTATTCACCTGGCCAAACACGGTTGTCGATAATCCGAGGGACAGGAGAAAGAAACAGCAAATGATGCACCAGATATCGCACCGCAATAAACGCTCCGTTCTGGTTTCCATAGGTCTGCTCCTATTCAATAAGAAGCCTCTGGAAATGAATCATTCCCTGAAATGCCAAAGAATTATGGATTTTCCGGTATCTGGAACATGACGACATTGGACGGTCCCCGAGATTCTATCACTAATATTCATAGATAACAGGGCCCTTACTAAGGTTCATATTTTTGTCGGTAAAGGAATCTATCCCAGGTTAATAAAGATGGACGAGAAATTTGTAAGAGGATTCGGGTAAAAAATTGAACTCTGTAAACAATTATCGATAAAATATATTAGCATCACTTGTCTGAATCAACGGTTGAACTTGATGGCCTCTTAATGACCCGGGATTACATGTCGAATCGAACCCTGAACAGCAGCACCTCGAAAACACAATACACAGAAATCAACGATATGTTTGAGTTTTTAGCGATGCGGTTCCCGGTGTGCATGGCCAGCGATGAATTTCATTATTTCCCTCAGGCGAGAGCCGGGGCATTCGATTGGTCCGCGTGGGACGACTTCTCGCCTGATAACCTGACTGAGACCGTTGCAAGATGTAAAGATTGGGAGCGAAATCTCGATAGCCGTTCGGAGGATGCATTGCCTTTGGATCAGGCAATCGACTTGGCCATGGTACACAGGGTGCTGCGGACCTTGCGCGAACAATTTGAAATGGTGCGGATGCAGGAAATCCAACCGACGTTTTACCTGACTATCATCGGAATCGGCCTGGCGGAGGCTATGGAATCGGGATTCAACGCCCTGGAAAAACGTTTGAATAAACTTCCGGAATTCATCGATCAAGCCATAAAAAATTTGATTCATGTGCCACGTCTATTCCTGGAACTCGGGATGGAAATGCTTGCTGAACAACAGAAATGGTTCGACTCCCTTCAACTTCCTGCGGAATTGAGCGCACCCGTTCTGAATTCCCTGCGGCGTTTAGGAAAACATCTCAAACACGCGGTAGAGACCGAGGAGTTCCTGCCGGACGTCGAACTCTATGAACGGATCGCAACAGAGCATATGGGATGCCGGCTCAAGCCTGACGACATCGCCCGGGATCTGGAAACAGAAATCGAAGAAACGCGATCCATCCTCGGCCGATCGGCTGCAGCCATTGCAACCAAACGGTCCTGGCAGTCGGTGATTAAAGATTTTCCGGGACCTCCTCTGTCTCCTGGAGGCATAATGGAAATATACCGGGACGCTATTTCCGAATTAAGCCTTCACTGTTTATCCAACGGAATCATCTCAAAGGAACTGGTGCGTCAATGTCCGGTCAGAGTAGAACCGATTCCGGACTATATGCGCCCGGTGCGCAGTAACGCAGCCTACAGTCTGCCGCCGGTTCATCCTCCCCGCGGCGGTATCTTTTTTATCCAGCAAGCTGAAGACGCGAACACCTTGCCGGCCGACTACTTACTGCTGACCGCCCATGAGACCTATCCCGGCCACCACCTGCTGGACACATGCCGCTGGCGCCAGGAGCGGCCCGCGCGGCGGCATATCGAATTTCCGGTCTTTTATGAGGGCTGGGCCAGTTTCGCGGAAGAGCTCCTGTTTGAAACCGGATTCTTTTCCGGAACGGTCGAGCAGATGCTGATGGCCAAGCGGCGTTTCTGGCGCGCCATGCGTGGTAAAGTGGACTTTGACATTCACATGCGTCACAGTACCCTCGATCAGGCGGCGGATTTCCTGGTGTCGCACGGGATGGCACCCCATCGGGCAGGCGTCATGGTCCGGAGATATTGCTTGAAACCCGGCTATCAGCTGGCGTACACCATGGGGCGACGTCGGTTCAAAGAGTTGTATGCAGCCACTTATGCGAAGAGAGGCGAACCTGTGGCTTTTGTGCGCCGGATACTTGCATTGGGAGAAATTGGCTTCGATCATCTGGAAAAAATTCTTCGTCAGGGAGGTTAGACGTGTCCGGTTTTTTGGGCTACCATTCGGAATGGAATCTAGGCAGTCCCGGAGGCTGGGACTATCAACGCACCAACCAGGAAATTTCCCGGGTGGTCTGGAAGAGAATCAATGCGGCCAGACCGACCGGTGTAGACCTGGATTTCGAACATTCCACTCTTTATCCCGTCTTGAGCTTCGTCGAAATGCTTCTGGACGTCCACCGGAGCAGGGAAGGAAGCAATCCGGGCCTGATAGCCGTGGTGGCTGAAGAGGAAACCCTGGCCGATGTGACCGAAAATATCAATCTCGCCCGACGCCTGGACTCAGTGGATGGAATTACCGGTATTCTTGCGGCCCCCCATGAATTTGAGCTGCAAAACGGAACCCTGTGCCATCATGGCAGGCCGCAAGAATACCGGTAATTCCATCCACTGAGTCCAGGCGTCGG
>DKBB01000103.1 GCA_002451015.1 Acidobacteria bacterium UBA6911
CACCTCGCATAAAGACAGGAACCCATATTTCTTCTGTTTAAAATGGGATTCAATCCTATAATACATAGGTTGGCAATTGAAAACTCTTCACATAGGGGAAAAAGGAGGAGCAGGATGGCAATCAAAGATTCGTTGTTACCGGAATTCGATACTGAAATGGCAACCGCGCGCAGGGTCATCGAGCGCCTGAAGGAAGATAAATACGACTGGGCTCCTCACGAAAAGTCGATGAAAGCCGGCCGTCTCGCTTCCCATATCGCGGAGATGGCAGTCTGGGGCACCATCAGCATTTCACAGGACTCCCTGGACCTGGCACAAGGGCATCAACCGTTCAATGCCGCATCCCGCCAAGAACTTTTGGCCGCTTTCGACAAGAATGTCGCGGAATGCCGGAAAACCATCGAAGGCGCCAGCGATGAAACGCTCATGCAGTCATGGTCGCTGCTAAACGAGGGGAATACTATAATGACGTTGCCCAAGATCACGGTAATCCGCTCTTTCGTTCTGAATCATATCATCCACCATCGCGGGCAGCTTTCGGTATATCTGCGACTGACCGGTTCGCCCGTGCCTTCGATTTACGGTCCCAGTGCGGATGAAAGCGGAGCTTAAACCTTATTCCTCTCGGGAAATTCCATTAAGGTAATGCAGGAATAAAATCGTACCTGGTTATCCATTCGCCAATTTCCGGCAGGCTGTTGCTTAGGACGATTCCACTTTTGGAAATTGGTAAATGGATAACCAGGTACGATTTTTTAGTGCGGATTCTTCTCGACGCGAAGAAGCAGTATTCCGCCGATGACGAATAATAAAAGAACGCTCAGCACACCGTACCTGGAATGGCCCATCATCCGAGTCGCGATCCCCATAAGAGTTGGGCCCAGTACGGTGGCAAACTTCCCGAATATATTGTAAAAACCGAAAAACTCTGCCGACCTATCGGCTGGAATCAATCTAGCGAAAATGGAACGGCTCAGGGCTTGGATACCTCCAAGAGAAGTCGCCGCCAGAAACGCCAGCACGAAGAACATCACGACGGTCAACTCCCGGGACATATCCGGCAGGTAAAATGCGACAAAGGTGATACACACATATATGCCGATGCCGACATACAGCATATTCCGGGCTGAGAACCGGCCGGCCATTTTCCCGTAAAGCAGGGCACAGGGGAATGCCACAACCTGGGTCATGAGGGTCACCAGGAACAGGATCATTATATTCAGATTATTGTCAATCCCGTAACTGCTGAACATGGTGATGATCGTATCGATCCCGTCTATATAAAAGAAGTACGCGGCCAGAAACATAAAGGCCTGGCGGTACTTCCGGATCTCCCGGAAGGTCTTCCCCAACCGGGCAAAGCTGTCCCTTATCGGATGGGAGCCCGGTTCCAGGCAGTACTTCTGGCGAACATGCCGCAGCATCGGTACGGAAAGAACCGACCACCATGCGACGACAATCAAGAATGCTATCCTGCCGGTAAAATTCGGAAGCGTTTCGCTTCCCGTCCGGGACATTTCGATGAAAATCAGAGCGCCCGCTGCCAGATAAGGAATGACGCTGCCGATATACCCCCAGGCGAATCCGCTGGACGATATCCAGTCCATACGATCCTTTTCCGTAACATCCACCAGGAACGAATCGTAGAAAACGTTCGCTCCGGCATACCCTGTCCTGGCAACAACATAGACAATCAGAAACCAAAGCCATTGCCCCACTCCGACTGAGGACATCAGCAGGGTAAAAAGAATCCCGATACACAGGAATGTAACAAAGAGCCGCTTCTTGACTCCCCTGTAATCCGCGAATGCCCCCAGAATCGGGGCCAATACAGCCACTATCATCGAAGCAAGTGAGTTTGCAAAAGCCCAGTTGCTTGTAGATATGGCGTTGTCAACGCCTTGGGAAATTACCCCCTTGAAAAAAAACTGACCGATCGAAGAAATTACAATCAGAGTAAACGCGGAATTGGCAACATCGTATAAAATCCAGTTTCTTTCCGTTTTGGTCATGTCGGTGTTTCCCGTTTGAGGATTGTTTAAAGGAACCGCACCTCGTGTTCCAGCCGCTCGGCAATCTCTTCATATGTAGCGTCGGACGGGAAGCGGATAGGGTCGCCGAAACGCACCGTCACGTCCCCGTGCTTTTGGGGCCATGTGAATCGGTAGTCCATAATCTCGAAGACACCCTGTATCTTGGACGGTACCACAACAACATCCAGTTCCTTCACAAGAAGCCCGACACCGGCCTTGAACTCCTTCACCGTTCCGTCATGGGAGAGTTTGCCTTCAGGAAAAATCATAATAGACCACCCCTTGTCCAGGAGTTTTCCTGTGTACTCCAGGCTTTTCTTGATACCGGCATAACGCTGGAAAGGGAAGATGTTGAGTCCCAGCAGCGCCAGAAACGTCGCCGATTTCCGAAAAACACGCTCCTTGAAAGGTGACCGGCCGGAGTCCCATTCCTGGAAGACGTCGGCCGCCGCGGCCACCGCCATCCGCCTGCGGACACGCCAGGGAAGCGCCATTGTCAAAACCCCGGCATCGAGATGACTGATATGATTGGCTATCAGAATAAACGGCTTGTCGAGTCCTTCGAATTTTTCCCGGCCCATAACCCGGAGTTTCATGTAATACCATAGAATTGGCCGGATGAATCCCGCCTGCAGCAGACGGCGGATGCAGACGGCCCAGCGTGTCAGCGGCCAGAGCTTGTACTTTGTACCCGATGTTTTGTTCTGGTCGGCTACAAATGCTTCAAGCTCCGCGATAGTCGTCTGGTCGGTTATGAGGGATTCGTCCAGTTCCACCCGAAGTTCTTCCTCGATAACGCCGACCAGTTCGACCCTTGAAAGAGAATCCATCTGCAGATCCAGACCGAGGGTCGCCGTGGGCGTTATACGGCTTGCGGGGGCATTCGAAAGCGATCGGATGATTTCGTATACGGGACCTTCATTGTCAACAGGCACGGTCGCCTCAATTCCCTCGTCCCCTTTCTCCGCCAGCGCTTCCAGGACAAAACGACGCTGGACTTTCAATGTTGTAGTACGGGGGAAATCCGGTTTGTCCCAAACCGTAAATGCCTGGATCTTCTGGTGGTCGGCAAGGTTGGCATTTGCTGCTTCGACGATCGCCTTCCCATCGTTCACGTCCTCTGCCAGAAGCAGCACCGCATGTATGACGGTTTGCCCTTCCTGATCCTTTCCCAGTACACAGGCCTCCTTGACACCCTGAATCCGGTTGAGTTCGGCTTCGATATCTTCCGGGTACACATTCATGCCGCTGGCGGTGAGTATCATATTTTTGGTCCTGCCCTTTATGCGCAGGTATCCTTCGGAGTCTATCTCTCCGACATCCCCGGTTCTGTACCAGCCGTTCGTAAAGTATTTTTCCTGTAAATCCGGTCGTTTGTAATACCCCCGGGTGACATTGTTTCCCCTGACGAGGATCTCCCCATCACCGGACAGTTTGATTTCCTGGCCCGGCAAAACCCGGCCGACGGTCGCGGGCCGCGGATCCCGAACAGTGTTGCAGGCAACTATAGGAGAAGCTTCCGTGAGGCCGTATCCCTGAATGACCTTCACCCCAAGGTTATTCCAGAACTCTTCGACTACGCCATCCAGGGGTGCCCCTCCGGCCGCGAAAAACCGGAGTTTATTGCCGAATTTTTTATGCACCGACCGGAACAGCACTTTTCGCATGCCTCTCGGCAATCCTTGCGCTATGCGTAGCATTCGTTCGAAACTCCGAGTCATCCCCTTTGATTCGACTTCCCTTAGTATGCCCTCCCGCAAAGTCTGAAGCATGAGAGGAACCGTGATAATGGAAGTGATGCCCTCTTCCTGCATAGCCTGCACAATAGCGACTGATTTTCGGGTTCTCAGATAGGTGATCGAACAACCGTAGAAAAGCGGTATAAAGAGCCCTCCGTTCTGCTCCAGCATATGACTGAGAGGCAGAACCGAAAGGAATTTCCAGTCTTTGTCATAGGAAAGCACTTCGCTCAAGGACGCGATGTTCGAAACGATATTTTTATTCGTCAGCACAACGCCTTTCGGTTCGGCCGTCGTCCCCGACGTGTAGACGATTTCGAGGATGTCGTCCCCAGTGATTTCGGGCTCCTTAAATTTCGGCGGGACTTCACGTATCTGCCGCAGAAGATCCTTAGTGTCCCACCACGGAATGTCCGACTCAATACTCATAAATTTTGATTTGATGCCAGCCTTGGCTCCTGTTTCAGCGGCGATGTGTCGGACAAAATCGTGTTTCACCCTCATATCCAGTGGCACGGCGATCACTCCGGTCAGAGAACAGGCCAGAAGAGCGGCGACCCATTCCGGGCTGTTCGGCGCCCAGAAAAGTATCGCATCGCCTTTTTGGAGCCCGTGGCTCTGATACCAGTTGGCCATCCGGGAGGCATGGTCGTAGAGGTCGAGATACGAAATGCGAATCGATCGGAAACCTGTTTTCAAGACAAGTGCTTCCCGGTCATGAAACCTGTAGAGTATCGGCTTGAAGTAATTCGTAAGCGTGTCACTGTTCATAAGAACCTCACCGAAGGATCCCATAAAAACCCGTATTCCGATTCAAGAGTCCGGCAAGCAACCACAAGACGCGCATTCGGAGTATTCAGAATCCGATGCAATGATTCAATTAATGAAGCACGAAAGTGTGCTCATTGTATCAGAGTTGCCGGTTGTCAACATCTCGTAAATCCCCCCTAAATAGGTCCCGGGATTGTTACACCCCGTTTTTCAATTAGAAATACAGCAACGACCGTGCCACTCTGGGGAAAAGAGACAAGTCACCGGGAATCATCTATTTACAGGATACGAAAAAGACGTCTATAACAAGGGGGATCGTAAAGAACCAGCAGTATACGTATAATCCTTGTGCAATTCCTGTATGCTTCCGGGAGGCAATCATCGACTGCTCAGGCCGGACGTCGGCAGTCGACCACGATTTTAATACCTTCACGTTTTTCAGCCACGGCATAGGCGCGGGTCACTTCCGATAGCGGAAACCGGTGTGTCACTAGAGAACGGACATCCACCTGGCTGTTTTGAACAAGTTGAATCGATCTTGGATATGTATGTTTCATCCGGTGTACGACATGGATGGTCAAATCTTTCCGACGGGCGGTGGATGCGGTAAATTCCGTCCGGTCATTCGGTGGAATTCCAATCAGGCATACGCTTCCCCCGGGTTTGACGGCACCGATTGCGGACTCAACCGCAGCAGGATCTCCGGCCGCTTCGAATGCCACATCTACGCCCCTACCTCCGGAAGCATTCAGAATTTCTTCCATTTCCCGGCCGCCCCTCGCTTCGAATACTGTCGCCCCGGCAGTGCGCGCCGCCTCGATGCGGTGCGCCAAGCCGGGCAATTCCGTTGCCAAGATGGATGTCGCGCCTGCTGCCCGCGCAACCTGGATTATACAAAGCCCTATGGTACCGCAGCCGAATATGCCTACACTCATACCCGGGTTCACATTCCCGCAGTCAACGGAATAGATTGCCACGCCAAGCGGTTCGAGCATGACGCCCTCAATATCCGACACAGATTCGGGGAGTGCAATGAGAGAGGTCTCCGGCCAGGCGATATACTGTCTGAGGGCACCGTCATGAGGCGCATGCCCCGCGAAGCGCAAATTCGAACACAGGTTCGGATTTCCCTCCAGGCAGAATTCGCATTTTCCGCAGGGACATGCCGGATCGATCGCCACACGTTCTCCCTTTCTCGAACCGGATTCGATCACACCCGCGCATTCGTGACCCAGGATAAGAGGTTCCATAACCCTGTCGTTTCCGATACTACCGTCCCTCAGCCAGTGTACGTCCGACCCGCACACGCCGACGGCCGTCACGCGCACAAGCGCTTCACCCTCCCCGGGCTCAGGCATCGGTTCGTCATGAAGGCGCATGTCTCCCGCGCCATGAATTCGAGCTACCTGCATATCGCCTGCTTTCCGTGTGGCCTCCCCACACTCTGAATTTTTCTTAACCCGCATTTCTCACGGATGGAAAACGGATCCAACAAGCCAATCCCGTTTATAATGAAGACCAGTCAACCTCTTTGTCGGAAGGTATCTGCAGAATGCCGTCTCCGGAAACATCCTCCAGGTCACACCACCATTTTTTTGAGTAATCGGGCTTTCCGTAGCCCAGGACATCGTCCAGCCAGGGGGCAAAGCTCCGGGCCAACGATGAATGGCGCAATAAAGCTCCGGCGGTGCGATGCAGGGGCGTATAGGGTTTGTTCCAGGGACATACGGTCATGCAGGTGCCGCAGCTCGAGCCCTTCTGGTTGCCGACCCGCATGGACGTGCATTTCTGCACATCGCCGGGCCACCGTTGGTATCCGTTTTGCATCACCTTATCGCCTTCACTCAGTGCCCCGGACGGGCATTCCCGCGCGCATTTCTTGCATTTTGTACAAAAGTCCTGGAGGCCGAAATCGATGGGCTTATCCGGAACCAGTGGTAAATCAGTAGTGATAACTCCAGCCTTGAACCGGGGGCCCAGAAACGGGTGGAGAACGCATTCGCTCATACGGCTCACCTCGCCCAGTCCTGCCCAAAGGAGGATGGGCGGAACAATGACCTGGTAGTTCATGGCATGATGAGCCCGGGCCGGCCAACCGAGTCTCCGAATGTAATCCGCCAGGAGACAGGCAATGAAACCGGACGCCGAATAGGCTACAAAACTCATGGCATTGCTGATCCAGTCGTGGCCTGTGGCGGCATCGGCCGTTCTCGAATCCTGGTCGACAAGGATTGCAACAGCATATTTATGATTGAGCGCAATCGGGTCGCCTGTCGCCGCACTATGCGTGTAGACCGCATACCGCGGAAGCTCGCAAATACCGACGGCGTCGGCCCGGAGAAAATAAGCCGTCTCCTTGATATGACGGGACAAGTATTCGGGATCTTTCGATAAGGGAGCTTCCCGCGGCGCGATATCTCCGTCCACCATCTCCCGCAGCTTCAGTTGCATCGCCATGAGGGATGCTGAGAGCGGATGCTTGACGGAGAACCGCTTTCTTTCCCTCTGGACAAAAGGACCGAACTCCCCCCGCAGAGCCCGGTTGAATCCATGATCCTGTTCATGGGTCCTCTGGATCCCGTCCTCATGTATTTCTATGGTCGGGCGATCGACCCTTTTGATTTTGTGCATCGGGAAGGTTTCCCGGTCGCGCTTCAAATACCCGCTCATAATTACTCCCCGAAAGAATTCCGGACCTGCCAGCATCATACCTTCATCTACAAATTCCGGGGAATCATTTTGTTTTATTGGACCGCCTGGAAAAAAATAAATAATTTTTCTTGACATAATCTAAAGTAGTACTATTATATAGTACTATGAGACCAAAAAACGATACCCTGAGCGGGCCACAACTGGACATTATGAAAGTAGTCTGGCGGCTGGGCGAAGCGACCGTACGCGACGTTTATGAAGACCTGCGCACCCAGCGTGCAATCGCCTACACAACCGTCATGACCACAATGAAAACCATGGAAACCCGGGGACACCTGAAAAAGCGGACCGAAGGCCGTGCCTTTGTCTACACAGCCTCCGCAGCCGAAAATCGGATGATTCGAAACATTGTGGGCGATTTTATCGACCGGGTCTTCAATGGATCCGCTGAACCGCTGCTGGTACACCTGGTTGAGGAAAAACGCCTGTCGGAAAAGGACCTGGAAAAAATCAAGAAAATGATTCAAGAGAAAGAGAAGCATTAAACCCTTTTCTCAGAGGACACGATGGCACTTCCCCTTTGGATCGATAATCTCATCGCATACAGCCTGCAAATAGCGATTCTGGCTGCGGCGGGTACACTGCTGGCCTATATATTTCGTTTGCGTTTTCCCCGAGTGTCGCTCATCTACTGGCAGGTGCTACTGCTTGCCTGCCTGGCACTTCCCGTTTTGCAGAAGTGGGAAAGACCGGCTGCTGTTTCCACGCCCCCCGCCATACAGATTATGGAAATGACTGTTTCGAACACAGGAGCGGTTTCTGAACTGCCGTCGGAGTCAAAGATATCGATAACCGATACAGCTGTGTTGATCTTTGCTGCGGGGGCATTATTGCGATTGTTGTGGCTGGCTCTCGGTTTTTACAGGCTATGCCTGTTATTGCGCAGGTCGGAACGCATCGAACGGATGCCGGCTTTCGCCGAAAGAATTGAGTCGCTTATCGGCGTTCGGGCGCGCTTCTACATGTCCGATGAGACGGACAGTCCCGCCACCTTCGGAATCTTCAATCCGACGGTCATCCTGCCCCGGACATTTCCTGAAATGCGCGAGGCCTGCAGGGAAGCCATCCTCTGCCACGAACTCCTGCACGTACGGCGGCGCGACTGGGCTCTGATTTTTATCGAAGAGATGATACGCACCATTTTCTGGTTTCACCCCGCCGTCTGGTGGCTGCTCTCGAGGATTCATCTTACCCGGGAACAGTCCGTGGACCATGAAGTCGTCAAACTTACGGGAAACCGTCAGCCTTACCTGGATTCCCTGCTGGAAATCGCCCGGAAGCGCGGACGCCCCAAAGCTGTGCCTGCGCCGCTTTTTCTGAGAGAGCGCCACTTGGTTGAGCGGGTAGCTCTTTTGATAAAGGAGGTTTCCATGAATCGATTGCGGTTGGCACTGAGTCTGGTTGCAGTTTTTGCCCTTCTGGCCGGAACCGTTCATTTCGCCGCTGCCTGGTTTCCCCTGACAGGCTCAGCGGATCCGGAAATGAACGAGCCTTCCAAAGATCCTTTGCGGATCGGCGAAAATGATCTCCAGTCCAAACTCATTCGTAAGGTTCATCCTGCTTATCCTGAGGAGGCCAGGGAAGCGGGAGTTACCGGACAGGTCACATTAGACATAACCGTTAATGAAAAGGGCGAGGTCACCGACGTTAAAGTGCTAGACGGGCATCCGCTATTGATTGATTCCTCCATGGAAGCTGTACGGCAGTATAAGGTTTCACCGACTCTTCTGAACGGCGCATCCACACAGGTTATCGCCACCGTTACTGTAAATTATGATGAAGAGACCACCGGTACAAAGAACGAAGCTCAACAGGTCCAAACCCTCGCCGCTCGGTCAGATCCAACCCAGGCGTCAACAGCCCAGACGAAAATCGTTCCCCAACCGATCAGGCTGATGCAACCGACAGGCGGCGAATCAAACGGTAAGTTCGAGCTTCATTATTCGGATGCGGATCTGAGGCCTTTTATACAGCAGATCTCCGAACTTCTCGGTCTGACGCCGCTGATAATCGATCCGAAGGTACAGGGAACCGCTACCGTTCATAGCTCGGAACCGATATCGAAAAGCGAAGTCCTTAACCTGTTTCACCTTACCCTCAAGAACAATAGCGCATCTTTGATCAAGCAGAACGGTATTTATCTGGTTGTTCCAATATCCTCGGAACTGAACACGGATATCGACATTATCGAACATCAGTCACAGGATGCCAAATCGGAAACCCCACCGGAGAATTCGGAAACAGCCTCGCAAAAGGAAGGTGGTGTGTATGGGGGCATAGTAGGGGGAATACCGGGTGGTGTTGTCGGCGGTGTTACAGTCGTACCCGGCGTTGCGGGATCTGGCGGAGGGATCGGCTCCGGAGAGGGTGCGGGAGTGGGTCCCGGGGAAGTGGCTGTTATTGGAAGCTTTGGAAGCAATAGCACTGGTATTAGAAACTTTGGAAGCTTTAGAAGCAATAGTGCACTGGGTCGAATGGATTCAACCCAGTCCACCGGAACGGAAAGCGACTCTTCACAACAGGCCCCGAAAAGAATCGGCGTCAATGTTCTCCAATCCAAACTTATTCGCCGGGTCGAACCCGACTATCCTGAGGAGGCCAAGGGTGGACAGGTCGTATTAAATGTAACCGTGAATGAAAAGGGCGATGTCACGAACGTTGAAGTGCTTGACGGCGATCCGCTTCACATTGATTCCGTTGTGGCGGCGGTGAAGCAGTGGAAGTATGAACCGATCCTACTGAACGGCACGCCCGTGCCGGTTATCGGCACCGTTACCGTAAAACGTAATCTTGTTATGCCCACGCAGTTTGTTTCGCCCACGGAAATACCAATAAATCCGAATCCCGAAAATGCCGAATGGATTGACGGCAATGTTCTTCAATCCAAACTCATTCATAAGGTTGATCCCGAGTATCCTGAACTGGCCAAGAGAGCGCGCGTTCAGGGGAAAGTCAATTTAGCCGTAACCGTAGACGAAGAAGGCCATGTCTCCAACGTTGAAGTGATTGGCGGCCATCCCATGCTATTGATCGCTGCTGAAAAGGCAGTCAAGCAATGGAAGTATCAACCGACTTTACTGAATGGCAAGGCGATTCCAGTCGTCGCATTCGTTAGAGTTAATTTTGTTTTGCCGGAAGATACGGAAGCCGATGCGCCTGCAGGGGAACTCCGCAATCCTAACGTAATAATTGTCTCACTCGATGAGTCCGGAAAAGTCGCAATTAATAAAGAGCCGGTTTCTATCGAGAATCTGGGCAGAGAGCTTCAGAAGTTATTCAGAGAACGGCCCGATAAGATCCTGTTCCTAAGGGTCCCCGCCAATGTAAATTACAGCGAAGTGAAAAAAATAGTCGATATAGCCAAGGGTGCGGGAGCGGGTGAAATTGGATTGATTACAGACGAAATCCGCTAAGAAATCCCCAGTCCGTACACCGTATTATATTTGTATTTGGATGCCGCACAACGCGGGTCAAGGCTGCGGATTTGAATGATTCTCCGGGTTCTCGGCCAGACCCATATCCTTGATCTTTTCAGGTGTAAAGACTCCGCGCCTGATNNGGTTGTCGAGGTGCATCAGGTAGGACATCCCGTAGGAATAAAGGTTCCCAGCCATCAATTCCAGAAGATCCCCGTCCCATTGCTGCCTCATATATGCTTCGAGAGACCTGGTGATCATGCTTTTGGAACTGGTTCGCCCGACCAACTTGAAAAAAGTGGAGATTTTTTCATACTTTGCCGTATCTTCAGGGCGGATCCACCCGGATTTCAGCAGTTGGGAAGGGTCGCTTTTCGTCAGTTGTATACAGTTGAGGCTGAAAACGTTATCCTCGCCCTTAGTTCCGTCCGATCCGGGTTTTCTCGACTTGTGCGAAATATAATTGAAGTGAAACTTTCGAAAAGGGCATTTGAACAGGCAGCCCTCGTTGACCATTAATTTGAGCTCCAACCCTGTTTTTTCCCGGATCTTTTTTAAGAGGCGGAGGTTGCGGTTGATGTTCACATCCGGCGTGATGGCGTCGGCGCCTGCCTTCTTAAAAATTATGGCTTTATCGATACAATCAATATCCGAAAGAACGGAGGCACAGATCTCCACCTCAGGGAAACGCCTGCGGACCTCCCGGATATACATGGGATTGGCAATGGTTACGGCTTCCACCCCATACTCGTCAAAAACCCGTTTCAGGTAGTCCATGGTTCCCTTCAATACGCCCGGGGCATACCAGTCGCTCCCTTCGCAGATCGAGTTCAGGAGCAGATTTACGCGAATCCCTTCCCGATGGATCCTGTTTACGGTATCCGCGAAATCGTCGAACGACTGTGCCTTGGATATCCGGCCGGAACCGGCAAATTCCTGCGGACCGGACAGATAGATTTCCCTGATGCGATTCCCGTTGCACTCTTTCCATTTAAAGGTTTCGGTCAGCGTTTCCGGGTCATTATTGTACGGAACAGAAAATTCGAGAGCGCCCATCTAGTTCTCTCCGTGAGAAAGCCTGTGAAGGTCCGTTCAACGACCGATGCAGGCCTCCATATCGATAGAATGATACAGCCATATTCATGCCTTTGAATGCCGTTTTATTGTCGGGGAGGATTTTTATGCGAAGTCCGGAGCTGCAGGAATCTAAATAAACATTTCATCATTATCCTGCGGATCAGCTTCGAATTCGGACGGTTTTCTGCGTCTTCTGAAAAGAAAATCAAAACCCGCCCGTATTCCGCGGACAATAGCGCTGATTTCATTTATCGGGTTCAGGATACTGTCGTGCACCATCTCCAACAGTTCCTCGGCACGACTGGTGGCCGTTTCAATCCTGGCCTTCACTCTGTCAACTTCATAACGAGCGGTGTTTGTCGTCTCCTCCAGAAAGTCGTCTACCTTGACAACCCTTTGATGAAGGATTTCGGCGGCATCGACCACTTTATCCTTGACGGGTATGAAACCATTCCCGATTTCCTGGATGGTGTTCAGTGTTTCCTCCGCTTTTTCGGTGACTTTGTCGGCATTCTTAAGCAGATCCCGGCTTATGCCGTTGATCCGGTCGACCAACCGGCGGAAAGTCCGATACATCCCGAAAATGACAATGGTCTGCACAAGAACAGCCACGGCCAGGATTCCGGTAAAAATCGCCAGGAGGATTTCTTGAGTTTGCATGTGATTTTATGCCTTCTCTTTTTCTTCCCGATATGCTTTTTTGCCGGCTTCAAGGGCGGCGCTCAATGAATCCCGCTTTTGCTGGACGATCTCTTTGCCTCGGTCCAGATATTCCGTAGTTCTTTCCGCAACGACTTTGCCCTGTGACGAAATGGTATTCGCGCTTTCCCGTGCTTTTGATACGAGCATTTTCCGGGTTTCCTCGCCGCTCTTGGGGGCTAATAAAAGTGCGGTCGCCGCTCCGACCAAGGCACCCAGCATCAGATATAAGAGTTTTTCTCCTGCACCGGTTTGTTCACTCATTGGATTCTCCTCTGATATTAATAATTTTGATAACATGCCGTGGTGTTAAATGTCAAACTCGAATACTCGACCAAGCAATATGGACCTCGATGCGATTGGTTTGTTTCATAAATATATTATAGCGACAATTCACGATTAGGACCATGCCCCCTGCCGATTGGACTATAATAGCCCCCATGACGACGACAAATAAAAAATCCTTCTCAAAACAGGCGGATCGCATGGAAAGGATCCTGAGGCAATTCGACCGCACATACCCCGAGGCCCAATGCGCGCTTCGCTTCAGCACTCCACTGGAATTGTTAATTGCCACAATCCTTTCCGCTCAATGCACGGATGAACGTGTCAACCTCGTTACACGGGATCTGTTCGAAAAGTATAAGTCTCCGTCCGATTATGCCGGGGCGGAAACCGAAACACTGGAGAATGACATCCGGTCCACAGGTTTTTTCCGCAACAAAACCAAAAACATCCAGGGGGCTTGCCGGAAGATCCTGGAAACATTCGGAGGCAAAGTTCCGGATACCATGGAAAAACTGCTGCAGCTTCCAGGAGTTGCGCGCAAAACAGCCAACGTGGTTTTAGGCGTCGCTTATAAGAAAGCTACAGGCGTTGTCGTCGACACGCATGTATTCCGGGTCTCCAGGCGACTCGACCTCTCAAACGCGAAAACGCCGGAAAATGTCGAACGGGATCTGATGCGGATCCTGCCGCAAAACAGATGGATTGCCTTTTCCCACCAGACAATTCTACATGGCAGGCGAGTATGCAAGGCCAGGAAACCGATCTGTTCCCAATGCCCCGTAGAAGATCTATGCGAGTCTGCAGATAAACAATTTAACTAGTGAGAAGTCAGAACGTTCGAGCGTTCATCTGGCTTCTGGCTTCTGGCTTCCTACAATAATACGCATAATCCCAAGTTCTTAACTTATCAACTCGGTATTACCCAACCAACACGATATGCAAATCCATCACATTGGTCCGCGTCGGGCCTGTGACGATCAGGTCTCCAAGACGCTTGAAGTAGGTATGGGAATCGTTGTTGTTCAGGGATTCCTTCAGGAAAGCGGGACTGAATTTCAGGGAGCGGGTAAAGGTTGAATTGTCCGCGACGGCACCAGCGGCGTCCGTGGGCCCGTCGGTCCCGTCCGTTCCCAAACTGGCCACGACCGCCGGCGCCTCGAGCGCAGCCAGGTGCGGCACACAATGCAGCACGAATTCCTGGTTGCGCCCTCCACGGCCGCTTCCGGTAACTTCCACCGTTGTTTCTCCCCCGCTGACGATACAGGCCGGACGGCTTATGGGCCTGTTTTCCCGTACGATTTCCTTCAGAACACTCATATGGAATCCTGCCGCATCCGCGGTGTCGCCCTCAAGCCGGCTTGTAAGAACCATACTCCGGTATCCCATTTTCTTTGCCGCTTTAACGGCAGCGGTACAAGCCAGTGTGCTGTTGCCGATTATGAAGGACCGGACTCCCTTGAAAACCGGATTCCCCGGTTTCAGAGTCTCCTCAATCCGTCCGGCACATCCCTGCTTAAAGCGCTTCATCACTGCCGTTGGTATCCGATCGGAAACTCCCAGTCTTTTGAGTGCCTCCACACAGTCGAAAAACGTAGTCGGATCCGGTGCCGTCGGCCCCGAAGCGATGGTAGCCATATCGTCTCCGACAACATCCGACAGAGCCAAAACAGCAACCCTGACATGCCTTAATAAACCTGCCAGGCCTCCCCCCTTAAACCTGGACAGGTGTTTTCGAACACAGTTCAATTCATGGATGGAAGCGCCGGCATTCATCAAAATCTCGGAAGACCGCACTTTATCCTCCAGGGTAATTCCCTGGGAGGGAGAAACCATCAAAGAGGAAGCGCCCCCGGAAAACACACAGATTACCAGGTCGCCCGATTCGATCCTGTTTTCGACAAAGGATCGAATCCTTTCTGCAGAAATCATACTGTTTTTATCCGGAAGAGGATGTCCGGCTTCAAGAATTTCCGTTTTTTTCAGAGTAAAACCATGCCCGTACTTTGTTGCCAGAAATCCACCCGTTAAGTATCTCCCCAAGATCTTTTCCAGGGCCTTCCCCATAGGAGCGGCCGCTTTTCCCGCTCCCAGGATCCAGACGCTTCGTATCGTATCCAGATCAAAGCGGCACGCGTCTATTTGCAGGATACTCCCACGGCGCTGGACATATTTCCGAACTGCGGTTTCGGGATTGACGGCCTTCAATGCGGCTGTCCATATATTTGCTGCATCGGAACGAAGAATCCTTAAGGATTTCACTGTTTTTCCATTGAGGAATGATCGGAATTACTGAAGATCCTGTCGTAAAGATCCGTAAATACGGTAACGACCTGTGGATCGAACTGCGAGGAAGCGCATTGTGCCAGCTCCCGGATCGCTTCCTGAGGGGATCGTGGCATACGATAAGGCCGCCAGACAGTCATGGCGTCAAAAGCCTCGACGACGGTAATAATACGGGCGCCCAGCGGAATAAGATTTCCCTTAAGACCATCCGGGTGTCCGGTTCCGTCGTAGTGCTCACGGTTGTGGCGAATGGACTTCAGAACTTCCTCATCGTCGAGAATGGGGCGCAAGACCTCCTCGGCCAGTGCCGTCCTCTCAAGAAAATGGCGCTGCTCTTCCGGCGTCAGGGCGCTCTGTTTGTTTAAAAGTACATCCTCCACGAGTATCATTCCGACATCATGCAACAGGGCGGCCAGGTAGACCTTCCGCACCCCGTCATCGGTCATCCGGAGCTCCCTCGCAACATACCTTGCTTTTTCTGCGACCCGCAATGCGTGGCCCACGTTGAAAGGAATTTTCAGGTCCAGGAGGTGAATGAGTACCTGTGTCATAGAATAAAAAAGCCGACGGGTTTCCGCAGCGCGATCATCCGCCATCTGGACAAGATAGCGCTGGTATTCCCGGCTGGCGCTCTCCAGCCGCCGCTTGTCAAGCGCACGAGCGGCAGAAACCACCACCTGTTCAAGGTTGAAGGGTTTTATTATGTAATCATACGCGCCCATATGCATGCTCTGAATCGCCATACTGGCACTGTCCACCGCGGTGATGATCAGAACAACGACATCGGGATACGCTTTCTTGATATCCTGAAGCAACTCCGTTCCCTGTTTTCCGGGCATCCGTATGTCCGTAAAAGCCAGGTCAAAATTCTGTGAAGCGAGCGCAGCAAGCGCGGACTCGGCATTGCCTGCCGTAACGCATTCAAACCCCGCGTCCTCAAGAGTGGATTTCAAGATCTCCTGAATATAAATCTCATCATCTACAATCAGCACCTGTCCTCTTTTATCGTTCATAATCGCACCTGGATCCATTCCCTATAATGGATCGGAAATCGCAGATGAAACAATATTTGCAACAACACCGCGCAGATGATTCATGTTCTTTCCACCATCGGGGTGCACACGATTGCTCAGGACAACCACGAAAGTTTCCGTCTGTGGATGGATCCATAAAGAGGTCCCTGTAAAACCGGTGTGCCCGTAGCCCCCCTCGAAAATATCCCCGCTCGGCGAGGAATAATCGGTTCGGATGTCCCATCCATAACCTCTTATTTGGGGGGAACTCGGTGGCGATTGCGGTCGGCTCATCGCCCGAACCGTCATCGGCGACAGGAGGCGCCCGNNACGCCGCCCATTCTATAGGCGGTTGGATCGTGTACCTCTCCCCGAAGCATGTTATCCAGATCTTTCCTTGAAATCCGCGCATGCAGATAGAGCAGCGTGTTTCTTCGCGTTTCAGTGGGCGCAATGCGTTTGACCAGGGTTTCAGAGGGACGATAGCAGGTATCGGTCATACCCAGCGGAATAAAAATGTTTTCCCGCGAAAAAACATCGACCGGCTTGCCGCTCACAGCATGAATGATTTCTCCCAACGCAATGAAATTGACATCACTGTAGACAAACTCCTTATCCGGTTCAAAATTCGTTCGGATTTTCCATAATTCCTTCAGCATTTCTTCGTAGCCGAACCAACCTTTTGAAAGATCGAAATCCGCCGGAAGACCGGAATGGTGGGTCAAAAGCTGGTGTACGGTAATGTCGTCCTTACCCCCTCCTTTAAAGTCCGGAAGGTATCGATGCACCCGATCTCCAAGCCTTAAAAGACCGTTCTCAACGAGCATCATAACCGAAGGGGTTGTAGCCATGACTTTCGTCAATGAGGACACATCAAAAATAGTATCCCGGGTCATGCGTTCCTGCTTCGGCTTCAATGAACGATTCCCGAAAGCTTCGAAGTATTCGATCTTTCCGCGACGGCTCACCAGGACCACGGCACCGGGGACCTCTCCCTCGGCAATCGCAGCTTCAACAGCCGGGCCTATGAGTTCAAGACGACCCGGAATAATTCCTTCCTGCCCGGGATCATTCTGAACCGCATCCGGTCCGGACTGATCCGCCGACAGCGTCGCTGTTTGATACTGGACGATTATCCCGGCCAGTAAGAGGCAGACAGTTGCAGACACATACACGGTAGTGTTCTTAATACGCCACATTTTCCGTCCCGTCATAGACCCATTCCCTTTGATCCATCATCATAAACCATCGGGTAATTTCAATAATCCGAAATAATTTAAAAGGAATGCATGTTCAGGCTTATTATACCCAACCGTATCAGGAATGCCTCTTGATATAAATGCTTCGATAAAGTTGTTTGTATTTTTCAGCGGATTTATTCCAGGACCAGTCCTGCGCCATCGCCCGGACCATGAGGGCGCGCCAGCGATCCGGATCGGAATAGACGGATAAAGCCCTCTTCAATGCCGCCATCATTTCTACAGAGGTATACCCCTGGAATCGAAATCCCGTTCCGCTTTCCCCGTCATAGGGCACAACGGTATCCGCCAGTCCCCCGGTCGCACGGACTATCGGAATGGTGCCGTAACGCAGGCTTATAAGCTGGCTGAGACCACACGGCTCGTACCTGGACGGCATCAGAAACATGTCACAACCCGCCTCAATTTTATGCGCCAGTTCATTATCGAATGTAAGGTTGACTCCGATCTTATCCGGATATCTTGATGCGAGATCTTGGAGCAGTTTATGGTATTTCTGCTGACCGACGCCCAGAATCACCAACTGCGTATTCAAATTCACAATCTCCTGCACAGCATCCGCGATAAGCTCAAAGCCTTTCTGGTCCGCAAGTCGGGACACAATACCGACTACAGGCACGCGATCCTTCAGGTCAGGCAGTCCAAAGTGGAAACGCAAATGTTCCTTGCATGCCTCTTTACCTGAAAAATCACTGCTGGAGAAATGGGCCGGTATCAGGGGATCCGATTGCGGGTTCCATTCCTCGTAATCGATCCCGTTTACAATACCGCTGAGATCCATTCTTCTGCTGTGCAGAACCCCTTCCAATCCGTGGCCGAATTCATGGCTTGCCTGGATTTCAGAGGCATAGGTTTGACTCACCGTATTCACTTTGTCCGACATCAGTATTCCCGCCTTCATAAAATTCACTTTGTTCCAGTATTCGAAGGGAGACATCGGATAGAAATGTTTGTCGTCAATCCCGGCAAAATGAAGCACTTTTTTAGAATAAACCCCTTGGTAGGCGAGATTATGGATAGTAAACAGCGTCCCGACATCCGAAAAAAAGGGGCTGCTGCTGTAATTCGTGCGGATGATGCCCGGGATCAGGGCCGTATGGGAATCGTGGCAGTGAATGATATCGACGGGATTTCTCAGCCTGAGCAGCAATTCGAGACCGGACTTCATGAAAAATAGAAACCGTTTCCCGTTATCGCGGTATCCTTCTCCGGTATTAGGATTCCCGTAAATACCGGAACGGCCAAAATATCTGCGGGAACCTACAAAATAGATGTCTACATTCGAGTTATTAAGCCGGGTCTGATATATTTTCGCATTCTCGGACTCGTTCCCCAATCGCACATCAAATTCTGAAACAGATTCACAAGGGCGGATATCGAATCTGCCCGCTTCCAAAACGGATGCATAGGCCGGAATCACGACCGTGGAATGGACACCCAGTTTATCCAGCGCTTTCGGCAACGCACCGACAACGTCTCCCATTCCGCCGACTTTTGCAAACGGTGCTGCTTCCGCCGAAAACATGACTACTCTGGATGGATCGTTCTGGTGCATATATTTTCGAAATTCCGGCAGTTTAAATAATGGTCCCGCCGCATCTATTTTACCGATGGCATCTTAAACTGGATTTATTGCAGGCACAATACAAGCGAACTTTTTTTCCAACCTTACCGATCGTCTGTATTGGGAAAATTTCGGACGGACCAGCTTGAGCACCCGGACAGTATCTCCGGGAAGCAGGCTTTGCCGGTTGAAATTATGCCGGAAATACTGAAATGTCCGTGTTACTCGGAATCGGTAAGATAATATTTTTGAACGTATTCCTGGACCATACGCCAGGTTGTAAACTTCGGCAGCATGGTCGCCATGGAGCAACGGATTTTATCAATCCACCGGCGCGGAATGCCGCGCTCATCACGGTCATAAAAACAGGGGATGACTTCTTCACTCAAGACCTTGCAGAGGTTGACATTGTCCAGTCTGTCCTGTTCTTCTACGGAATCCGGGTGACTATCGTCCCCGATTGCGAATCCATTGGAGCCGTCATACGCTTCGCGCCACCATCCGTCCAGGATACTCAGGTTCAGTCCGCCGTTGCAGATAATTTTCTGGCCGCTGGTGCCGGATGCTTCCATCGGACGTCTGGGTGTGTTCAGCCAGACATCACATCCGGAGATCATCTGACGGGCGATATGAACGTCATAATTCTCGAGAAAGACAAGACGCCCCCTCAGCTCGCTGTGCTGGCTGAGGTGAATGATTTTCTGGATGCGCTTTTTCCCTTCGTCATCAGCCGGGTGCGCTTTTCCGGAAAAAATGAACTGGATCGGCCGAGCCGGATCTTTCACGAGCCGGAGTATCTGCTCATAATCCTCGAAAACCAGAGGCGCACGCTTATATGTCGCAAAGCGCCGCGCAAAACCGATGGTAAGGGCATCGGGATTTAACAGCCGGTTGAACTCGTGTGGATTGCCCTGGGACATCCGTTTCATCATGAAACGGCGCCGCGTAAATTCTATCAGAGCCCGACGCAGCCTGTAGCGCAGGGCCCAGAGCTCCGCATCGGAAACGAATTCCCAATCCAGCACACGCTGCCAGAATTCCGGCTCATTGATGTCTTTATCCCAGTTTACGCCCAGCTTGTTTCTCCAGAAGCTGCGAACCGGGCCCTTCATCCATCCGACAAGGTGAACCCCGTTGGTTATATGTCCAATGGGCACTTCGTCTTCCGATTTCCCCGGATACAGCGGCTGCCACATTTTCCGGCTTACCCGGCCGTGCAGTTCGCTGACGGCATTGGCGGAACGTGATGCTTTGAGCGCCAGGACGGTCATGCAGAAAGGCTCTTCCCGATTACCGGGATCGACACGGCCCAAAGCCATTAGAGAATTAAAGGAGGCGTTAATTTGCGGCAGGAATCGCTGGAATGCATATTTCATCAGATCGGGACTGAAACGATCGTGTCCCGCTTCCACGGGGGTATGGGTCGTAAACACACACTGCCGGCGGGTTTCAGAAAAGGCTTCATCAAACGAGCTCCCCTGCGCTATTTTCTCCCGGATCAACTCCAATGCAAGGAAAGCCACATGCCCTTCATTCATATGGTACAGGGAGGAATGGATTCCGAGATCGCGTAAAAGGCGCACACCCCCAAAACCCAACAACATCTCCTGCATGATACGCGTAGAGCTGTCACCGCCGTATACATGGAGCGTCAGGTCCCGAAACAGGGGCTCGTTTTCCGGCCGGTTCGAATCCAACAGGTAAATAGGGCAACGGCCTACGTTCACCTTCCAGGCCTGGAAACGCACATTGGCCAGATTTATTTCAACCTCTCCTATGTACCGTTCCCCATCCGGATTCAACACCGGCTCCAGCGGCAATGAGTCCGGGTGCAGAGGAACATAATATTCCGTCTGCCAGTTATCGCCATTGATCGATTGATGGAAATACCCTTCCCGGTAAAAAAGGCTGATGCCTACCAGGCCGACACCAAGATCGCTGGCCGACCTTGCGTGGTCGCCTGAAAGAATGCCGAGCCCCCCCGCTGCAATGGGAAGGGTTTCATGAAATCCGTATTCCGCCGTGAAATAGGCCACGGGATTATCAATCAAAGAGGGTGCATTGCGGAACGCCCAGGTGTCCTTCTGGTCCATGTACGTTTCGAAACCGGACAGAACTCCCCGAACCTTGCGGGTCAACACGGGATCTCGCAAACGGGTGCGAAGTTCGTACTCCGAAATATCCTGTAAAACCGCAACCGCATTGTGGTAGAGGTCCTGCCATCCCCTTGGGGAAAGATCCTGGAATATCTCCTGGCACTCCTGGTTCCAGGTCCACCACAAATTGCCTGCAAGCCTTTTGAGCTTTGCCAGGAGCTCGGCGGTCTCGTCCCGATGTGTCAGTGGAATTGTTTTCAGTGTGGAGCCCCCCTCTTAATGCGCCAAAGAGTTCAAAGGTTTATTCAAATACTTTATCGGCATCTTATAGGTACCGGGACCAGAATTTTATAGCCTAATCCAACGAGTAACGGTACAGCATTCCACCGAAAATTAAACATATATTTGAAAGACGGGAGCGTTTTATCAAAAATTATGGCGAACCGGTGGAGAGATTGGGGATAGTTAAGGAGGAAGCTTTGTAAAGAGTCTGTCCGCGGCAGGAAATATCCTGCCGCGGATATTGTTCAGTTTTTGCTTACAAAATCGGAGAATTCTCTCAATTTATTGGATCTATAGGGGCTTCGAAGTTTAAAAAGCGCCTTTTCTTCGATCTGCCGGATCCTTTCACGCGTCACCTGGAATATCTCGCCGACTTCCTGGAGCGTATATTCCTTCCCATTTTCATTCAAACCGTAGCGCATTCGAACGATTTCCTGTTCCCGGGAAGACAGTGTCTGCAAAGCGGAGTTCGTGACCTCTCGAAGATTGTGCTTCATAACGTCTTCGTCCGGAGATACCGCGGTTTTATCCTCAATAAACTTGTTCAGGACCGCATCCTTATTGTCCGCAATGCTCGCCTCGAGAGAAATCGGCTCCTGCGCGGCTTTTAATATCTGGGTCACCTTGGAAACCGGAGTTTTCAGTTCCTTGGCTAATTCATGAACCGAGGGTTCGCGTCCGTTCCGCTTCGTCAGTTCATTGGCGACTTTCAAAACGCGATTCATGGCTTCCACCATGTGGACGGGAACCCGGATGGTTCTCCCCTGGTCCGCAATCGCCCGGGTGATGCTCTGTCGTATCCACCAGGTGGCATAGGTCGAAAACTTGTGTCCCAGGCGATAGTTGAATTTATCCACCGCTTTCATAAGGCCGATATTCCCTTCCTGAACCAGATCCAGCAGATCCAGTCCGGGGTAGGAGTAGTTTTTAGCGATGCTCAGCACCAACCGCAGGTTTGAACGCACAAACTGGTCCTTGGCATGAAGCATTTCGGCCTTATTCTCGCTGATCAAGGCCAGGATTTTACGCAGCTCATCCACATCCGTCAGATATTGCTGCTCGAGGTTCTTAAGACGGGAACGTGCCTCTCTTAACTGCCTCGGCTTCGCATCATGACGATGGGTCAGCCTTCTGATGGTCCTTTTCGCTTCATCCATCTGATGCATCACACCTTCCAGACCGTTGACCAGGTCTGCAATCTGGTTTTCTGTGAAATCGATACGCTGAAGGGAAGAAAAAATCGCTTCGCGGTTGTTTTTGATTTTATTCAAATTATTCTTTGCATTGCTGCATCGCGATTTGTTCCGCTTCATCGTACCCCTGGCGAGGCGGTACTGCTCTTCCAGTTTTCCCAAACGGGAAACGATTCTCCGGACCTGTTTGATCCGCAACCTGTTCCGTTCCTCGAGTGTGACTTCATTATCCGAATCCATCTTTTCATCCGAGGTGTACTGTGTGGAGGCTGATTGAGGATCCGTAGGCTGTAGTTCATCGGCTAATTCCATGACATTATAGGAATTAATCGGTGTCAGCGAGAGAAGTCTCAGCGTGTTGATCTTCGCGGATTCGATTTTTTTGGCCAAATACACTTCCTGCTCTCTTGTAAGCAGGGGTATTTTGCTCATGCTCCTATAATATATATAGAGGGGATCCGCAGAAGAAGCGACCTCTTCCGCTTTTACGGCAGTACGACCGTCAACCGGGACACGAGCGAAGCGAACTCTGTCCACGTAGTTTTCCCGAGTCAATCTCGGAAAAGCTTCGGAATCATCCGAACCGTCCTCGTCCAGATTGATCACTTCGTATTCTGTTTCTTCCAGGACATTTTCTCGATCTAATTCAATCATGGTAAAAGTATCCTTCTTGGGGAGAGCTTTATCGGAAACCTCTTCCTCTTAAGCTTATCTGTACTATTAGTATGGCTTAGAGGTGCCTTACTTTATTTCGGTCCCGACCTCTCACATTTACTGTGCTACATAAACTTCTTATATAGACTGTCGAAACCTAGAAAAAGTTTCATCGGGCGGTTTATCATAATGTAGACTCCAAAGTTTGCACCTCGACTTTTTAGGTTGGAACATCTCTACGCCCGATACTACGGAAGATCATATGTTTCGTTCCAATAATTGTATAACATTGCCTATTAATTTTCGCAACTTGTTTATCAACTTTTCGTAAAAACTTAATTTGGGTAACTATGACGATGTAAAACGTTTACTGGACCTTGCCGTCAGATTCCCCTCATAAAATGAGAGGGATTTTTAGCCCTTAAATCGTCGTGAAGAAAAGAGTTCGTGATCGGGCAAGTTGCCCGCGACCGGTATCGGGAATTATATAATCAATGATATTAATAATTTATCAAAAATACTTCCAGAACAGGGATGAGCTTCCGGATATCCCTGGTATTCTACCGGTTTAGTAGAAAATAATGACGAATTATGGAAATATCAGGTCAGTTGACTCCTTTTATGGTTTTCATTATTATTGACGCCTTTAAATTTTTCGATTGCCATCGAACTGCATGGAGGAATGAGTGTGATCGAAGTAGAGCATCTGAGCAAAGTATTTAATGGCCGCAAGGCGGTAGATGATGTCTCCTTCTATGTCGGCAAAGGAGAGGTCCTCGGATTCCTGGGGCCGAACGGAGCGGGCAAAACAACGACCATGCGTATTCTCACCTGCTATATGCCCTCCACCGAAGGAACGGCGCGAATTGCCGGCTTCGACGTATTTGAAGAGAGCCTCGAAGTCCGGAAACGCATCGGCTACCTTCCTGAAAATCCGCCCATTTATTCTGAAATGACCGTAGACTCATACCTCAGCTTCGTTGCAAAGATAAAGGGTACACCGTCGGGTCAGCGAAAAGCCCAAATAAGCAAAGTCGTCGAAGAATGCAGTCTGGGCGATGTCCGAAGGCGGATTGTAGGCAAACTTTCCAAGGGCTATAAACAGCGGGTCGGACTTGCACAGGCCCTGCTGAATAATCCTGAAGTTCTTATATTGGACGAACCGACCATCGGGCTGGATCCCAAGCAGATTCATGAAGTCCGGGCACTGATCAAGAGCCTGGCGTCGACACGCACCGTGATCCTTTCGACTCATATCCTTCCCGAAGTGAGCATGACCTGCAATCGTGTGGTCATCATCAATAAGGGAAAAGTCGTTGCCATGGATACCCCGGAAGGCCTGGCTGCTCAAATGAAAGGCGCGGAGAGAATAGCCCTGATTGTCGACGGACCATCGGAAGCCATCCAGGAAAAGATACACGCGATCGAGGGCGTCATCAGCATCCAGGCAACAGATGAAAAAGAGGGCCATCCCACCTCCTTTGCCGTCGAATGCCAGTTGGACACCGATCTACGACCAATCCTGGCGTCCACGATCGTGTCCCAGGGATGGGGGCTGCTCGAAATGCGGGGAGTCTCGATGAGTCTTGAAGATGTGTTCATTAACCTAACCACCCAGGAGTAATAGCGACGGATTCCGGTCGCGCGTAAAAAGAGGTCTGACATGCAAAACATTCTTGCAATCTGGCAGCGTGAGATCAAAAGCTACTTTGTCTCGCCGATTGCGTATGTCGTATTGACGGTCTTTCTCTTTCTCTCAGGTTTCTTCTTCTTTTCGTATCTGAGCCAGGTCATTCAAGCCACTATGATGCAAGCTCAGTTCGGTCAGGGTTCCCAACCGATAGATGTTCCGGGAATAGTCTTTAAATCCCTGCTCCAGACCACCAGCGTCGTACTGCTCTTTATTGTTCCGATGCTGACGATGGGCCTCTTCGCGGAAGAGAAAAAGAGAGGAACTATAGAACTGTTGCTGACCACCCCAGTGGGGCATTTTCAGGCAATTGCCGGCAAATTTCTGGCAAGCATAACCTTTCTTCTGATATTGATTCTCACGAATATAATTACAGTCCTGCCTCTTTTCATTCACGGCCAACCGGACTGGCAACCCATGTTTTCGGGTTATCTCGGAGTGTTTCTTTACGGGATGACACTGCTGGCGATCGGACTTTTTATCTCGACCCTGACGGAAAATCAGATTGTGGCGGTCATTCTCACTTTTGGCGTAAGCCTTGCGCTCTTTGTGATCGAATCTTTTTCCTCCTCGGCCACGGGCGTCGCGAAGAGCGTCATCGACTATCTCTCCGTCATGAGTCATCTTGAAGATTTCGTCAAAGGCGTTATCGATACCTCTCACATTATCTACTATGTAACTTTTGCGTTTGTAGGACTTTTTCTGGCGTATCGCTCGCTTGAATCCATGCGGTGGAAAAGCTAATGAAAAAACTGTTACAGAAACTCGATACATTGGGCCTTCTGCTTCTTGTGGCGGCGGCCATCTGGTACTCGGTTACTAATCTCTGGAGCTTATGGAATATCAGCCTGGGAATCGTCGGAGGCCTGTGCATCCTAACCGGAATTGCCGTCAATTACCGGCAGATACTCGCATCCCTGGGAAAACGTTCCACGAAATACGCCGGCAATTACGTCATTTCCTTGATTCTTGTAGTTGCCATCGTTTCTGGATTGAACTTCGTCGGGCAGAGACACCCCAAGCGCTTCGACCTAACGGCGGAAGGCCAGTACACTCTTGCGCCTCAAACAGTGAAAATTCTCAGCAACCTCAACCAGGATGTTGACATTAAAGCTTTTTTCTCCGGCGGTGAATATGGCCCGCTTAACGAGCTAATCACCGAGTACCGGACAATCAGCCCCCGAATCCATTTCGAATTCATCGATCCGGACAGGCAGCCGGACATTGCCCACCAAAATGAAGCCGAAGTTTACGGCGTTTACCAGAATCCGCTAACGGGCTCACAGCTCAGGTTTGGAACCGTGGTGATCTCCGCGGGAGACCGGAAGGAAAGGATAGAAAAACGCTCGGAGGAGGTGCTCGAGCAGGACCTCACCAATGCCATTATTAAAACGCTGCGAACGGAAAAACCCAAAATCTACTTCGTCCGGGGTCATGCGGAGAAGGACCCGGAGGACACCGAACAGCGCGGCTACTCGGATGCAAAAAAAGCGATGCAAGACCAGGGCTACCTGGTGGAATCCATAAATCTTGTGGAGGCAAGCCAGGTTCCCGAGGACGCGACAGCGCTGATAATGGCCGGTCCGGAAAGGGAACCTTTCGAACAGGAACTCAATTATATCAACGATTACCTGGCCAAAGGCGGGGGCGTGCTTATTCTCACGGATCCGGAACCCGCCCCCTCCCTGCAAGCGTACCTGAAAGAATGGGGCGTCCAGGTGGACAACAACCTTGTCCTGGATGTCAGCGGGGTGGGACAGCTTATGGGAACCGGGCCCAGTATTCCGCTGGTAACCAGCTACGAAAACCATGCGATCACGGACCGCTTTGAAGCCATGACCTTCTTCCCGCTGACCCGTTCGGTGCAACCGATGGATTCCCCGCCTGAAGGCATAACCGTGGAAACCCTGTTTAAAAGCAATCCAAACAGCTGGGGAGAAACCGACCTGAACACCCCGGAAGCACAATTGGACCCTCAAACCGATTTGGAGGGCCCGCTGCCCCTGGCTGTTGCGGTAAAAAAGGTAATCAAGGCCGCCACCGACGAAACCCCCGCCATAAATGCAAGGATGGTTGTCGCAGGCACGTCGAATTTTCCGATCAACGCCTATTTTGGAGCCCAGGGAAACGGCAACCTGTTTCTGAACATGATCAGCTGGCTGGCCCAGGACGACGACCTGATATCCATTCGCCCCAAGAATCCTGAGGACCGCCGGATCATCCTGTCCCAGAGCCAGCTTTCTCTTATCAGGCTGTTTGTGATATTCCTTTTCCCAGGAATCGCTCTGGTTGCAGGAATCATCGTAGTCCTAAATCGCCGGAGGAGATAGCATGCGGTTTAAAGGTACATTCATTCTCTTGATTGTTTGCCTGGCATTTGGAGGGTACCTTTACTTTTACGAAATCAAGGGTGGCGAGGAGAGAGAAAAAGCCAGGGAAGCGGAAAACCGCTTCTGGATGATTGAGAGTGGAGACATCCAGAGAATCGAGCTTAATCCGCCGGAGGGTAAAATTGTAGCGGTGCGCAAAAACGAAGAGGAATGGGCACTTGAAGCCCCTCCCCGCACCCTGGAAGCCGATGAGGGGGAACTGGAAAGCCTTGCGGGAAAAGCCGCGGAGGTCAAGTTCCAGAGCATCCTGGAAGAGAGCGCAACCGATTTCGCGAAATTCGGACTGGAGCAGGCCCGTTCCGGCTTTAAAATCAGTACCGGGGACGGGAAGGAATACGAACTGTTCTTCGGCGACAAGAACCCCTCCGGCAACAGCGCCTATGCCCGGGCGTCGGGCCGCAACGAAATTTTCCTGGTGCCTTCCTCCGCCTCGGATACCTTCGACAAGAAACTCGACGATCTGAGAAACCGTTCCATACTTCGAATCGAACAGTCCGAAGTGCAGACTCTGACCATTAAAAATCAAAAAGGCGATATTCATTTAGTCAAAGACGAAGCTGATCGCTGGTGGATCGAAGGGAAAAATCGGATAGCGGCCGATTCACCCGGAATCCGCGGCATCCTGAACGCACTCTCCATGGGTACAATTCCGGAATTTTTCGACGAGGACCCCGGCGATTATACAAATGCGGCCCTGGACAAGCCGCTCATCGATGTAAGCCTGACATACGGTAAGGATAAAGCCCTTAAGAACCTCCGTATAGGTTCAACGAAAGCCGGAATGCGCAAGAAAGGGACCGCCGGGAAGCCGACGGGTTCCGGCACGGCCTCTCAGGATACGTTATACCTGGCGGAAGACGCGTCCCGGCCAGAATTCTTTTTCGTCAAACAGGACCTGGTCGATAAACTTGACCAGTCCGTCAACGACCTGCGCGACAAAGCGCTTGCGTCTTTCCAGCGCTGGGATGTCGACTCCATCCTTCTGGAAAACTCCAGCGGACACTTCACTTTCACGAAAGAAAGCGGCGAATGGTTTTTCGGCGATGAAAAGAAAAAGGCTGATTTCGACGCTGTCAACGGCATTCTGGATGCCCTGGAATCCGATGCGCTGGAGCTTATAGACAATCCTTCGGCTCTCTCCACATATGGCCTGGACAAACCAGTTGTGCGGGTCATCCTTAATAAGGAAGACAAGGTTGTTGCCGACTGCTCGCTGGGAAAATCCACGGAAAAGGGCGTGTACGCACGGATCCAGGGAGATCCGGCCGTCAAGGTGGCTGAATTGGCGAACTACGAAAAGCTGACAAAGAACGAGGAGGATTTTATCGAATCCCCCGAAACGACCGAATCCGAAACTACAGAATAATAGACCATTCCTCGGCCAAGAATACCCGTATCCGTCGATGGATTCGCCCCGATTAAGCATACACAAGCCCGTCGTTTCTCGAACCCCGGAGACAACCCTTTATTATGACCGCGAGATAATTCCAGCCAGTCATTACAGAGAGTTGCTATTTCATACTTTGAGGAGTATACTTCCCGGTGCTACTTTCAAAAAAAGTGGGCGAGTGCCCACTTTTTTTGTTTGGCCAGCATTTCTTGCCGGGCTTGCTGAAAAGAAGCGGCTTTAGTCCGCTTTCCCGAAGAGGTAAGAAATTAATATCGGAAAATAGGAAGCCTAGGCCCGACTTGCAAAAGTCGCACACGACTTGTAAAAGTCGGGCAGGAAGCGCATGGTAAAGCCAAGGGCTTTGGCTGGCGCCCGATCCCGGATCCGAAGCAGTAGGGTAAACTTCCTGTTGGCCCTACTTTAGAAACATACGGATTGGGGTTGAAAATGAAAGCATCCGATTCGAGCCAACGGCAATCCCTGGCAGCCAGGATTACAGAAATGGCGGAACAGGTTGCCGCTTCCATGGGCATGGAAGTAATTCTCGTTGAAATAAAAGGCAGCGGGAACAGATCAGTCTTACGGACCTTTATCGATCAACCGGGAGGCATCTCCCTGGATGACTGTGAGCGTTTCAGCCGGCGCTTATCGGTATCGCTGGATGTGGAGGATTGGATCCCGTTCAGTTATAACCTGGAGGTTTCTTCGCCGGGAATAAACCGGCCTCTGGTTAAGGAGTCGGACTTTAAGCGTTTCTGCGGGAAAGATGCCACAGTACGAACGCGAACGCCCATCGAAGGACGCAAGAACTTCAAGGGCAGGATCGCAGAAGTAACTGCAGGCTGTTTGGAACTTGAAATTTCTCCGGGCAACGCAGTGGAGATTGCCTTAATGGACATCGAAAAGGCCAATTTAATAGGTGATTTAAGTATAAGGCCGCAGGGGTCCTGATATGTCTAACATCATTGCTCAAACGATCGAACAGATCAGCAAAGAAAAAAACGTCGATCCCGATATCATCATCGGTGCTCTGGAAGATGCTATGGTCGCCGCTTCCAGAAAGTTCTACAAAACCAATGAAGATATCAATGCGCGTTTCGATCCCGAAACAGGGACTGTGGAAATCTTCGCCGTTAAGAGGGTTGTCGAATTCGTTGAAAATCCCCATCTGGAAATATCCCTTAAAGAAGCATTAACCATCGATGAAACACTGGAGATAGACGACACGGTCGAAATACCGAAACCAACGGATGTCCTGGGTCGTATAGCGGCACAAACCGCGAAGCAGGTCATTCTGCAGAAAGTGCGGGAAGCAGAACGACAGAATATTTACGAAGAATATTCCCAGAAAATATCAGAAATGGTCAACGGAGTGGTGAAACGCTTCGAAGGTCCGGATATTATTGTCGACATAGGGAAAACGGAGGCGTTGCTTCCCCTGCGCGAGCAGTCCAGAGCGGAAACGTACAAACAGGGAGAACGCGTTCGTGCCGTCATCGTAAAGGTACTCCCGGTCGCCAAGGGACCTCAGGTTATCCTGTCCCGGACCGATCCGCAGTTGATTGTACACCTGTTTGAAATGGAAATCCCCGAAATTTACGACGGCACCATCGTTGTAAAAAGCGCGGTTCACGAACCGGGGGACCGTGCAAAAGTGGCGGTCGCGTCCCTGGATCGCGATGTGGATCCGGTCGGCGCGTGCGTCGGGATGAAAGGCTCACGCATCAACTCCATCATCCGGGAACTCCGGGGAGAAAAAATCGACATCGTTCAGTGGTCCGAAGATCCGGCCCAATACGCGGCCAACGCCCTGAATCCCGCCAAAATCTCCAAGGTCCTGATACTGGATCCGGCAGAAAAACATATGGAGGTTATTGTCGAAGAAAAGCAACAATCGCTTGCCATCGGCAAAAAGGGACAGAATGTGCGGCTTGCCTCCAGGCTTATAGGCTGGCAGATCGACGTCAAGAGCGAGGAACAGAAGAAGCAGGAAGTGCTCAGCGTCATGGAATCCCTCACCTCCTCCTCGACATCCCTGTCTGAATTGGAGGGAATCAGCGACCGGCTGATCCAGATCTTGCGTGAAGCCGGAATCGAAAATGTCGAGCGTATTCTGGAATTGAACGAGGAACAGTTGACGGATCTGCCCGGGATTGGAGATAAAACGGCGAAGAAAATTATGGAAGCCGCCAGGGATCTTTTCGAAGAAGTCGAGATCGAAGTTCCCGAAGGCATGGATCTGCCCACTGCGATCAAGGCGTCTGGCGACAACGAAGCGGAAGAGGAAACGGTTTCTGAAACTGCGGCTGAACCTGACATCGAAGAATTATCGACAGACGGCTCGGAAGCTGTGGCCGATGCCGAAACTGCAGGTATACAGACACAACCCGGCGAAGAAGAGCAAGCGGCCGGGAACGAGCCGGCAGCCGATTCCTCCGAGGCCGAGGAGACCGGGGAAAACGGGGAAAACGGAGTCATCCCCGCTGAGACCGAAACCGACGAGGGAGATCCCGGGGAAGCCCCGGGTAGCGAGGAAGAGGATAAATAACGGCAGCCCGACGCTTTCCCGGCTGAATGAAGTATTGGAACCGCAGGTACGATCGGTCGGTTGCAAACAAAGGATGTATTGATTTAAGATTTCTATTTGACTTGAATGCCCTGAATGTGGCAGAGGTCTTTGCGCAAATGGATAAAATTACAGTCGCAGAACTGGCGACAGAATGTTCAGTAAAGAATCAGGTCGTACTCGCTGAACTGAAGCGTTTGGGTTTATATGTCTTTTCGCCCACTGCGACAATCGACGCCAATTTCGCTGAGACCATCAGGAAAAAAATCCTGTCTCAACGAGAAGCCGAAGAAGCCAAAGCCGCAGAATTAGCGAAAAAGAAAGAAGAAGCGGCTAAAAAAGCCGAGAAGAAAGCGGCTAAAAAAGCGACTGCCCCAAAAGCCGCCACGAAAAAAACCGCAGAGACCAAGGAAAAAGACGCCGAGACAAAAACCGCCGCACCCAGAAAAGCAAGGAAAAGCCCCGCCCGGAAAGCAAAAGCGGCAAAGCCTGTTGAAGAGGAACCTCCCAAGAAATCTCTCGCTCCGCGCAAGGGCCGGAAACATTACGACCGGGAAGCCGATGAACTCGTCGACATAGTACCGGCTACAATACCGCCAGAAAAAGAGGAACCGACAGAAAAGGAGGCGAAAGAAGCTACGCCCCTCGCAACGGCAGAAGCGGCCCCGCCATCCGTGGAAGAATCCGCTGCAGAGCAACCGGGAAAAGTTGCGACTGCGGCAACTTCTGAAGAAGCAGCCTCCACAGAGCCGGCAGCTCCTGTAGCAGAAACCAAACCGGAACCGGTCAAGGCGGAACCGCCGGCTGAAAAAGCCAAACCGGTTCAGATGCCTCCGACCGCAGAGCGCCCTGCCGAGCTTTCGGCAACACCGGGAACGGTTTCCAAAAAGATCGTCGTACCCAAGGCACGGACAAAAATATTAAAGCGGACAAGTACGGAGAAGGTCGTGACCCCCGAAGTGCCGGGCCGCATCCTGAAGGGTCTTCGCGATGGAAGCCCCACCACGGCAAGATCCACCGCACCTTCGAAACTCGTAAGGAAGAAAAAAGCAGCCACACCGGAACCGCCGGTAAGAATAACAGTCAAGGTATCAGAGTTACCGAAAGTTCCGGCTTCACCGGAGGATTACAGACCTATTTCTATTACCGAAGGCGTAACCATCAAAGAGCTGGCGGAGAAAATGGAAATCAAGTCCAAGTACATTATCCAAAAGCTCCTATCCAAGGGAATTCTTGCATCTATCAACCAGACTCTCGATCAGGATGCTGCGAAGGAAGTATGTGCAGAGTTCGGATTCCGTGCCGAAGTAATCAGCTTCGAAAAGGAAGCGGAAAGCAAGCAGGAAATCGAGGACAAACCTGAAGACTATATAACCCGCCATCCTGTCGTAACAATAATGGGGCATGTCGATCACGGGAAAACGTCTCTCCTGGACGCGATCCGCGAGACCAATGTAACGGCCACCGAGGCGGGAGGGATCACGCAGCACATCGGGGCATACCAGGTGGAAATTAAAGGCCGCAGTATCGTCTTTCTCGACACTCCCGGACATGAAGCCTTCACGATGATGCGATCCCGGGGCGCACAGGTGACGGATATCGTCGTCCTAGTCGTTGCGGCCGACGACGGAGTCATGCCGCAAACCATTGAAGCGATCCATCACGCAAAAGCGGCGAACGTCCCGATTATCGTGGCAATCAACAAGATCGACAAACCCGGTGCCCAAATCGACCGTATCAAGCAGGGACTCTCGGACCAGGGCTTATTGGCTGAAGACTGGGGCGGGGAGGTGGTGACCGTTCCGGTTTCCGCAAAACAGAAAACAAATCTGGATCTGCTTCTGGAAATGATTCTCCTGGTCGCCGACCTTAAGGATCTCAAGGCAAATCCCAAGCGTCTTGGAGCCGGTGTTGTCCTTGAAGCAAAACTGGACCGGGGGCGCGGCTGTGTCGCCACCGTTCTTGTACAGAACGGAACATTAAACTTAGGCGATGCACTGATCGCCGGATCCGTGCACGGGAGAGTGCGGGCTCTTGTAAATGACAGGGGGGCCAACATCCCAACCGCAGGTCCTTCCGTTCCGGTCGAAATACAGGGGCTTCAGGATCTCCCGCAAGCGGGAGACACATTCCAGGTCTTCGAAGATGCAACGAAAGCACGGCAGGTGGCTGAATACCGAAAGTCCAAAGAACGGGAACAGGCACTGCAGAAAACGTCAAGGCTTTCCCTGCAGGCCCTTTACGAACAGATGAGGGAGGGAATGGTAAAAGAACTCCCGCTCATTATCAAGGCCGACGTTCAGGGTTCCACGGAAGTTCTCACCGACATGCTCAATAAGCTGAGCACCGACAAGGTGAAGGTGAAATTCCTGCACAGCGGTGCGGGAGCCATTAACGAATCAGACGTGCTTCTTGCAACCGCATCGAACGCCATAGTCATCGGCTTTAACGTGAGGCCCGAACGGAAGGCACAGGAAATGGCGGATGCAGAAGGCGTGGAAATCCGGCTGTATACCGTTATTTACAACCTTGCAAACGATATCAAAGCAGCCATGATCGGGATGCTGGAATATAAGACCCAGGAAAAATATGTCGGCCGTGCGGAAGTACGCGACACCTTCAAAGTACCTAAATTCGGTTCTATTGCAGGGTCGTACGTAGTGGAAGGCGTGATCCGGCGCAACTCCGAAGCCCGGCTCCTCCGGGACAATACCGTAGTGCATGAAGGAAAAATCGGTTCCTTGCGTCGTTTCAAAGACGACGTCCCTGAGGTCAAGTCCGGATTCGAATGCGGCATAGGTTTCGAGCATTTCTCCGATGTAAAGGTGGGCGATATCATAGAGGCTTACGTTATCGAAAAAGTGCAACCCACATCTCTTCAGTGACGAAACGTGGGATCCTGACTTTCTCCGCGCGTCACGCATCTTTCAAAAATGCCTGTTGCATACTGTACCCTCGAGTTGTACTTGCCTTATTCCCAATCGCTTAAAGAAAAGCGAATGGTTCTGCGAAAAGCGCAGGATCGGCTGAGAGCCCGCTGTAATTTTTCGATTGCGGAAGTGGATTACCAGGACTTGTGGCAGCGCGCCAAACTGGCGGCAGTCACTGTAAGTGCGGATAACGCAGTTCTGGAACGTGTCACCAATCAGTTTGTTAAAGAGGCTGAAAATATATTGGGAGATTTCTTGATCGACTGCCAGGTCACCTATATCGATCCATAACGGAGGTATCTGGAAGCTGATTAAGAAATTCCGCCGCAGGATCAGGAGTCAGACCGGGAACGGTCTAAGAAGTCTGAACAGTCCACGCGGTTCAATGTATGATATAGATAAGTGATAGGTGATGAATGAATCAAACTTTTGGCCCGGGTCCTTCGAACGCTTCGACCAATTAGATCGTTTCGGCCATTTCGACCGTACTTATTTATTATGCAACCATCCAGAAGACCTCAAAGACTGTCGCTTCAGATACAGCAGGAAGTCAGTTTATTGATTTCCCGCAACATGAAAGACCGCAGGATCGGCTTTGTAACCGTTACCGGCGTCCAAATGAGCCCCGACTTGCGACATGCTAAAATATTTATTTCAACGATGGAAGGCTCCGAAGGCGGGAAAGAGGTGACACTGGAAATCCTGAACCGTGCAAGCGGATGGATCCGGCGGGAACTGGGTCATAAAATCCGGGTGAAATTCCTGCCCGACATTGTATTCTTAAACGATTCCTCTCAGGATTATGGAGAAAAAATCGACCGGCTGATAGACGAAATCCACGGACACAAGGATCAATAATTTGGATGGAGTTCTGGTAGTAGATAAAGAGTCCGGATGGACGTCCCACGACGTTGTGGCAAAAATCCGGAATCTGCTCAAGATAAAAAAAGTCGGGCACGCTGGAACTCTGGATCCATTTGCCACAGGAGTTCTCCCACTGACACTGGGACGCGCGACACGTCTCACAAACTATTTTCTGGCATCCGACAAGGGTTATCGCGGGGTCATACGCTTTGGCTTTGCCACAGACACATACGATGTAGACGGAGATCCTTCGAGCGAAGAAACCCAACCCATTCTCGAGAGATCCAAACTGGAAAATATTTTTTCCCGATATCAAGGCACAATTCAGCAAACTCCGCCGCCTTATTCCGCCAAGAAAGTCAACGGCCGCCCGCTTTACTCCTATGCGCGAAAAGGCATCGATATAATTCCGCCTTCAAAGACAGTTACTATCAAATCCCTGATCCTGCATGGAATAGAAAACTGCGAAGTGGAATTCGAACTGACGTGTACCGCAGGGACCTATGCCCGCAGTCTGGCGCATGATATCGGCAGAGAATACGGCTGCGGTGCGCACCTTATCCGCCTACGCCGGATACACAGCGGCGAATTCCCTATTGAAAAAGCCGCACCGCTCCACGATAAGAATGGACAATTTCACTCTCCTGATTATTTTCTGAGCCGGGCTATTCCCAAAAAGGACCTTTTGCCAGAGATCCCCTCCATTGTTATTGCTGATCGAGACAGGGTCAAACTGCTTCATGGTACGGATCTCAATTTACTGACAGCGAATTCCGAAGCAGAGGAATTCCGTTTGATAGACGATGCGGNNCCCCTCCATCGTTATTTCTGACGGAGACAGAGCCAAATTGCTTCATGGCACGGATCTCAACTTACTCACAGTGAATTCCGAAGCAGAAGAATTTCGATTAATAGATGTTTCGGGAGAGCTTATCGCCATTGCGCGCCGGATCCAGAAATTCACCTCCCCGGTAGCACAAGCAGCTCATTGGATCCGGGTCCACCCGCATATTACATTCGGCTGAAACCTTTAGCCCGCATTTCTCACANNAGAGTGCCGTGGATACAAGGCGTGCGACGGAAGACCCCGTGAGGCGGCCTAACGCTTCGCGTTAGGTAACCTGAAGCGAAGCTTCAGGCGTACGTCGAGGAGCCTGAGGGGAGCGCGCCCAATTTATGCCTTGCATAAATTGGCTACGCAGTAGATATGGTGCTCTGTGCCTCCGCAGTAGAAACTTTGTGAGCAATGCGGGTTAGCACCCATCATCCCGCTTGAAGGGCGAACACGAGGTTCGCCCCTGCAGCAAGGTGCATTGGAACCCGAGCACCTATCCATACAACACAACTGCAAATGCGGATTAAATCGTTAAGCGGTTTTTAATCTTTAAAAACTTTTTCTCACCGATACCCTTAATATTGATAATCTCTTCGATCCGGTTGAATTTGCCGACCTTTTGCCGATATTCAATGATATTTTTGGCAGAAGCAGGTCCTATTCCGGGCAAAGATTCCAACTGCGCTGCGGTTGCGGTATTCAAATTTACCATTTCCGCAGAAGCGGAATCGTCGCCTGATTGCTGTGCCGGTATGGATACGGGACCAATCGCCAGACCGAGAATTAACAAGAACAGCAGAGTGATCTTCGTTTTATTGTCTTCCATAGTGCCTCCCGATAGCGGTTTTAGGTTGGAAAGGAAGGATTGTCTCCCGCCTTCCAATATCTAATGGTGGCGTTTGTTTTTGAGCCAAAAAAATCGATCACAGAAGACAAGGACAAACAACACGAGCGCTGGAAACACCGAACGGCATGTGCGATAATCTAGCGTAGTATTGATCCTTGGAGATAAAGGAATTAAAGCCTATGAAATGTAGTTATACGTATTCTATAAGATATCTGCTTTTTTGCCTGAGCTTCCTTTTGGTATGCACGAGCGTTACCGCACAAAATGAACTTCCGGAAATTTCAACGCCTATAAATCTCGACGAAGCTTTACAGGATCCCCTCCCTACCGACAGGGCTGCCAGCTATTATTATTTTGCGCTCGCCAAATTTAACGAGGGAAGAGGGAATCTTATACAAGCGCTGTCACAAATGAAAAAAGCGCTGAGTTACAACAGGGAAAGTTCCGAGGTTCATCTGGAAATGGCCACCCTGTTAGAGAAAAGCGGGAATATGACAGATGCGATCGAATATGCACAGAAAGCATCCAGCCTCGATCCCACAGACCCGGAACCGCACTGGGTACTTGCCAATATTTATTTCAACAGACGGACGCGAACGGATCCGAACGACGCATTGCAGAAAGCCATCCAGGAACTGGAGAAGTGCCGGGAATTGGATCCACAAAACTATAAAGTCTATTACGCTTTGGGGGGTGCGTACTTCGAACTGAATCAACCTGAAAAAGCAATCCGGGCATACGAAGAATTTCAAAACATATACAAAGGCACCGACAGCGGCTATTGTGAGATCGCCAAGTATTACCTGGAAAACGACGATCATGAAAAGGCCATCGAATACCTCAAAAAAGCAATAGAAATACAACCCGAATCATCCGAAAGCCTTTATCTGCTAGGGAATATTTATTCAGGCCTCAATCGAATCGAGGAAGCCATCCCGGTTTACAGAACACTGGCCCGGACACCCGGCGGAAACAACCTGGACGTCAAAAAACGGCTGGCGATGTTTCTCGTTGATACCGGCGGGTTTGAAGAAGCGGCGGAACTACTGGATTCCATAATGCAGGATGAACCCGATAATTTCGAGAACAGGCTGCTTCTTGGCCGAGCTCAAATCGGTTTACAGGAATATGCAGAAGGCATAGAAACGCTTCGATCGATCCAGACAAGGAATCCGGAATTAAATCTGAAGGTGCAGTATTACATTGGGATTGCTCTTAAAAACAACGGCGAGTACTCCGAAGCCATAAAAACTTTCACGGACCTGTTGAGCGAAATCCCTCCGGGTTCGGACACAGATCAATCATACCGGCTTCCCTTTCAGCATCAACTGGCTTTAAGTTACCTGGAAACAGGCGAGTATGAAAAGAGTATAGACCTGTATCGGGAAATTGTTACCAAGGATCCACGGCTGAATCTCGAACTGATGAATGCCTACCGTCTGAACCGCGAGTTTGACGAAGCAATCGAAATCGGCAAGCTGGAGTATGAAAAAAACCCGGACAACCTCCGGATGGGGATTCTTTATGCCCGCATCCTCGCAGACGCCGGTAAAACGGATGACGGG
>DKBB01000098.1 GCA_002451015.1 Acidobacteria bacterium UBA6911
CCGATATCCACCAGGAATATCGTCTTTCCTTCCAGCGTATCAAGTCGGGGTGTAAGCGGTACGCGATCGACCATTCTATTCGGGGGTGTCGGATTCAGTACCGTCAGTTTTTCTGAAGAATACGCTGTCGAATAACCAGCGATGAGAAGAATAATTAATGTTGCGGGCCATATTTTTTTTGTCAAATTGCACCTCCGGAGAACAGGATTTGCACTCCAGCGATTAAGACATGAACCGGAGCCCTGTATCAAGTAAAAGTTTGACGATTAATCCACCGTGCGCCAAATTTCCGGATTCTGTTGTCTCAACATTCCGACAATTTAAACACTAATTGCTTACATTGGGAGGGCAGAATTGCAGGCCGACAGGATCATTTTCTTATTTATGGGAAGTAAGAACCACGAAAATTCATAGGCCGCGATAATAAGGACAACGTTCGAGGTGCAAAGCACGAATTGCCGGGAATAACCGGCTAGGAATTACGGAGGGCTATTTCCGGCAGGATCTGGCGGAAATAGCGGTATCGTTGAAAGGGATGGTTGTTTCGCGGACGGTCGTCCAGGCACGGAAGATAATGCCCATCCCGTAGAAGACTGGGGACTGTTTCCTCTACAGCGCGGCATACAGCGTTTTCATCCTGTGCCAGGGATGTCGCGTCAATGCCCCCGATAAGAGCGATATCCGGTCCGTACGTCCGGCGCAGTTTGGAATAGCTCATTCCCGCGCCGCGGATGTTGCTGATCCAGAAACCGTTAATCCCAGCATCAATCAAACCGGGCAGCAGAACGGACAGGTTGCCCCCGGTAGTGCAGAAAATGCGCAGCGGAACTCTATGTTGTGCGAGTAGCTTTAACACCTTTCGATACCCGGGTAGTACGAAACGCCGGAACATGGCAGGGGAAATGACCGGTCCGCTGTTGGAGGCAATCGGCTCATAAAAGGTGGCGTAGTCTATGGAAGCCTTGGCCAATAGTCTGCCCAGGATAAGGCAGTAGAAATCGGAAGTACGCTCCACCAGAGTTTCTATCCTGGACGGATCTTCCTTGAGCGCAACCATGGCCGATACCATGGAATCCCAGTCATGCACTCCCAGCATCTGTAAAAATCCTCCGCCCCATGCATCCGCATAAACGACCTTCCCGTTCTGATTTGCATTGCGGCATTTCCGTTCGAAATCCGGTTCCAATCGGCCGGGATGGTCCGGATCGTAATGCCGTTCAAAAGCGGCCGGATCGCTGAGCAGGTCGGGCGCTCCCTGGAAGTAGGGAAAGCTGCGCAACATGAGCCCGGCTGGATGATGGATCTCCAGGCTGAAGAACTCTGCAACAGAACAGTCNNAGGTCATAAGAAAATCCGGTTGATAGGTGGAATAGGTCGCATCATGCCCAGACCATTGACTCGAAAAACTATTTTTAGCACTCATTTTTTACTATAACTGGTAAGACCGTCTCAAGATCTCCAATGGATTTCTTGCATATTCTGAAAATCTTCCCTATAGCAGGAAAAACGTTCGACCATTATAAGCCGATCGTGGAGTTGTACATAAAAGAAATCCTAGTCCAGGGATCCAGCCAAGACAGGCTTTTCCGGAAGATAGATATGAAGGTTTCTCCTTATCGGCATAGGAGCTGATCCAAAATTAATTCCCAAATGGATTCACCCGACCTCTGTACTTCGTATCTGGGATGGAATAAAATTGAATGTTTTGACAGGCATGATCCATGGATGGATTCAGTGCTGCAGGTTCGGTTTTTGTAAAAATCAGGCGCTGTTTGGAGTTTGAAGGGACTCAGGTATCTAACCAGCTTCAAAGGAGAAGGTTATGTTACGTATACGATATTTTGTTTTTGGGCTGATTCTAGTCATCGCTGCTGCTTGTGGAACGACAAATAAAGAAGATGTCGAAGAGCAGTCGGCGGAAGTTCAAAGTGCCCCCGAAGTCTCGGCTCCAGCCGAGGAGGTTGCACCGCAACCTTCTGAACCGGTAAAAAAATCTCCTAAGGCTCCGCAACCGGCCCCTGCACCCCAAAGCCCTCCAAAGACCAAGGTTGTTGCACCTCCGGCTCCAGTCCCGGCCCCCGAGCCGCCGGCTCCTGCACCTCCAGCCCCTGCACCTCCAGCCCCCGAAACGCCGGCTCCTACACCTCCAGCGCCAGAGCCTCAATTTGCCGCATTGACCGGCGGTACCGTTATTCCGGTTCGATTGCGGGACACATTAAATTCCGGAGTAAATCAGGTGGGAGACACCTTCCGTGCCACGGTCGATCAGGATCTGCTGGTCGGCGGCAATAGGGTGGTATCCAGGGGAAGTGTCGTAGAGGGTCAGATAACCTATGTAGAGAAATCCGGCAGGGTCAAAGGTCGTGCCGCGATGTCCATACAACTTACTTCGCTCGAAGTCGGAGGGCAATCGTACCCGATCGAGACAGAAGTCCTTTCTTTTGAAGCGGATACAACCAAGAAAAAAGATGCTACGAAAGTAGGTATCGGTGCCGGGCTCGGAGCGGTCATCGGCGCCATAGCGGGTGGCGGCAAGGGTGCCGCAATTGGAGCCGCGGCGGGAGCCGGTGCCGGAACTGCCACGGTATTGGCGACACGAGGCGATGAACTGGAATTCGTGCCGGAACACCTGTTCGATTTCACGCTGAGCCGGGATGTAAAAGTTCGGATTCAATAAAGCCGGTGAGCAGTAGGACTCAATCTAAACATGCCATCCAATTTGAATGGATGCTGCAGGGGCGGACCCTGTGTCCGCCCTCAATTGTAACCATACAATATTCCCGGGAATTACAGTATGAATTCCAACCACAATCCGAATAGAATGATTGTATGGACAACGCGCCTAAGGTTGAAGTCGTTATCGAGGTCCCGAAAGGAAGCATTGTAAAGCGCTGCTCCTCCGGCAGATTGGATTTTATTTCGCCGGTTCCTTGTCCCTTCAATTACGGAGCCATCGATAACGTTTTAGGCCCGGACGACGATTTATTGGATGCTGTCGTCCTCGGCCCGCGCCTGCCTCGCGGCACACGTCTGACGGTTCCAGTGATCGGCGCCATCAGGATTACCGACCGCGGAATGTTCGACGACAAACTGATATGCAGCGAAAAGCCGGTCGGAAAGTTGAAACGCGCCCTGATTCTTCTCTTTTTCAAATTCTATGCGAAGTGCAAGGGGCTTATTAATTTCTGCCGGGGCTGTCCCGGACGCAATTATTGCAACGGGTGGCGGGATGCGGGAGATACCCTAAAAAAAGCGGCAATCCGCACATCCGGCAGTCATAAAAACTCCCTGTTGCCAGATTAAACGATAATCTTGCCGGAACAGCATTCCCCTGGGTGCACTCGACAAAACCTCATGTATAATAATGATCCTGGGGCACGGCATGCCGTGCCCCAAACAATGTATTAACGGAAAGGAAACGGCAATGGAATCGATGCTTTTCGCAAGCACCAACCGACAAGCACCGGAGGTGACTCTTGCGGAGGCACTGCTGCAGGGACAGGCGCCGGACAGGGGACTGTATCTTCCGGTCACCATCCCTTCATTTACGCGGGAGGACTTCGCCTCTTTGCGCGAAAGGTCCTATCCTGAGGTTGCTTCGATTGTCCTGAGAAAATATACCGCCGGCACCTTTCCGGACGATTCCCTGGATGCCATGTGCCACCGGGCATACGACTTCGACGTACCGCTGGAACGGGTGGATGTCCAGAGGCACATTATGCGCCTGGATTGCGGTCCCACCGCTTCGTTCAAAGATTTTGCCGGAAGAATGATGGGCCAGATGTTCGGGAAACTGCGCGAAAACGCCTCAAATCGTCTGGTAATCCTCACCGCGACCAGCGGAGACACCGGCAGTGCCATAGCACACGCTTTTTACGGGATACCTAATATTGAGGTTGCTGTTCTGTTCCCTCCCGCGGAGGTCAGCGACCGGCAGAGAAAACAGATGACAACCCTGGGGAGAAATATCACCCCTATAGCGGTGGACGGCAAATTCGACGACTGCCAGGCTCTGGTCAAAAAGGCATTTGCGGATGAAAACCTGCGCGACATTCAACTGACGTCGGCCAATTCCATCAACATCGGACGCCTTCTGCCGCAGATTGTTTATTATGTTTATGCTGCGGTCAACCTGGTCCCGGAGAACGATCCGATCATCATTTCCGTCCCTTCGGGCAATTTCGGCGATATGATGGGAGCGCTGCTGGCATTGCGCATGGGAGTGCGGATTGAAAAAATCGTCATTGCCACCAACACAAATGACGAAGTTCCGAACTTTTTCGAAACGGGCCGGTATCAGAAAATCGTTCCTTCCCGGCACTGTTTATCCAATGCCATGAATGTGGGACATCCCAGCAATTTCGCCCGCGTACTGGCCCTCTACGGCGGATGGATGGACGAAACCGGTATAATCCGACAGATGCCCGACATGACGCATCTGAAGAAAGAGTTGTGGGCGACAAGCATTAACGATGAGGATACGCGCCGGACGATTCAAAGCGCCTGGAAGGACAATCGTTTGTTGCTGGAACCGCACGGTGCCACCGGCTGGCTCGGACTGCAGCGGTACCTCGACGAAAACCCGAGTTCCTCGACCGCGGTTTCCATCGAAACCGCCCATCCGGCCAAATTCCCCGAGGAAATAGAGAAACTCCTGGGTTTCTCCCCTGAGGTGCCGCCCAGCCTGGCCAAAGTGGAACAAAAGAAGGAGAGCTATCGGACCATGCCGGCGGATTACGGAGCCTTTCGGGAATTGATCCTCGAAAGATATAAATCCTAAAAGGTGCCATAACAGTTTTACTTATCGCCGCGGTTTGCAGGTGGTTTTACCCTAAACGTTCAACCGAAGTCTTCCTATCGTATCAGAGTCCAGTAAAATAATTCGGACTTCTGATGCCAGGCTGTTAAATTCAAGGTGATTCCCCTATGAAATACGTCCTTTTCCTCGGAGACGGCATGGCCGATTATCCTATCCCGGAGTTGCATGGGAAAACACCCCTGATGGCGGCGAAGAAGCCTGCCATGGATGGGATCGCACGCCGGGGGCGGACCGGACTTTTCCGGACCATCGAACCGGATATGATGACAGGATCTGCCATCGCCAACATGTCGGTGCTTGGCTATAACGCAACGGAACTCTTCCATGGTACGGAAGGACGCGGAGTTCTGGAAGCGGCCAGCCTGGGAATAGAGCTCGGGGAAAACGATCTGGCCATGCGCGTAAACCTGATCTGCATCGAAGAAGGGAAAATACGAAGCCACTCTTCCGGTCACATCTCCAACGAGGAAGCGCACGCACTAATTCGGGACGCACATTCGCATTTTCAAAGCTGGAATATTCAACTCCACCCCGGGTTGAGCTACCGGCATGTGATGATTTATCCCGGCGGGGAATTCCGGCTCGAATGTTTTCCTCCCCACGATCATGTCGGCTCCCCCTGGCGGGATTTGGCCATCCGGCCGATGACCCCCACAGGACAGGCTACGGCCGACCTGCTGAATCGTCTTGTCGAAGAATCCCAGGCACTGTTTGAAAATCACCCCGTCAACCAAAACCGGCGGAATCAGGGGCAGCAGCCGGCCAACTCCCTCTGGCCCTGGGCTCCCGGGAAAAAGCCCCGAATGCGCACTCTTCCGGAGCGGTTCGGGATTAGCGGTGCCGCAATCACAGCCGTGGACCTGGTAAAAGGTCTGGCTATTTACGCCGGAATGATACCGATCACCGTTCCGGGCGCTACCGGGCTGTATGACACAAACTACGAAGGCAAGGCGGATTACGCCCTCAAGGCTCTCGAGGAAGTCGATTTTGTGTACATCCATGTCGAAGCGCCGGATGAAGCCGGGCACGAGCAGGATTTAGCCCTTAAAATCCGCTGCATTGAAGATCTGGACCGTAGGTTGATTCAGAGGATTCTGGATGGCATTGAGAATAAAGGATGGGAAACCACGTTTGCTGTATTGCCCGATCACCCCACACCGATCGCCAGTGGCAACCATACCCGTGAACCGGTACCGGTGGCAATCTTCGCCCCCGGCCAACAGGCCGATTCAGTGGATCGTTACGACGAGGAGAGCGTGAAAAGCGGATCCCTCGGGATGCTCTCCGGATCGCAATTTATCGAAACCTTTTTCAACAGGAAAGAAATAATCCCGTAGGGGCGAGCTTTGCGTCGCCCTTCCGCACGCCTCCCTGGTTNNCCTTCTCCCCCGTAGTAATCGTGCCCGGGAAAAATCATGACGGGATCGGGCAGTTCCATGATTTTCTGCAGTGAATCCCATTCCTGCCGGGCGGATGAACCCGGGAAATACGCCCCCGTTCCCCCGACCTTTCCGCAAAACAGGAGGTCGCCCGTCATCAGCCGGTTCTCGAACAGGTAGCAGACATGCCCGACGGTATGGCCGGCTGTGGCAAGGACAGACACCAAACGATTTCCCAACGCCAGCCGATCCCCGTCACTCAAGCCAAGTGCGTTTCTCACCCCTTCATCCTCGCCGGCATAAAGCGTTGCGCCGGTCATAAGGGCTAATTCACCGGCGGCCGCCATATGATCGTCATGTCCGTGTGTAATAAGAATGTATTTAATCCTGAGACCGCGCCGCTCCGCCTCCCCGTTGAACCGACCGGCAGCGTATCCGGGATCGACGACGGCCGCTTCCCCGGATGGGCAATCGCCGATGAGATAGCTGAAATTGCGATCTCCGCCGAGATGAAGCTGCAGAAAGCAGATGGTTCCATCCGTGTATTCGTAGGGCAATCCTGAATCCTCCATAAATAGCACGGGGACATAAATACCGATTTCGGTGAAATAGGTACTATGTCCCCGCATTTGCAACCGTATTTGACGCCGGTCTATTCAATGACGGGCAAATTCAGGCTTTGTTGATTTGCAATGCTGACTTGCGCGGCGACCTTCTCGGCAATCTGAACGAATGCGGCGGCACAGGGCGAACCGGGATTTGAAGCCACCACCGGTTTGCCCGTATCTCCCCCTTCGCGAAGATCCATAGCCAACGGGATTTCGCCAAGGAAAGGTACGCCGAAGTTATCCGCTGTCGTCGATCCGCCGCCATGACTGAAGACATGGGTCTGTTCGCCGCAATTGGGGCATTGGAAATACGACATGTTTTCGACGATCCCCAGAATTTCAACATTTACCTGGCGGAACATCAGGATTGCCTTGCGCGCATCCTGAAGCGCGACATCCTGCGGAGTGCTGACGATTACGGCACCCATAAGGGGAACCGTCTGTGTAATGCTGAGCTGGACGTCCCCGGTACCGGGAGGAAGATCGATCAACAGATAATCCAGCTCGCCCCAATCGACCTGGCGAAGAAACTGCTGAACGACGCTGTGAAGCATCGGCCCGCGCCAGATCAGCGGCGTATCGTCGTTGTTTGTCAAAAAGCCCATCGACATCACTCGGACGTCGTAATTGGAAAGTGTCTGGATGCGATCCTCGACAGCATGCGGTTGTCCAACGATTCCCATCATTAAAGGGACGTTCGGCCCGTAGATGTCGGCATCCAGCAGTCCGACTTTTGCTCCCTTCTGCGCCAGGGCGATGGCCAGATTCACCGTCACGGATGTCTTGCCGACACCGCCTTTTCCGCTGCCCACGGCTACAATATTTTTTACGCCTTCGATGGCCTGTTTTCCTTCGGCCGCAGAACCTTTGGTCACTGCCGCCGACATACGGATTTTGACATCCCGGATGCCTTCGAGTTTCGACACGGCTTCATGGGCCCACTGCTCCATCTCTTTTTTTACCGGACATGCAGGAGTTGTCAGCTCAATGGTAAAGGAGGCGACACCTTCTTCGACTTTCAGGTCTTTTATGAAATTCAGGGAAACAATATCTTTTCCAAGGTCCGGATCTTTGATGGTGCCGAGGGCATCCAGAACGGCCTTTTCCAGAGGAGTAAAATCTTCAACGCTATTTTGATCCATAAGCTATTTCCGAAAAATGTACAAAATCAAGGTGAGAATAAGACTCAGAATAATGCAGGTAGCCAGTGGGAAGTAAAAAGAATAAGCACCGCGCTTGATCCTGATGTCTCCCGGCAAACGCCCCGGACTGAGCCAAGAAAAAAACGGGGTATACGTCAACAAAAGACCTGCAACCAGCAGGATCAGCCCCAGAATGATTAATACACGGCCCCAAGGAACCATAACCAGTTCAAGAATAACACACCCGCAAGGACAAACGAAGGCGCTGCGAGGCATCCGCAGGGGCACGGCATGCCGTATCCCCTGTTAGGAGTGTGTCTTATATCAATTTCGCCATGGCTTCCCCGATTTCCGCGGGGCTTAANNCCGGCATGCCCCATTCTTCTTCCCGGGGGCGCAGTGCGTCCTGCGATAAATCCGACCACCGGCTTTTTGACGTTTTCCTTGATGAACCTGGACGCCTCTTCTTCCGCGGTTCCGCCGATCTCCCCGACCATCACGATCGCCTCGGTTTCAGGATCCTGGTTGAACAGTGAGAGCGCGTCAATGAAGATCGTGCCGATAACCGGGTCCCCGCCGATGCCGATACAGGTAGATTGACCGATGTTTCTTTCGGAAAGTTGATGCACGGCTTCGTACGTCAACGTGCCGCTGCGGGAAACTACGCCGACAGAGCCTTCGCGGAATATCCTGCCCGGCATGATGCCGATTTTGCATTTCCCGGGGGAAATGATTCCCGGGCAGTTCGGCCCGATCAATCGGCT
>DKBB01000400.1 GCA_002451015.1 Acidobacteria bacterium UBA6911
TTCTGGCAAGATGATTGGGCATATCTACTTCAAGCAGATAGAGCCCCACGAATTAAGAACCTGGGAAATAGGCTACATCGTGAATCCTGCGTATCAGGGAGAAGGGTATGCGACTGAGGCAGTAGCCGCTCTCTTAAAAAAAGAATTTATGGAGAAGCATATTCATCGAATATTCGCCCATTGCAATCCAGAGAATCTTGCTTCTTGGAAATTACTTGAACGAATTGGGCTACGTCGAGAAGGACTCCTTAGAAGAAACATTTTCTTCAAAAGAGGGCCTACCGGTGAAGAGCTGTGGACGGATACCTACGAATACGCAATCCTCAAAGATGAGGCCGATGAGATGTTAAAGGAAGGAAAGGCATAACTATTCGCTTAAGCGGTCGGCACAAACTGCGCGCCGCCGCTTAGNNCTTGTGGCGTTTACCGCGGCTCGCCCTGGAAGTGACGACAATATTTTCCGGGAAATACTTGTCACGGATGAGGAAGCCGGTATCGGGCCGGAAACATAACATACGTATTCTGAGTGAAGCGCTATCAAGTGCACCTGAGGCGAATCGATATGTTTTAAAGGGAAACAAAAATGAAAGACTATAAATACTCTTTAAATAAAAAATGTTGTTGTACTCAAAAAGAGTGCCCTATTTTAGGCAACTGTGTTTTGTGTGTTCAAAATCACGTGGAGAAAAGAATTCATCTACCTGAGTGCATGCAGGAAATGATCAGATCAAATATAAAGTCTTTAGCAGGAGTGGTAGAGTTCGAATGTAATGAGAATAGACCACATGGCGAATTCTGGCAAACCTACGATAAAGAAAACTTAATTAATACTTCTATTGAAAGACATGAAATAGAAACATAACCATTAAATTATCAAGACCGCGGCGAGTCTCTTTCTTTTTTGCATTGCATGTCGGCGCGGCTTGTTATTTGAAACGCTAGGCACCTCTCGCGGGATTATTATGCAGCTTGTAATGTTTGACATCGATGGCACTCTCGTCGATTCGAATGGATTCGATGTGGAGCTATACGCGCAGGCCATACGTGAAGTCCTGGGAGTAGAGGTCGATCGGACGTGGCAGTCCTATCACCACGTAACTGACAGCGGAGTGCTGACCGAAGTACTCGATCAGCATGAGATAAGCGACGAACCTGCTGAGATGAGCGTGAAAAATCATTTCATTGAGCTTGTGAGCGAATATCTTAATCACTCGGGCAATGAACTGGCGGAGATACCGGGCGCATGCGACCTCGTGAAGCGCTTGCAGTCCAACCGTGAGTTCGCGCTCGCGATTGCCACCGGCGGATGGCGTGAAACGGCAGAACTCAAACTGGCGAAAATAGGAATCAACGCTCAGCGGATCCCGCTAGCGACGTCATCGGAGGCTACGGCACGAATAGACATCATGAGGCTAGCCGAGCAGCGCGCGGGGCTAGGTCGACAATTTGCTCGAAAGACATACTTTGGAGATGCGCCTTGGGATCAGAAGGCAAGTGTAGAGCTAGGCTATTCTTTCGTGGCTGTTGGAGCCGGAGTTAATCATTCGGTTCGCTTTAAGGATTTTACCGATCAAGATGCCATCCTATCGATACTCGGCGCCTAATAAAGGCATGGATCTGCCAGCCAAAAGCGTAAAACCCTTTGCAGGAGCAAAACACGTGCTACTTTTGTCTGCAGTTCATGCCGGACATTCGGCCGCTTGAGGTAATGAGGGATTACACCTGTGTCGCACAATTTATTCGCAGGTACTTGGAAGCTCAATATGGCAAAGTCCGATGTTCCTCCGGTCACCAAGAGCCAGATTCTGACAATAGACACCGACGGTATCAACCTCTCGATGCGAGAGGAATTGGTCCATGACAAGGATGAGCGTTTCGTCATTGCCGCCCAAGGTTAGTTTGATGGACGAGACAATCCGGTCACCGGCACTCCGTTTGCCGATACTGTATCTTATCGACTGCTGAATCCCCGCACCATTGAAGGAGTCGCAAAGAAGAATGGTCGAATTTGTGTGAAGGAGACAGCCGTTCTCTCCGAAGCAGAAGATATTGTGCGGGTCACATACGAAAGCTATGATGGACGAGGTAATATCCAAATATCACATGGGATATTCGAACGCACGGCTTCCAGCTCATAAGATACGCGGCCCGACCATTTAATAAAGGCAGACCTGGCAGAAAGCTCGATAGGCTGGTTATCAATACATTATGCTGCAAACCTAGTTCATGATAAAACCGAGGAGGTTCCAATGAGGATTGCTTGGATTTTTATCGTTATGATGTTCGTGTTATCCAGCATATCCTTTGCTCAAGAGCCCATGGCACCCATGGCGGAGTTTGGAGTGCATACCGTCGTTACCTTGGGACCTACTGTCTATGAAGGAGAAAAGATCAGAGCAGTACTTACCTATGGCGAAGTGGGAACACCGACCATTTTTATTGAAGCGATCAAAGTCGAAGAGGGATATCCGGTTCAAAGCAAGGTTTTATGGAGGGAAAAGATTGACGTCACTGGTGGATTAGGCGATGTGTGCCCTATAGCCGAATTTTGGTGCGGTTCCATCCATGAATTACGGTGGAAAAATAATACCCTGCAGTATGAAATAAAAACCGGTTCGCATACCTATTTTTGCAATGTAAATCAAATTGGCAAAGGGACATCAAAATCTTCCTGTAGGGCAAGGTAAGAATTATATGTTTATGCAGCATAACCATGCGTTCCCGACTTGCCGCTTATCCGCAGCATGCGTTAGCTGGTAGATTGCACAGCATGCACAGCATTATAGCGTCTTAAAGTAATGACGCTATAGCGCTATATTTCGGGTTGGAGGATTTACATAATGAAAGACGCCACCACCCGCCCGACAATTTACTTTGAACCTGATCTGCACCGTGCTTTGCGTTTAAAAGCTGCGCACACGCTGAGCTCAAACGATCGACAGAGGAATAGACGATCATGACACGGCCATTCTGGGAGAGAGCTTACGCGGATATGGATACTCGCACGTTTGGGGAGCCAAGCCAAGAGGTCCGCGACGTCGTTCCCACGCTCAAGCCCGGTGCCAAGATCCTCGACCTGGGCTGTGGTGAAGGCCGGAATGCGCTCCTCCTCGCAGAGAACGGATTCGATGTAACTGCCGTGGACATTTCTGAGGCGGGGATACGCAAATTGCAGGCACTCGCGCAGAAGAATAATCTGCACATCCACACACAAGTAGCCGACATCCGTGACTATTGGTTCCCACAATCATTCGATCTTATCGTATCCCACGGCTGTCTCCACCTTCTAGAGCGCGAGTCGTGGCAGAAACTCATTCCCCTGTGCAAAACTTACACGAATCCTGGCGGGATCAATATCATCGTTGTTTTTACGGACACAATCGCACCGCCGGATGATTTAAAGGATTTCTGTCTTGGCTTGTTTCGCGAGGGGGAGGTCTTCTCGCTTTACTCAGACTGGGAGACTCTGCAGCAGCAGAGTTACACGTTCGAAGACGAACACCCGGGTAGCTCTCGACACATGCACCCGGTGAACAAGCTCGTAGCCAGAAAACCGTCGAACAAGCCGGCTGGAGGCGACGCTTGACAGCATGTTTCATCCGCAGCATGCCTTATAAATCAGAGGAGCCTCTTTCTATAAGATATGTAAATAGAGGAGAGTCTATATGAATGAACAAAAGAAGTCGTTAATACTGGGGCTCTGATTTTTGTGTGCTATAGCTTGCTATTTAGTTGGATTTGTTGGTGGTGCTATTGCGCTTGTTGCAATCGGTGCAGTAATAGAGCTGACATTTTGGATTGTAGGATTCCGTACATCTCAAAAACAAACAAAATTAATGCCTACGGAATTTCGTTGTTTTAAATGTAAAGCAACCATAAATGAAAATGATGAAAAATGTCCAAAATGCGGCTGGACATGGAAAACTCATGAAAATTATGATTTATAATCCTGCAATTCAGTTTGACATCCAGGACCGGACGCTTTTGAAAGTCAGCTTCAACCTTGACATCATCAATTACCTGAGAGGTCAGTGAAAGTCCTGGCTGCAACTGGTTGCACACGTTATCAATCAAGCCATGACACATTGAGCATAGGAGTTAAACATGAAAATGGAGGAGCATTCCAAATCAGGGCCCGTCATCGTGAAGAACTCCGACCTACGGTCGGAGCTAAAAGCCATGGGGGCTTCTACCCCCAAACTCCAAACTGCCATTCATCCCCAGCCAAAGCCTCGGGCATTCTGGCTTTTTCCCGTAAGCTGCAAATCAATCGCTATACTGTCTTTGTGTTTTTTCTTGAGTTCATGTACGGATCCCAACACCAATTCAGCCAGTAATCAGGCAAATTATCAATTCAGCGGGAACTGGCAAGGTAATGGCACTGACTCTGAAGGCAACCCCTTTACCTTTTTTGCCAAGGTAAGTCCTTTAGGAGATAACAGGTATCGGGTGCTAATCTTGGACAAATTGGATACGCTGGACAAGCCGATGCACATTATGGTTGGCGCACTGGAAAATAACAAATACTCCTATACTGCTGATGAGGGCCTCTATGAAGGTGGCGGCACGCTCAGTAAGGATCTGTTTGAGGGATACTACAAGGGGCCAGTTGATGGCACGTATGAGATGTGGCGGATACAATAGAAACTGATTACAACTCAACGCATCAGACCCGCCGACACGGGCCGATAATCTCGGTTGTTAGCCCAGGATCGAAAAATGGAAACTCAGGAGATTCGAATTTTTCGATTGTTCAACGAAGCGATCAATCGCCATGATGTTGAAACCCTATGCTCGTTCATGACTCCCAATCATACTTTCATCGACGCAGGAGGTGGAATTACCACCGGAGTCGAAACAATGAAGAAGGGCTGGGAAGATTTCTTCCGGATGTTTCCAGATTACCGTAATGAGATATCCGGATATCTGCAGGATGGAAACATCATCATGGCCTATGGTCGTGCAACCGGAACCTACAACGGCAAACGCGGCCTGGTTCTCGAAAACAGGATCACCATGCCAGCAGCATGGAAGGCTGTCATTCAGAATGGCCTAATCCGGGAGTGGCAGGTGTATGCCGATTGGTCCGAAGGTGTCAAAATCTTCGAAGAAGATAAAAGGGCCAACAGGCCCCTTCAGTGAGACGCCGCTGGTGCGTAATCCCTGAGGGGCAGCGTTCGGTTTCATCGATTGAAGGAGAGATTAAAATGATCAATATTAAGACTCAAATATCATTTGTGATGGTATTAGGCGTCTTATCTCTGATTGCAGGGTGCTTCAGTTATTTAGCATTAACGGACATTTACCATGGTGAATCTAATGTAACGCTAGAGTGGAGAATAGTCCGCATAGCAGCGGTTCCTATTCTAGTCTTTATCTGTTCATCTCTTTTCACATTAAATAATGCAAGAAAACTCATATCAAGATAAATGAGACCATGCTCAGACAAAGGCCTCTACTTCCATATCCAGGATCTCATTGTCCATCCGGATTTTCAAAACAAGGGAATCGGAAGAAAAATTATGGGAATGCTCAAAGGTAATATTGAAGACAACACAAAGCCGGGAGCTTTTATAGCATTGATGGCTGCCAAGGGATTAGAGGGATATTATAAGGAATTTGGTTTCCAACCGCGACCCAAGGACAGACCGGGAATGTTTTATATTAAGCAGTGAATTTGTGTAACCTCTGGCTGGAGAGGGATGTGTCAAAAAACATGCCGCACCACTGCCAGCCCGCAATTTTAGGCAACGCACGAAAAGGAAAACAGCTTTTAAAGAAAATACTATATATCTAGACAAATATTTCGAAGTCATCCGCCCGGTTCCAGCTTTAAATAGAAGGGATGATGGGGGACATTTAATACTCATTAAGAAAGAGAAAGTCCATGATCGATCCGATATGACCTGGCAGGGAGCCATTGATTTTAAGAGGATATCGCTGGCTGTTGGAAAGGCAATACATGAGGTGCTGGATGTCGAAAGAATGAATGGCGCGGATCTTGGGAATCGGGGACTTGATGATCTCGGGGGAGCATACAAGCACCTTCATTTTTGGGGGAGAACAAGAGGCTAAATACACCAAATGAGCGGGCAGTGCATGGTGCTATTCCCAAAAAACCATCTGATATATAAAGGCCATCTCAAGCACTTCAATCCAGAAGAGATAGTGGATATTCCAGCGGAAACCAAGCATGTCAAAATGGCCGAGTTGGCTGGAATTGAATAATTGCTGCTGAACACAGGCCCCAGGTGACCATCGGCAGCCGAGCTCCGCCATTATGCTCTTTAAGGATCATGAATATGACATTTCTTAATCGTTTAGCCGGTCTGATATTTGTAATGGTCTGTGCCTGCAACGCCCACGCGGGACTGCTTGAGGAGACTTGCAGCATTGTCTACGAAAAACTGGGTTCCGGGCCGTATGAGATTCTGACGGAATCAACCCGGACTTTTACTGACGATGACGAGAACTACCACGGCTGTGTTATTCGTCTTTCGGGAAACGCAAAAAAAGTGACGGGCACTCAGCGCCCCGATGGTCTCTTTGGCCGGCCCCTGCCTTATTGCCCTGACGGCAACCTTCCCGATGATCTTCCCCATGGTTTTTTCAATGAAGATGGATGGTGTGCCGACAAAATGGCGGATGGGCCCGACGGCACGTCTTACAGGGCTTTCAGGGATAACGTTTTTTGCGTGGTCGAAGGCCATTGGGATGGTGGCGACGACAGTGATCCGGAATATGTGCCGTCGCCTCGATACGAAGTAATTGTAAAGTGCGCAAACAGATAAAGTTCATGACAATTCGCTCCTTCGGACTCGCGGCGCAGGCACACCATTTGCGGTTGAACTCAGCTGTCGGCAAGGAAAATATTAATGAACATGATTGGGAAATGCGGCGATAACTGCGAACACTGCCCTCGCTATATGGCAACGCAGAATGGCGGGAAGAACAAGTTGGAAAAGGTGAAGGCATTATGGGTTCGCCTTGGATTAAGGGATCCGGATTTTCCGGCTGAAGATTTGGCATGTCACGGCTGTATGCCGGAAAACAAATGCGCGCATACGGAGCTTCGTGCCTGTGTCCGTGCAAAAGACTTTGAAAATTGTGGTTTGTGTCAGGAGTATCCCTGCAGGCTTATCAGCATCGCGTTCGACAAGTCTGAAAAATTAAAATCTCATGCAAAAAGGATCTGCACCAAAGAAGAAGTGGAAATACTTCATAAGGCGTTCTTTTCGAAAAAGGAATATTTCGATCGGATCCATAGGAAAAATCGAAAAAAGTCATGACAGTTTACTGTTGCCGCCAACCTGTTTCCGTTCACGATTTGCAGTCCCCGTGTCGGATGAATGCGGGCTAGTGGAAGGAGATAACAATTATGGGATTTTCTCCTCGTGGCCGAATTTCCGAAGGCCTTCGGCAAATTGCTGCAGGCGTCTCTCTACCTGGTGGTTTATCGTGTCTTCGGGATAGGAACCGTTGATACGCTCTCCGGCCGGTCTGCCCGTAAGGATTTCAATCCCCTGGTCGATCGTTTCAATTGCATAGATATGAAACCGGCCGGCGGCGACGGCATCTACAACGTCACTGCGAAGCATCAGGTTCCTAACATTCTGAACAGGAATCATAACGCCCTGATCCCCGGTCAAATCCAATGTCCTGCATAAATCGTAAAAACCCTCAATTTTATGGTTCACACCGCCGATAGGCTGGATCCGTCCGTTCTGGTCGACGGAACCCGTCACGGCGATTCCCTGCCGGATCGGCAGATTCGCCAGGCTCGAAAGCAGGGCGTAAAGTTCGGTCGAAGAAGCGCTGTCTCCGTCGATGCCGTCATAGGACTGTTCGAAACAAAGACTGGCGGCCAAAGCCAGCGGATGTTTTTGAGCATACTTCGCTCCCAGGTAGCCGCTTAGAATGAGTACGCCTTTATCGTAAATCTTGCCGCTCATCTTCGCTTCCCGCTCGATATCCACAACCCCGTTTCTGCCCATGTAGGTTTTCGCCGTAATTCGGGATGGTTTTCCGAAACGGATATCACCGAGATCGATCACGGCCAGGCCGTTGACCTGGCCGATGACTTCACCCTCCACGTCAATCAT
>DKBB01000020.1 GCA_002451015.1 Acidobacteria bacterium UBA6911
CCCGCTCCCTTTCCTCACCGCCAAGTTCCTGTACCATTCCCATTGTTTTGGTCGGATTCATTCGACCGTTGACCGATTCATCCACCACGACGACAGGGGCGAGGGCGCAGGCGCCGAAGCAGGCTACCGTCTGGAGGGTGAAAAGACGATCGTCCGTGGTTTGGTCCGGTTCGACGTGCAACCGGTTCTCCAGGTCGTTCAGGATCTTGTGGGATCCCCGTACGTGACACGCGGTGCCGGTGCAGATTTTAATAATGTGCTTGCCGACAGGGCGAAGGCGAAACTGCGCGTAAAACGTGGCCACGCCGAATACCGAAGCAGCCGGTGTTCCGGTCATGCGCGAAATCTCCATCAGCGCCTCTTCCGGGAGATAACCCAGCCTGTTCTGTATTGTCTGCAGCATGGGGATCAAATCTCCGGCTCGACCTGTGAAAGATTTTTGAATCTCTTCCAGCGCCGACTGGAGGTTTTCCCGCTCTCTTTCTTCGCATCGGCATACGGCCGAAGAGGTTTGCGGTTGCAGCATCGAATCGTCCTCCATGACAGATTGATTATTCCAGGTGCGGATTCAATCGTTCCCGCAAGCGGCAAATTTCCGCGACTTAGTAGATTTCACGTTCCAGGCGGCTGTAGATCCACCCCAACTGTTCTTCACTGAGCTGTCCGACATGTCTGCGGATCCAGTTCAGGTCTCCAGTTACAACGGCCGCCTTGGCCTCCTCGGTCAGGTCATATCCTTCCAGGGCGCCGCCCCGATCGAGCCGTGCGTTGAACTCGCTGTCCTGGAGCGCCGTTTCAATGGCCCGGATCACCTCCTTTTTCTGGATCAGGACCTTGCGTTCGCTCTCGGCGAGAAGTTTTTCCATGGTGAACTGGTTTCCTTCCGGAAATGCCTTCCGGACGGCGTTGACCAGATCTTCGTCGGAAAACGGTTTGCGCAGGTAATCCATAACACCCATGNNCCACCGCCGATGAAACACTGGGATAACCCGTGATGATGATTACTTTGACTTCCGGGCGCAACTGCCTGATGTCCTTGATCACCTCCAGCCCGTCAATATCCGGCAGGCGCAGGTCGGATACCACAAGATCGAATCCGTTGCCCTGGAACTTTTCCAGGGCAGATCGGCCCGTTGGGGCGATCTCGACACCGTATCCTTCGTCGCTGAGGACCAGTTCCAGCCCTTTGGCCACATTCGGCTCGTCTTCCACCAGCAGGATATGGTGCAAACCTGGGGCATAGGGTTCTCCGTGGTGTTGACTGGTATGCATGGCCGTATCTCCTTTCAGAAGAAATTCATTGTCCCGCATGACCCAATTGGAGGTTGTGTGGCAGGCAAGACCCGTTCGACTGAAGAGGATCCTCCGGACCTCCTCTGTCGAACCGCCGGGCGGTCATCCCCGTACCGCCACTAATTCCGTGAACCATGAGGGAAAGTCTTTGCAGACTCCGTTTCCGTGAGATTACCCAGCAAATTGAGTGCCAATATGGAGGCGGCCGGCATCTGATTATGTAGGTCGTTTGATTTCAGGTGTTTAACTTGTAATTGCCCTTGCGTCGGGGCTGGCCGTTCCGGCTGAAATAGTATGAACCAATATACGGCTCAGATTGCCGGAAGTATGATTAGTCTTTTTAATTTAGGAGGTTACGGTCGTATGTTGCAATATACACTACCGTCTGAACGTGTGAGCGCACTAATGTGAAAAACCATCGGATTGAGTTACCTTGTTGAATAAAAGGTTTTTAGAATTTCGATCTCCGACCGCTTTATCCCATTTATCCATCAAATATTCTCATTTCATCATAGCTTTTCACTTCCGCACCTTCCCGCGTCTAAAGAAATGGCAATATCCTAATCCTTGACTGACTTTGATGAGATATGGTGTTTCTTCATCAGTGCGGAGAAGTTCGCGCGTTTCATGCCGACCCGTGTGGCGGCCCGGGTGATATTCCAGTGGGTCGCCTCCAGGGCTTTTAACAGGAAAGCTTTCTGGACTTGTCCGAAAGTTTCGTTTAAAAGTTCCTCCTTGAAGGAGTTCAGTTGCTCTACCGTTGAGGGAATTGATTTCTCCCCGGAACTTCCTTTCAGGGGCATGGGTTCGACTATGACCGGAGGATCCAGAACCGGACTGTCGGACATAATCACCAGACGTTCTATTACATTCTTCAGGTGTCTTACATTGCCCGGCCAGGAATATTCCCGGATCGCCTTTAGCGCATCGTCGGAAAATCCTTCAATTATTTTCCCGGTTTTTCGACAGAAATGATGCAGAAAATGGTACGCCAGCCTCGGGATATCCTCTTTGCGCTCGCGCAGCGGGGGTAGCCTGACAGGGAACACGTTCAACCGGTAAAAAAGGTCTTCCCGGAAGCTGCCTTCCTGTACCATGCAATTCAGGTCCTGGTTGGTGGCCGCGACGATCCGGACGTTGGTTTTCTCGAACCGGCTGGATCCCACCGGTTTGAATTCCCGGGTTTCCAGAACCCTCAGTAGTTTTGCCTGGATCTCCATACTCAGGTTGGCCACGTCGTCGAGAAAAAGCGTCCCTTCGTCGGCTATTTTAAAAAGGCCCGCCTGGTTATCCGTTGCATCCGTGAACGCCCCCTTGACGTGCCCGAAAAGCTCGCTTTCCAGCACTCCGGATGCCAGCGTGCTGCAGTCCACTGCCACGAACGGCCGACCGGCCCTCGGGCTGTTTGCATGAATGGCCCTGGCGATCAATTCTTTCCCGGTACCGCTTTCGCCGTATATGCAGACCGTTGTGTCGTTCGGAGCAACCCTGGAGACCAGGTCGAACACCTCCATCATGCGCGGATGTTCGCCAATGATCTTTTTGAAATGAAACATCTCCGTCAATTCCTTGCGGAGAAAACGGTTTTCTTCGACCAGACGCTTGGTCTCAACCGCGCGGTTGATGGTCATGATCAGTTCGTCATCGCTGAAAGGCTTGGCCTGATAATCGAAAGCCCCCAGCTTCATAGCCTCGACGGCCGTGGAGACGGTGGCATAACCGGTCATGATGATGACGTAAATATCGGGATAGTTCTTTTTAATGGAAGCCAGTATTTCCAGGCCGTCCATGTCCGGTAACTTCAGATCCAGCAGCAATATGTCCGGTGCGGATTTCCGGATGCTGTGAAGCCCCTGTTGTCCCGTAGGGAGGCACTCCACCTTGTGTCCCTGGTCCGCCAGTATCAGGCGGCATCCGCTCCGGATGGTGGATTCGTCATCGATGACGAGTATTTCAATCGGTTCCATGACGGATTTCCTGTTTATCGTTGCTTGAATTTGCACTCCCGGATTCAGCCATAACGGGAAGGGTAAGGGTAAAACTGGTTCCTTTACCCGGCCGGCTGGAAACGCGCAGGGTACCTTTATGGTTTTTTACAATCCCGTAGCTGACGGAAAGCCCCAGGCCGGTACCCTTGGACTTGGTGGAAAAAAACGGCTCGAAAATCTTCCCGACAATATCCCGGGGAATGCCGCAGCCCGTATCGCTGATTTCAGCGGTCAGTTGTTTGCCCCCTTCTTCTTGCCAACTGCTGACGGTGATGATCCCGTCCTCGCCGATGGCTTCTGTGGCATTGATAAGAAGGTTGACAAACACCTGTTCTATCTGGTTCGCATCCATCGGTATGTTCGGCAATTTTGTCGACATTTTCCGGACCAGGCGGATATGTTGCAGACGGAGTTCGTTCTCCACGATGTTCAAGGCCTGTTCTATGACCTGGTTCAGGTCGGCTGGCACTCTCCTGGGTTTGTCGTTGCGCGAGAATTCCAGGAGGTTCTGGATGATGTCACGGCAGCGGGCCGTTTCATGGGAGATCACCTGGAGACCTTCATAGATCGGGCTGTCGGGACCGACTTTTTTGCTCAGATGAGTGCTGTAGAGCAGGATACCCGCCAAAGGATTATTGATTTCGTGGGCGATGCCCGCTGCCATCCGGCCCAGTGCGGCCAGTTTTTCCGTCTGGTGCGTCAACTGATCGTACTGGAAGCGCTGTGTTTCGATCAGGTAGGCCTTGTCGATCGCGCTGGCGCACTGCTCGGCTACTGAGGTCAGAAAATGTTTTTCTATCCGGTCGATTTCCCTGATTTCCGCAAAGTGCATCCGAAGCATGCCTACCAGAGGCTGCTGGACGATCAGGGGTGCGTCCACCATCATGCGGACGCCCACTTCCCATGCTTCCTTTGGAAACTGAACGCGCGGACTGGTCAGGATGTCTTCGATGACCACGATTTCGTTCATTTCGCACAACTGGCCGATCAGCTTGATATCGGTCGCCGGACCCTTGGACAGGTAGGTATCCTCCAGACCGTAGGAGGCGAAGAAGTCCAGTGTGCCGGTTTCCAGGTTCAGGACCCGTACCAGGGCCCCTTTCGCGCCNNATCTCCCGGATGACATTGCGCAATGCCGGTAGTTTCGTTAAAAGATCCATAATCAACTCCGTTTCCCGCTCAGGATTTTCTGTTGCGTGTTTGAACCGGACGATTGATTTTCTATGGCCGCAAAAACTGTGCGAAATGCATATAACTATGTATGAATGCTGGTCTGCCTCATTGTCCTGCTTATTTTAATACACGTCAAGAATGAAGCTCGG
>DKBB01000108.1 GCA_002451015.1 Acidobacteria bacterium UBA6911
CCGTCCCAGGAATTTGTCGGCCAGGACCTGGGCGTATCATCCGCCCGGTTTTTTTCAAAGCTCCAGCTTCCGTTGATTCGGTGATTCGCGCTGAAGTTATGGTCAATCCGGATGTTGATCGACTTACGGTACTGGTCCTCCCCGATCCCCCACAAGTTAACCGATCCTTCCAAGGTACGGTTCCAGAGGTGACCGGCCGTATTGAGGCCGTCCCCGGCTAAATAGTTGTTCGCCGGCGCGTTATCATTCAGCTTTCCGATAAAGTCGTCGATAAACCCGGACGGATCCATTCCGGTACGGACCGGATCCCAGCCGCCGGATATCACCGCATTCGAGCAATCGGAGTTTAAATCAGCGATATTATCGATCGTTCCAAATACGCTGGCATAACGCAGCTGGCCCGTGTAGGGGGTGGTTCCCCATCCGCCGGGTTCCCATTCGGGCCTGAGTGGATTCCCTGCATAGTCAACCGACGCGACTGTCGGAAGACTGGTGTTGGCGCTGTTCTCTGCAGAAGGTACCGGATAGTCTGCGTTTGCGTTGTTCCAGCGGTCCCAGAAACGAAAGATGCCTCTCTGGGCACAGGGCGTCAGAGTCATTGCATTGTAGGATGAGCGGGTTTTGGCGACCTGGAAGTTGAAAAGGGCAAAGAAAAAGGTCTTGTTCTTGACGATCGGTCCGCTGACGCTGGCCGTGCCCTCCTGCAGGTTTCTCCATGGGGGCACTTGGTCGGTCCGGTTGTTTTCCCAGGTATTGGGATCCAGCGATGAGTTTTGAACGTTCCACACTGCGGCGCCGTGGAAATCATTGCCGCCCGATTTTGTCACAATCCTGACCTGGGCATTCCCGCGCCCCACTTCCGCGTCCACCGGAGCCAGCACCATCTGGAATTCCCCCACCAGGTCGGGGTTGACGCGGGTGGGTGTATTGACGCCGGTTAAAAAACGCACGCCGTTAACGGTGACTCCGTCGCGCTGTACGTTCACAGCTTGGGCGGAAACACCTGCGAAGGAGGTGTTGGCAGCCCCGAAGATCGGGTCGTCGGCCACGATCACGCCGGACATGACTTTAATCAAATCCATCGCATCTCTGTTGACCAGCGGAAGTTCTTCCACAGTCGCTGCAGGAAGCACGTCACCGACCGACGAACTTGATTCCAGGAGCAATTCCTCTCCCGAAGTCGTGACGGCAATAGTGGTTTCCACACCGCTTACTTCCAGTTGGAAGTTCAAGCGAGCCTGTTGTCCGGCTGTAAGATTCACGTTGTTGTATTCCATGGATTGGAAGCCTTCCAGCTCGGCCATGACTGTGTAGGTGCCGAACTGCAATCTTGGAAAGCTGTATACACCCGAAGAATTCGTAAGTGCGGTTGACACGATACCCGTGGCTTCGTTTGTCACCGTAATTATTCCGTCAGGAACCACTGCTCCCGAAGCATCCGTAACGGTCCCGCCCAGCGAGGCGTCCTGCCCAAAAGCGTTCATTGCCAGGAAGAGTGCCAGTAACACTAGGGGTGCAATAATTAATTTTCTCATAGTCGATTACCTCACCTTTAAAGTGTCGTTTTGTATTACAAACCCAAACACAGCATCTAGGGCTATCTTGATTTTCTGACATCTCCGACTAGGAATACTAGCAACCTAATCGCTGGATCCGGGATTACGTGTGCAATACTGATTACGAGTGCACTACTGTATGAGATGATTGTCGATGCTCGACGAGATCCTTCGTATTATGTCTGGAACGCACCGGTTATTGAGGCCAGGGGATTCTTGAAACTCAAATCTTGGATGGAAACCTTACTTTTGGAGCTCACACCGCTAGCCTCAATCAAGCTCATCCAGTTTACAACACACCTTTTGGCGCCAGCTTAATCAGTTCTTCAATAAGTGTCAAAGGAAAAGTCTCAACGGGGATCTTTTTACTGAGCACTAATTATTCCAGCCTGTACCCGGCGCACACATCTGGCCGTTCTTACTGTTTGTAGTAAGTATAGTAAGTAGTGCGGAGGTAAATTAGGCATGATTCGCTGGAATGAAGGAAACTCCTTTATGCTTCCACCGATTTGGCGTCTAGCCCTGCGATAATCCCGGGAAGGAATACTTACTGTCGAACAATTTCGTCGGTTAAAAAATCTTGACAAATAACCATTGTTGTCTACAATGTAGACATGGGTGATATTCTTGGTGGATTTGAACAGGCGGTTCTCCTGGCCTTAATAAAACTAGGCGATAATGCTTACGGCCGGGCGATTCTGAAAGAGGTTGCAATACGCCTCAACCGTGATGTTGCTGCCGGAGCCGTTTACGCAACCCTCGACCGTCTTGAAGCCAAAAGATTGGTCTCTTCCCGCCTGGCTTCCGGCACACCTGCGCGTGGAGGCCGTGCGCGTCGTTATTACAAGCCAGAGGCGGCGGGAACTATCGCACTCAACGAAACAAAGGCGACTCTGGAGAACCTTTGGCGAGACACGGTTTGGCCTATAGGAGGTCAATCATGCATATACCTTCCCGCACAGGCACTGAGGAGAGCCCTGTAGCAACCTCAAATTACCCGCCACAGTGGGCACAATCGCTCCTTACACATTTACTGAAGTCTCGAGATCGGGAGAGCATCCCGGGTGATTTGCTCGAGGAATACCAGGAAGAGCGATTCCCAGGGGTGGGGCGTGCGCGGGCAAATCTATGGTACATCCGGCAAATTTTCATCCTTGCTTTTTTCCAAGCCTTAAAAGGAGGTCCCATGAAAAGATCTCTAATATGCTTGTGCTTCTTGACCCTGGCAGCATCGGCTTGTTTTGGAGTCACGGAAACCGTTCTGCGTCAAAAAACTGTTCTGTATCATCCAGGTTCCGATGTGCGAATTATCTGGGCCATTATGTTGGCAGTTGCAAGTATTATCACTATGCTCTATTTGGTTCTGCCCGGATACAGGCTTTTGCGGATCCTGGTGTCGTTAGGCGCAGTCCCTATGCTCAGTTTCGGGATAAGTGCAATGTTGGTGGTAATAAGATCCACACATTTCGAGGGGTATTTTCTGTTGTATGGAGTAGCACTAACCCTTCAATTGACGCTGGTCCTCCTCGCGCTCGCGTTCGTACCAGATGAACCTTATTCCCATGCTCACTTATGATCCAATAGGATTACACTAAGAATCCAACGTGTTGTAGGGATCAAGTTCATGAAACAGGTCATTTCCTCTTTAAGACATTTCACTCTTCGAGGCGGCCCTTTCATGCCCAGGGATTTCCCTTTCTCCCTCAGCCCCATCCGCATATAATATTTTCACATTACAACATGATTTTTATTATCAGCCATGAGGAGCAATGAGGAGCAATTATGAATGTTTCAATCAAATACTGCACTGAATGAAACTACTTACCCTATGCCTCCCGTGTGGAGGAAGAATTAAATGCAACCTTTTCCGGGATCAACGTCCAGCTTATACCCGGACATGGTGGTGTGTTTGAAGTCACGCTTGATAACAGGCTTATTTATACAAAGTCAAATACCGGGCGCTTCCCTGAAGCTGAGGAAATCACTAAAATTATTAAACTTTGAGGCAGTAGATTGAAACCGGACAGTATACAAGCCTAGAACATCGTGAGCTAGCTGAATACTGGTGTCTGTCCAGTAAAATTAGACTTTTGTCTTCATTCTTGGCTACAGAAATGACGCTTGCACCTGGTATTAAGCTCGACCCATACAAAATTCTCTCTTCCATCGGTTCCGGTGGTATGGGTGAAGGGTGGAAGGCGAAGGATACCCGCCTGGGCCGCGCCGTAGCAATCAAGATGTTCAAGGAGCAGCACAGCGAGCGCTTCCAGCAGGAAGCCCGGTCTATCGCGGCACTTTTATCTGAAAATCAAAGTTTTGTCTAAGCAACCTGACCTTACTGCCTTAGATATGTAGCATCCTATATCTTAACTTGGAAATATCCAGGAGTGATGCACTTCGGCGCCACCTTAGTTCCAATTCAGGATTCAAACCGTTATCGGTTGTTAAACATGCATGTATGCGCAGATTCGCGCTTTAGCAGAGTTACGGTCGATTCAAATACTTCAGATACTATATTGCCAGAACGTAGCTTTTTACGGATAATAACTTCATATCTCTGGGGAAATCCAAATGACGAATATCACATACAGATTTGCAACCGAGCAAGATTTAGATCTCCTAGCGCAATGGAATCATCAACTCATCCAGGATGAAGGTCAACGCAACAGGCTTTCGCTTGAACAGCTTCGGAACCGGATGCAAAAATGGATTAGGGGAGAGTACAGAGCTGTTCTGTTTGAATCGAATCAAATACCCGTATCCTACGCTCTTTATCGTGAAGATCCTGATGAAATTCACTTCATTCAGTTGTTTGTCGACCGTAACAGACGCCGTCAAGGCATAGGGCACTATTGTGTTGATATTTTAAGGTTAGAACTCTGGCCTTCCGACAAAAGGTTGATTGTCGAAGCTCTTGTGAAGAACGAATCTACAATTCAATTTTGGTGTTCGATCGGGTTTTCCGCCTACAGGCTTACACTGGAGATTATGCCGGAAATTACAAATATAAAGGACGCAAATGTAGAAAAAATCTTAAATAGGAGTCATTAGATATCCAGACCTGTGCCAGTAAGAGACCGATTAATCAATAAAGTTTTCCCCCCGCGACAAAACCCTCCTTCGGAAAATGAACCTGGAGGCGTAGAGCTGTGCTCTTCAATCAGATAATGTTCTGGCATTCACTCGTCCTTGCTTCCTGAAAGGGAGACCCTGTCCATGGGTAGCAAGCCGTCATCTTCGCTACTTTTCCCTCAATATTTAAAATTCATGAATATTTTTCACCGCCGTCGGTTTATTGCTATAGCCTGCATCTTTTGAAGGATTTTAAAATTTAACGTGAGGACATTTCCAACATGGACCATTCAGGAATTCCACAGATATTGCCGATGCTTGTGTTACTTATCATCATCCCTATTGTCTTATTGATGGTAATCCTTCAAATAATTGCTTTCTGGAAGATCTGCACCAGGATTGGTTTACATGGAGCGCTTGGTCTTTTGATCCTTGTTCCGTTTGGCAGAATTATTTTGCCGCTATACATTGCCTTTGCGAAGTGGCCAGCGCTTGAACAGAAATCGAAAGAGACCCCTGGATCCTTATAGAAAGCTACGGCTTCTCAACGGCAAACATAGACAACCGGGTCAGGCTTTCAGACGAAAATGGGCAAAATTCAGGCAAGTTTTGCCGAATTCTGCGCAAATACCGCTAGGATGAATAAATACCGGTTTTGGATACCCATTCCCTATCAGCCCCATGGCTGTTTCTGATAATCCCGTATTATATAAAATAATCGGTTTCAACAAGTTGATGATTTCTCGATATTACTACAGGCGGGAGCAAAGAAACTCGGAATTTCGCACGCTTCCCCTTTTTCAGCTTTTGTTTATAGCCGCCTGATTGGAACCTAATATTGGGAAGGATGCTCCGGTACTGCATTATGCAGCCGGTGCCTGTGAAATAATTGGAGAAGCAGGCGTTTATGCTTCTCCTGTATGGTGAAAATAAATGAGCCCTTTTATGTGTGTTTTACACATTCTCTATTGGAAGCAAGTGGCCGATAAAATTTAGCCTGTTGCCAATAACAAGAAATAAAGAGAGATAAGTGTATGAGAATCCTTATTGCATTATGTCTTATGTTTTTCGTTAAAAACACTAAAGGAAAGCTTCTCGAGAATATCCCGAAGGTAAAACAAAAATCATAATCGGTAATCCCGATTTTCAGGGGGTTGTTTTTCTATCGTAGTTCAGTTTTCTTAGGCTTTTGAGAAGGAGTTGGTCCATGTTATTTACAATATTGATGTTTCATGTGGCCCTTATGTTTTTGATTTTCTGCTCCCCTCCCATGCTGACCAGAGCGCAGGAGCCTTCAACTATCATCGATACTTTGTTTAAAGCTGCCGAACAGGGTGACGTCGACTCACAGTTTAAGGCAGGGCAAGCTTATGAGCAGGGACGTGGGATTCAGCAAAACTATGAAAAAGCAGTGAAATGGTATCGCAAAGCTGCGGATCAGGGCAATCTCTTTGCTCAGAACAACCTGGGAGCGATGTATCTCAACGGTAACGGTGTCCCACAGGACTGTGCTGAGGCAGTGAAGTGGTTTCACCAAGCTGCGGATCAAGGACATGCCGTTTCGCAATTTAACCTGGGAGTGATGTATCTCAACGGTAGCGGTGTCTCGCAGGATTCTGCAGAAGCAGTGAAATGGTTTCGCAAGGCTGCGGAAAAAGGTAATGCCGATGCGCAGTTTAACCTGGGCGTAATGTATGACAGCGCCATCGGCGTCCCGCAGGATTCTGCAGAAGCAGTGAAGTGGTTTCGCAAGGCTGCGGATCAAGGTGATACCGATGCGCAGAACAAATTGGAAAGGATGCATGGCTTCGGCAGGAGTGTTATTTAGGACTCTGCAGAAGCAGTGAATTGATTTCGCAAGACCGCAAATCAAGGCAGTTTCAATAGCGCACATTGCCGTTTGAAAGAAATCCTTGATTTGCGGTCAATCATTTCTTTGCGCTCAACAGTCCCCTCTTGATGAGAGCGCTTTCTAAAAAAATCCTTCTCAAGGTTAGTTGCCCTATCTTGGACTGCATCCTCTGAATGCCCGGTCCTTTTCTCGTTTCGCCAGGGATCTTGAAAGCCATCTGGGGGTGGGTGAGGCCTATATATCTCCACTCTCCAATACATCCCTACACTTGACTTTCAAGGTTGCAGGGGCTATTGGCGATCTGAGCAAGACCACAGAGGATTAGTTTATTCAACCCGCATGAATTCTAAAGTATATGGATTCTCTATAGGACCATCCTGGTCGGACTTCGGAGTCACCCACAGATTGTCCCCCTCGAATTTGTGATCCAAAGTGATGAAATCACCCGGCTTTATATTTGGGCTTTTACCCACTATAGGATGTATCGTTATGGTATCTCCCTTTACATCATATGTTGAGACACTTGCAGCAAGGGATTGCCACGCTGCAACAAGTTGGTCAACATTTGGATTTTCAGGCAGTTTGGGCCTTGGCTCCTCGCCTCTAACTCCTACTAAACTCATGTATTTCTTAGTGAATATACAAATCGAGGGCGGAGGATTTGTTATCACCTGCGCGTTTGGGCCTTTGAATGTAACTAGCGTGACTTTCCAGACACCTATCAACTTATCGTCCTGGGCTGGTGCAGATGCAATAGCCACCATAACAGACAGAAATACCATGCAGCCCGTAATCTTAATGGACGGTTTCATAGACTCTCCTGCCGGTTTTTATAAAGAGAAATTCATAAGTCGGATGGCACTAAATAATATTTGAATGACGCAATTTTCGGACGGCAATGTCGTTATGGATTTCCCTTCCTCCCTCCACTTGATACGCATATAAAAGCCCCAAGTTCCATCAAGTTTTACGGAAGCAGCCAGATGAAACACAGAGCATTGATTCCTCGCGATCCCCCACCCTTACAGAGGCGACGATTCGACCGGGAGTGATCCTGGGACCCGCCGCATATATGAGTCCTGAACAGGCCTGGGGCAATAGTGTGGACAAGAGATCCGATTCATCCATACGATTTAAGCAATCGCCAGCAGATTATGAATCCTCTTCCTGATCCTTGCGGCCAGCAGGCTTCCTGCAAAGAACAATCCGGCTAAAAAACCGTACCATATTCCTTCAGGACCCATCTTCAAAGCAAAAGCACACACGTAACTTACGGACAAGCCTACGATGATGTAAGAAATTCCCGCAATAAACATGGGAGCTTTCACATCGGCAAAGCCACGCAGGATGCCCAGGCAAACCACCTGGAGTCCGTCGAACAACTGGAACAACGCAGCGATTGCCAGCAACGATGCTGTCTGGATGATCACATGCTCATCGGCTGTAAACAAATATGGCAACTGATGCCGGAGGAACAGAAAGCACAAACCGCATAGTCCCATGTAGGTTACCACCAAGTGTACTGCGGAGTAGGAAGCCTTTTGTACGCTATCGAAATCGCGGGTGCCAAGCTGATAGCTCACACGAATAGTGGTTGCCATCGCAACACCGTTGGCGATCATGAACGTAAAAGTGGCCAGTCCCATCGCTACCTGGTGTGATGCCAGAGAGACTTCACCCAGCCATCCCATCATTACAGTGCTGGAGGCAAAAGCCGAAACCTCGAGAACCAACTGTCCCGCAATTGGCAATCCAACTCCCAAAATATTTTTGACTTCCTTCAAAGCAGACCTTGCCGAGCGCATAAGTATGAAGTAATGCTTCAGGGGCTTAAGATATATGAAGCCCGCATATAGCAGCACGGGCATTGCGATGCGGGAAATGAGCGTGGCTACTCCTGCCCCCAGCAAGCCCAGTTCGGGAAAGCCCAGTTTCCCGAATATCATGATGTAGTTCAAAACCACGTTTATCAGGTTGGCTGCAAAAGTGGCCAGCATGGCAATAAGCGTGTTCCCCAATCCTTCGCCGATTTGCTTCAACAGGGCAAACAGAAGGAATGGAACCATGGATATCGCGAGGGTGCGGTAATAGGGAATGGCAAGGCGAACGACTTCGGCGCTTTGACCCATATAGGGCATAAACCAGATGAGCGAATACGCAAGAAGGGTGACAACCGGAATCAGCAGGACCGAAAGGACGAAGCCGCTTTTCATAATGACCGCTGCCTGCAGGTCTTCGTTTGCACCACGGGCGTTTCCCACAAGCGGCGTCACACCAAGGAAAATCCCCAGTCCAAAGATCATGATCACTACGCAAACACTGTTGGCAAACGAAGCTGCGGCCAGTTCAGCCGTGCCGTAGTGGCCGACCATGGCATTGTCGATCAGCTGAACAGTCATCTGCCCCACCTGTGTCAGCACCAGCGGCATGGCCAGGCTCAATAATGCGCGGTAATGGGGAAAATATTTTCGGAACATAAAGATCGAAAGCCTAAGACATGCGTTTCAGGAAAGCAAGGGATATGGAATGGNNCAAACATAGGCAATCAGGTCAGGCTTTCAGACGAAACTGGGCAAAATTTATTCAAAATTTGCAGAATTCAGACTGCTGGGGAAAATTGTGATTTCTCTAAGGTATTATCATGTAGGGACTTGATGGCACCCGGCACGACTCGAACGTGTGGACATTTGATTTGTAGGGACTACGTCTCTCACCCATTAATCAACGATGAATCCGAAAACAATTCATAATCAGCGAGTCCGATGATCCTTCGTAAAACACTCTCTATCCCAAACCGGCACAACAGGTTACGTTCGGGCAGAGATTTTGGCACAAAATTTTTCTACAAATAAACTTCCCCATACCTTCCGTCTTAAGTGAAGAACTCCGACCTGTGGTCGGAGTTCTTCCTAAGAAAAAAGCCATGGGGACTTCTGCCCTCAAACTCCCAACTGCCATGCATGCCCCAGCCAAAGACTGGGGCATTCCGGCTTTTTCCCGTAATCGAAAACGATGCTTTAAGCCAATGCCATGCCACTTATGGCAATTTCGAAAGCTGCCGTTTCGACAGATAAGGAATGTATAGCCTTCTTATTCCACTTGCCGGCTTAATTACCGGCTGTCCCGGAGGATCTTCCCTGTAATTTTATCTTTCCAGTAGGCCCGCTGCTGAACCGGCCAGTTAAAGGTGATGGCCTGGTCGGGGCAATCGGTGGCGCAGCAGCCGCAGTACCAGCATTCATCCGGATGCAGGATGACCGGGGGCATACCCTCTTCCGGATTGGGGATAAAAACATCTACCTGACAGACTTCCACGCAGTTGTTGCAGCCGGTGCAGACATCGGGATTGAAAATCACCGGATTGGATGGGCTGATAACATTCGGTAACGCATACGTTTCTTTACGAGGCATAACGGTTCTCCCTATTTTCCTTTATAGACTCCGGTGTAATCCTTGTTGCGGGCTTCATAGTTCGCTTTCATATCGCCCCAGTAGTTCAGGGGCAGTTCCCCCGTCTTGACCTTGTTGTTCTCCAGCTTGACGGTGACGAACTTGTTCCATTCCGGCGGGTCTATGTCCGGGCAATCAATCCTGAAGAAGAACAGCGCTTGGCTGCTGGCTTTGCGTGCCAGGGATGCATGGATAACAATTTGCGCGTGAGTCAGCAGGCTCAGGTCCTCGATACTGCGCATGAGTTTGTGGGGGTCGAGGGCATACAGCCTGGGCACAAAAACCTCTTGTATTTCTTTCAGAGAATCCAGCCCGGTATTCATCATGAGTTCCGTTTTGAATTCACTGCACCAGTACTGCAGGGTGCGGGCAATGCCGGCGTGCAGTTCTTTCCAGTCGATGCCATCGTTGCGATTGATCGGGGCGTAAACGCGGGCTTTTTCCAGGGTAATTTGGTCTCTGGATATCTTGCCTTCGCCTATCTGCCTGGCGTAGGCAGCAGCTTTTCTGCCGGCATACCGTCCGGTCGAAGCGGCGTAGCTGTGATCGCCGGCGGAGAACATTGATTCTCCAGCGACATACAGACCGTCGAGAGTCGATTTCAGATCCCAGTCGACCACCGGACCGCCACGGCCCGCCGTTAGCCAGTTGGACGGGCTGGTTCCTTCAATCATGTTATAGTTCATCAGCAGGTGTCTGGCCGGGTCAAAGCCGGCTTTTTCATAAGAATTGATGATGTTTCGAGTGGTAGATTCCTCGCCCAGCATAAGTTTCCAGGTAACCCTGCGTTCGACATCGGACATGGCGGGGAAATCGCCGAAGAAGGGCAGGGCGTAGGTGCCATTCCGGACACCCTCGACGATTTTTTGCCAGTTTTCGGGAGAAGGTCTCATAGCGCCGCCGTCCGGCCATCCCTGCANNAAAGTGTTGTAACCGGCCAACTCGGTATTCAGAAACCCGAGTGAATTACTGCCGGCGGTAGCCAGAACAGCGGCTTTTGACTTGAAGATCATAAACTCGCCGGTGCGGTTGTTAAAGCCCGTAACCCCGATTACCCTGGCTCCCTGGATCCCCCCCTCGGTCAGCATGCTGGTAACCATGACTCGGTCGTAAATCATAACGCCAAGCCGCTTGCATTCTTTCTTCAAGGCGGGCTTAAAGGTTGTCCCCCACACGCGGACGGTCACCTCGGTGGCATGGTTGGGGCTCATGCGAGGAGAGAACATCAACTTGTCATCATAGCGGCCTTCGGCTCCAACGTATTCGTCGTCGGTGTCCCGGATCTTGCCGCCCATCTGTTCCATCTCAAGTAGCGTATCCCAATCCTCACGGCATTGGATCTGGGTGCCGATACCATTGGCGTAGGAAACCGGCAGCGGTTCGGTCGGCGGATCTCCGGCATGAACCGGATGCTCGACAAGTCGCTTGGCCCAGTCATCGGGATCAACCTTGGAATGGGGATTGGCCGGGGTGACACACCAGTGGTCGCAGCCGGGACCTCCCGCGCCGCTCCTGATGGTATCCGCCTTTTCCACCATCGCGACTTTGACGCCGGTTCTGGCGGCGCTGATAGCCGCCCAGCACCCGGCGATACCCCCGCCGATAATCAGGACATCTGAAACGATTTCCTGTTCTTTATCGTAGCGAATGGGATAAGGCCAGGGCGTTGGTTTGCCGTTTTTTTCCAGTAAATCCATCCATTTGGTCATATCACTGCACTCCTTTACTTTGATTGTTCCAAAGGGTTCTCGCGAGGTTTGTAGTTTGTGTCGAAGCGGTTCGGCATGCGGCCGTCGGCCGTGATATAGCGACGCTTGATGAGCCACTTACCGTTTTGTTTGACCAGTTCGGTATCTTCACGCCCCTGCTCGACGATCTGGGGTAATTTGCCGATCCCCTCGTTCATCACGCCGGTCCAGATCACATGCGCCGTGGCCGTGTTGCCCTTGATTGTGATGATCGGATTGGTAAGCAGCATGTGCATACGACGACTCGGCGCCGGTGTCGGTTCCTTCGAATCCGGTTCCGGGCTCTGGTACAGTTTGCCGATTTCTGCGCGGCCCTTGGCAATGGTGCCATCGACGTCAAGCAGGGCATCTTCAGTGAAGTACTCGGACAGTTCATGGGCGTTGCTCTGGGAGAGATCGTAATAATAGCGTGTCAGGAGATCCTCAACCTGGATACGGTCGAGCAGAGTTTCCATGGTGACCTGCTGAGCTAAGACCGGCTGCGTCAAAGACATGAGCAGGATTGTCGTGCTAATGGCAAACGCGTGGATGATCCTGGCACTACCAGTGATTTTGAGTTGATTCCTGGACATTTTGTGTTCCCCCTTAATTGTTATGAGTCGTAAATTCTTAATCCTGGATTCAGGATGTTATTTACCGACAGTTGGCGGTATTTATCAACATTGAAATTACTATTCTGATCCCAATCAAACTGAAGGAACTTGAACGCACCCGCCGAACAGCGCCTGCCCTCAGCGAAGGCCAGGGTGATCTGGCCTTGGCCCGACTTGCCGCCTGATTCTTTTTTGCTGTGTTAAACAGGGATTAATGTTGATACCAGACTTTATCACAGCTACTCCCGCACAATCGCGGTGGCAACTCGCACGCCCCTAAAAACTCAGCAACAATCCTCCGGATTAGTCGCGACTGATTGAAAACAATTTAAATCCTCAGGGCTGAACTTCCATAGAGTGTGACCGGTATTTTGGGGAAGGCATAATCTAGAATATTTCCTAGTCCATAGTTTCAGCTGAGGGGGCATACTTTCCATCCAGTTACTACTATAGAATCCGCAAGGCTACCCCCATACCTCCCGACAACCGTTTCAGGGTTGAGGTGGAATCTTAACTTCCCGGATACACAAAAAAATTTTCAGGAAGGGACTGTAGGTATTGAAGATAGATGCAGCCGCTCTGGAATGGCAACAACCATATGCAAGAAGGAATTTGTAGTAAGGAGGTAAAGGGGGCGGGATTCGCTGCTTTCCGAGCCTACTTTCATTCCCTTATACCTCTGATCTGGTTACTAAAGTTACTACAAAGAGAGGATGCTCCCCTGCTTCCTCTACCAGCCGCTGGCTGGGCCAGTCATCAAGTCGGGTAGTCCCGAAATTGGATGACCATCGATTACCTTGATTGAAGAATGTGTAAGAATTCCAGGCCTTCAGGCAGGACTTTGTCGATCTTGGTAAATTCCCGGGCATGGTCAAGCCCATCCAGAAATCGAATTTCTACTCCAGCCCTGCTCCTGTCATCTTCCTGCTCTTTGAGCTTTGATGCAGCAGGCTGATTTGCAGTGCCGGCAATCATGAGAGTAGGGCACTGTAATTCCGTTGGCTCTATAGGAGGGTAGGAGAGTGACTCTCTCCGGGGCAAGCCCCGGGGCTTACGCCATGGACGCTAAAATTTTAGAAATACTTGATTTGAACACACTTCAAGTACATCATAAGGACATCCTCATTCATTTCTTGCCTTAGATGAGGAGCGGGCACCTGCTCCTTTGGTGGCCCGGATTTTTCTTGAGATTTAACAATTCTTTAAATTTTTAGGAGCTCGTACGCAGCTCTCTTTCACACCCAGTGTTTTCTAAATACTGAATTTAAGAAAGGAGTCATGTCATGGATAGAAAAGTGTTGACGCTTCTGTCGGTGTTTTTGTTATCCCTCTTCTGCATGAATGCGACCGCTCAGGTGGAATACGTTTTCACGAGTATCGTCACTGATAGCGCTACTTTAATGGAAGCTCTTGATGATTGGTATGCATCCAATGATTCCCGGGCCGGTCAGACGGCAACCTTGTTCGAGAGTGTCATAAACGGGGAAGATACATCAACCCATAGTACGATTATCGACTTTCCTGACTATGCAAGCATTGAATCAATCATGAACCGTCTGCCCGCTTCAGAAGATTTTGCCAAAATGCAGCGGCGCACTGCAGCGATATCGACCACAGTCTGGGAAGGCCTGTCTGTGCGCGTTATGGACAATGGCAAATCCTGGAAAAAAGGAGACTTTCTGTGGGCGCTCGGTGTTCAGGTATCCAGGGGGGAAAATCAGGCTTATGAAGCGGCTTTCAAGAAATACCTCAACTCTAAAACCGTAAAGCAGGCACCTGGTCTTCTGCGGCTGGTAGCCCCCCGGGCAGGTTCGAGCAGCAATTATGTCGTATTAGTCACAGCACCGACTTTTGTCGCGCTGAACGAGTTTTATGATGCCAGCGGCGCGAGCGATGATTATGCGAACTTTTTATCCGAAGTAAAGGACTTTTCAACCGCTTCTGCTCCCGAAATTTATAGGGTTGTAAAAGTCTGGAAATAGTTATGAGTTTAAGGCCGCTCTACGGGGCGGCCTTTTTGTCGCCAGGAATTTCGCTTCCTCCCTCCTCTCCATCCGCATATAATAAGCCCAAGTTCCACCAAGATTTACAGAAGCATCACGTAACCGACCTCTATCTGGAGGCATCTATGCCCGAGATCGGCCAAACGCTTTCGCACTTCAAGCTTGTGGAGAAGATCGGCCAGGGAGGCATGGACAAAGTTTTCCTTGCCGACTACACACCCATGGACCGCAAGGTTGTTCTGAAGTTCCTTCCCGAAGCTTTCACCAGTGATCCTGAAAGAATGGCATTGTGGCGATGATGAGATTGCTGAACCATGGCTAACTGG
>DKBB01000289.1 GCA_002451015.1 Acidobacteria bacterium UBA6911
CTGATCGAAGAAACCCTGAAGCAGATCGAAGCCGGCACACGTCCCAATTAATCCCCCTGCTGGATCCCGGCAGTCGGATGCGGAATACCATTGTTCTGGTCCCGCCTTGCTGCGGGAAGTATCCCGGGCGGGAAACGTAAGGTTGAATCTCAGGCGCGGTCATCGGTCGCGCCTGTTTTTCTTCCAGCCAGTATTTCCTCTATACGGCGTCATATTCTTTGTTCGCCGTCAGAACAAACTCTGATAAGCTGATCAACGACGGAGAGGTACCGAAGAGGTCGTACCGGGCCCGACTCGAAATCGGGTTACCGCCTAATCCGCGGTACGTGGGTTCGAATCCCACCCTCTCCGCCAGTTCCTTCAGTGATCGGAAGAGCGCTTGAATTCATACCCCTTTAAAGCAAGGCTTTTGGCATCCAATAATTCACTGAGACGCCAAATGGATCCGTATAGTGCCGAGGGGCTGAAAATATTTTTCTCCTCCAACAAGTTTAATGCGCCCTTTATTTCGTTCTCCTCTTCGCTTGATCTGGCGCCCAAAAGATGGATTCGGTTAATACGGTATCGTGTACCTGGAATAAATTCGAAGGAACAGGAGACGGTTTTCTCACTGTGGTCAATATCTAAATGGGGATTGTAAACAAAATCAATATGTCCCATATCCATGTACAACATTCGGATTTTTCCCAGCGTTTCTCTTAAATGCTTTGCATCGTAAGGATCTCCGTTACTGATGGAAAATACGGCTTTTAGAAACTCTGAATTTAAAGGGGATGCATTCGTCAGCTTCAGCTCGGCAAGTCTGTACCCGGCAAGATCCTGCACCGGCTGGTCTTCCCGAGGTCCCTGCGTACCTTGCATGGATAAAGCCAGGGCAAGGCAAACCGCAATTAACGAAGTCATTTTCTTGCCTCCTGAGCAGAGGATAAGTATTTGACTTTTAATACGTATCTTTAAGTTTTTCGTTGCTTTTTCGGCGGATTATGCTTCTGAAGGCGCGGTGGACCCTATATTCTAGACAGCAAAGTTCAGTTCTTAGGTGGACCTAAACTGCCTTTGGGTATTTCAGTGACAGTCACCGAAATGACCCATTGTCTTTTCGTATTCCTTAAAATCTCCTTTTCTATTGTAAAATACAAAACCGATTCCAGGACCTGTGCGAAAATCGAGACCAAATAGGATTGGACATGCCCCTGTTGCTTTTTTCAAGTGCGATATTAATTTCCGCCTGGATTTACTTCGTCATTATTGGACCCGTAATCGCAAGAAAACACCAGAAAGAACATCCCGTCAGTCAGCCTTCGATCCCTTTGAGCAAAATTTATAAACTTATGTCCATTCCAACCCTGTCCCTTGCATGTTTGGCGCTTGCACTGGGTTTTTCGAATCATATTCAAATATTTGGTTCCATCAAGTTTGACTCCGGGATTTTATTTCTTGCCCTTGGCGTTCTGGCCCTGAACATGTGCCTGGAACCGCTGGAATGGAAATGCACATCACGGGAAAAACGACAGATACTGCTTAGGATGTCTCCGCGGACCATAAAGGAAAGGCTGCTATGGATTCTGTTTATGTGGGTTCCTGCAATCGGCGAAGAGATTTTCTACAGGGCAGGCCTTTTTGGATTTATCTATAGACTCACCGGCAGCTATTGGACTGCGACTTTTATCTCTGCGGTTCTTTTTGCCGCCGCTCATCGACGTTACGGGTTGCAAGCCATAATCAGTAGTTTCTTAATAGGACTTGTGCTTCAATATTTTGTCTATTTATCCGGAGGACTTTACCTTTCGATAGCCTTTCATTACGTCGTTAATGTCATCAACGGGATTATCACCGGATCCAGGAAAACTGAAACCGAATTTCCGGAAGTCCCGGCGCCAGGGTAAAAGACAACGTAGGTATATCGGTGACAGTCAACGAAATACCGGGAAGGAGTATCGATGCACCCGACACGCGCATTTATCCACGGGCTGGAAAGCTCCGGTCGCGGGACCAAAGGTACATTCTTCAGTGAACGATACCCGGATATGATCATTGAAGATTACACCGGTTCATTCCAGGAGCGAATGGAGAAACTCGAGGAGACTCTTGCCGGAAAGCAAAACCTCATTCTCGTAGGTTCCAGCTTTGGAGGTCTCATGGCGGCTGTTTATGCCCGCCTGCACGAAGAGCGTATCGACAGCCTCGTTCTTCTTGCCCCGGCTTTGCACCTGGAATACTACGAGCCTTATCGGGACAAAAAGCTACATGTGCCCGTTACGATCTATCATGGACTGCAGGACGATGTTGTCCCGCTGGATGAAGTTAGGAACAGAGCCGAAAAGCTGTACATCAATCACGAATTCCATGCCGTGGACGACGATCACTCTCTGCATAACACATTTTCCGCCCTGGACTGGGATTCCCTTCTCAAATAATGACTGCTAGAATACCCTTTCTTACCGCAACACGGAATTCATAGCTGCTGTTCGGTAAAAAAGTGAAATTCTAGCCTGTCACCATTT
>DKBB01000060.1:0-18693 GCA_002451015.1 Acidobacteria bacterium UBA6911
GAATACAGCATGATGAAAAACGTGTGGATCGATCTGGTCGGAACCCCTGCAACCCCCTGGGAGGGGAAGTTCGACTAAAAGGTTCCCCGTTGAAGTTAGAACGGGAAACGTAAGGTATGGATATGACGAAATCCAAAGTACAGGGAAAAGCACTCGATCTTCGCGAAGCAATTGAACGTTTCGTGAAGCCCGGCATGAAACTGCACCTTGCAGGAGGAATCGGAGGTCCGAGCGCCGCTGTGTGCGAGATCATCCGGCAGTTCCGGGGGAAAGATCCTGAATTCACCCTGATTCAGAGCACCGTCACGGGACACAGCCTCAACCTGGCGCATGCCAGGCTCTTAAAAAAGCTTATCTGTTCGGTTTGCGCGAACATTTCCGCATCCGGACGTCCGAGCAGGATCATCCAGGATGCGGTCGAAAACAGGCAATTCGAGATGGAAAACTGGACCTTGAACTCCCTCCAGCAACGTCTTATGGCCGGCGCATTCGGAGTACCTTTCATGCCCACCCGTTCCGTCGCCGGCAGCAGTATCGCCGACAACAATGAAGAAACATTCAAATATATTAAGGATCCTTTCGGGTCGGAAGTGAAAGTCGGCCTGGCAGGCGCTCTTCATCCTGATATCTCCATCATCCATGGATGCGTCGCGGACATCGAAGGCAACATAATTCCGGCCGCTCCCTATGGAGAAGATCTGTGGGGAGCCCTGGCCAGCAAGGGCGGAGTCATCGTCACGGTTGAAAAGATCGTTCCCACCGAATTCATACAGAAATACGCCGCCCTGGTTAAAATCCCCGCCTATGCTGTCCATGCAGTAGTGACGGCGCCCTTGGGACTGCATCCTTTCTCGTTGGCCAATCCGGGCATCCACGATGTCGATCCTTATGAAAAAGACGTCGATTTTCTCGACATTCTTTACGAAGCTTCCTCAAGCGAACATGCCTTGGATGCATGGATCTCCGAATGGGTCCTTCAGTGCGACAGTCATCAACAATACCTGGAAAAGCTTGGAGAAAAACGGATCTCGGATCTCAAAGAAAAGTCCGGAAGAATTAAACCCGCACCCGCCCGGGTTCCTCCGACCTCGCATGACAATGCCGATGCATTTGAGCCGAAAGAAATGATGCTTATCGCGCTTGCCCGGGAAATATTGAAAAGCGTGGAGACGCATGGGCACAAAACCGTGCTGGCAGGAGCAGGCCTTGCTGCAACAGCAGCCTTTCTCGCCTATTTCCGGCTCCAGGGAGCCGGATTTGAACTGGCAACGGGAAACGGGCAGATCGGTTACACACCCGTAGCGGGCGAACCCATACTTGCTAGCGAAGCCAACGTCCGAACATCGAAGATGCTGACGGACACCATCCTGATGCAGGGCGTTGTAGTAGGGGGCGAGAACAACAAGTGCCTTAGCATTCTCGGGGCGGGCCAGATGGACAGATTCGGCAACATCAATTCTACGACGACCTCCAGCGGCAAATTTCTCGTAGGCTCCGGCGGCGTCAACGATGCTCTCAACGCCCGGGAAGCGATTCTTTGTCTCAAGCAGACCAAGGACCGATTCGTGGATAAACTGGAATATATTACAGGCCGCGGCAATGCCGTAAGGACCGTCGTTTCGTCCATGGGCATTTTTAAAAAGCCGAATCCGCAGGACGAACTGCATCTTGTTGCCTGTTTTCCCGATCCCGCCATGAGGAACCTGGAAGAAAAGATCAATGAGATCAGGATCCATTGCGGATGGGATTTGAAAACGGCACCGGTTGTTGAAGAGATTTCCAGGCCTAATCCGGAGGAACTGCAGCTTCTTCGCTGGCTGGGCACTTAATTGACGATTCCGGATTATCGTTTTACCATTGAAACTCTGCATTGCGATAAGCAACAAGATCCTGCAGATCTATCGCGAAGGTTTTCAATCGTAACATGCAAATGAGGTGTATATGAGTGGTGGACCTTTACAGGGCATACGGGTTATTGAATGTGCCGGATATCTGAGCGCCCCAACGGCGTGCTATATGCTGGGCGACCTGGGTGCGGAAATAATTAAAATTGAGGATCGTGTGAAGGGAGATCCCTCCCGGGGCACATCCGCCGTTTTCGGTTCCTCCATGACGCTGGCCAATGGAGAAAACATACTTTTCGAAACGGCAAATCGGAATAAAAAGAGTCTGACACTGGATCTGAAAAAGGAAAAAGGCCGGCAATTGCTTTACGAACTGGTTTCAAAAGCAGATGTTTTCTGTACGAACTTTACGCAGAAGGCTATCAAAAAAATTGAAATCGACTTCGAAACACTGAAGAAATACAATCCCAAATTGATCTACGGGCTTGCCACAGGCTACGGGCTCAGGGGACCCGAAAGCAGTCGTCGCGCCTTCGACAGCGTCGCCCAGGCCCGTTCCGGTATTATGTACGCGCTCGGCGGAGAGCCGGACACGCCGCCCGCCCAGATCGGCGGCCCCGTATTCGACCAGATGACGGGAACGCTCCTGGTTTATGCGATCCTTGCCGCCCTGGTTGCGCGTGACAGGCAGGGTAAGGGACAGCAGGTTGAAGTCTCTCTTCTCGGCTCAGGAATCCATCTTCAGGCTTACAACCTGAATACGGCCCTTCTCCGTGGACGCCAGATTCCAAGACCTTCCAGGCGATCCCTGAAAAATCCGATGGCCAACCATTTCGAGTGCGCCGACGGCGAGTGGCTGCTGCTGTCGGAACCGCAGGCTGACCGGTTCTGGCCCGCTTTCTGCGATGCTCTGGACATCCGGCACCTCGAAAAAGACAAAAAATATGCCGATGCAGCCGCCAGGAGGGAAAACTTCCTGGAACTGCTGGACATCATTGAAGGTGTCTTCATAACGAAAACCAGGGAAGAGTGGATGAAGATCCTGGACGAGAAGGGCGAAGGTATCGCTTATTCGCCCGTTCTGAAACCGACGGATCTGGCCGATGATGCCCAGGCGCTGGAAAACGGCTACATTGCGGAAATCGAGCACCCTTCCCTGGGCACGGTCAAGATGGTGGGCAACCCGGTCAACTTCAGTGATACGCCCGTAAAGGTGAACGGATACTCTCCCTGCTTCGGCCAGCATACCGAGGAAGTCCTGCTGGATATCTGCGGCTACGACTGGGATAAAATACAACAATTGAAAGATGAGGAAGTAATTTAAAGACGTTCACTGTTCAGGATTCAGAGTTCAAGGTTCCGTGTTCAGCGTTAAAAGTCAACCTTGAAGGGTGAACGATGAACGGTAAACGGTGCACGGGAGTAACATTGATGGAAACAACGTTGAGAAATAAAAAGCTGGATGAAAAAGAATTTCTGAAAATGCGGGGTCCTGTTCTTGATCTATGGCCGACGGGCCGTGAGGTGGATCTCGACGAGGCTGTTGAATATCAGAAGAAGCTGCCCGACTCGAAGAACTGGCACAAGATCGCCCGAAAACTGAATGCGGAAAGCCGCACCGCCATCTTTCCCAGGGCAGGGACCGGGCTGCTCGAAGCCCAGATCAGTCTTTCGCGCAAGCTTGAGGAATCGGGAGTTCCTTTCATCCCGGTAACCTCGGACAGTTACACCCGCCAACTCGAGTTCGAAAAGGTGGACGGCATCCTGGATGAGATGCGCAAGACAGGACGGAATCTGCTGAACGGGTTTCCTTTAATCAACTATGGAGTGAAACAGACGCGGAAACTGATTGAAAGTGTTTCTGTAGGCGCCTTCAATCCCAGGCTGTCCCTGAAGTCCTACAAGCTGGCGACCGAAATCTCGTTTGCCGCAGGCATGACGGCGGTCGCCGCATGCCCCTTTATTTCCTGGGCAGCATACGAGAAAGACGCGACGCTTGAAGAATCCATGGCCACCAACCAGTACGTGCACCGACTGATCGGCTACTATGCGGACCGGGGAATCGTTATTTCCACGGACAACCACGGGTGGATCCTGACGGGCATGCAACCGATGACGGTGAATCTGGCCACCACCATTGCGGACGCCATCATGGTGGCCGAACAGGGGGGCAAGAGCATTACCTCCGTCGTCCATTTGATGGGCAACATGGCGCAGGACCTGGCATGGATCCGGGTTACTCCACGGTTGATGCGGGAATATCTCGATAAGCTCGGATACAAGGACGTAGAAATCGCGGGGGTTTTCGCGCAGCACACGCCCCTGTTCCCCATGCCCCAGAGTATGGGCGGTGCCTTCGCATTCCCGAATTACACGGCCACCGTCGCTGCACTCGGGAAAACCGAAGCGGTTTCCGTACGAACCATCGATGAAGCCCTGGGCGTTCCTACGGAAGAATCGCACGCGCTCAGTTACGAATCCACCAACTGGCTCCTCAACGTGATCCGAGGCCAGGAATTCGAACTGCAAAGCAAGAATATAGACGACGAAGCCGCCATTGCCGAGGCTGAAATACGCGCCTTCATGAGCAAGATCCTCGAGGTCGGGGACGGCGACGTGATTCTCGGATGCCTGAAGTGCGTGGAAGAAGGATTTCTCGATTCGAGCTTCAGTCCCAACAAGCAGGTTCGCGACCAGGTAATCGGAATCAAGGACAGCCGGGGCGCGATCCGGTGGAAAGAATTCGGCAACCTTCCTTTGCCTGACGAGGTCAAGAAATTCCATCGCGAAAAAGTGGCGGAGAGAGAAAAAAAGGAAGGCCGGGAGATGGATTACGACGCCATCGTCCAGGATTTCTGGGCGTTTAGCAAAGGCCAGCTTACAGGCAAGCCGGAATAAAAGAAAAAGTTTCCCCTTTTCAGGTTTCCCGTTATCACAACTCGTTATTGAACGGGAAACGGGAAACGGGAAACGATGAATAGAAGGAGAACCATCAAAGTGACCAACCCAACAGTAATCACGGGTACTGTAGGCAAAGACGCGCATGTTATAGGAACAAAAATCTTATCCCGCGCTCTTCGCGAAGCCGGTTTCAATATCGTGGAACTTGGGATTCTGACCCCTCCAGAGGAATTCATTCAGGCCGCACTTGACAACAAGGCCGATGCCATCCTTATGAGTTCCCTGTACGGGATGGGCGAGAACGATGTCCAGGGATTCAAGGAAAAGTGCCTGGAAGCGGGGCTGAACGATTTGCTCCTCTATATCGGCGGGAATCTCAGCGTGGGCAAACACGACTTCTCCGAAACCGAAGCGACTTTTAAAAAGCTCGGCTTCGACCGTGTCTACCCGCCTGCGTCCGACGTGAAATCAGCCATTGCGGATCTCTGGACCGATCTGAAAGCCAAAGGGAAAGCTTAAAATATGACGTGCGCAAGAATGCTGGAAGGCTATCGAGCCTTGGACTTGACGGATGAGAAAGGATTTCTGTGCGGCAAGATCCTGGCCGAATTGGGTGTAGATGTCATCAAGGTAGAGAAACCGGGAGGGGATCCCTCACGAAAAGTCGGTCCCTTCTGGCATGACGAGGAGGAACCGGAAAAAAGCCTCTACTGGTTTGCCTACAACAGCAGTAAACGCGGGATTACACTCGACCTGGAAGCAGAAGGAGGGAAAAACCTGTTCCGCCAGTTGGTCCAAAAGGTTGATTTTGTCATCGAATCCTTTGCGCCGGGAGAGCTGGAAAAATTCGGCTTCGGATATTCGGAATTGTGCCGGATCAAAAAGGACATCATCCTTACGTCGATTACTCCCTTCGGCCTGACAGGCCCTTACGGTCAATACAAGGCCACCGACCTGACTCTCATGGGAATGGCCGGTGTACTTTTCATGACCGGTGATTCCGATAAACGCCCGGTGAATATCAACCTGCCGCAGGCCTGCATGCATGCCGGGGCGGATGCGGCCGTTGGCTCCATGCTTGCACACCACCATAGAAGAATGACCGGCGAGGGACAGCATGTGGACGTTTCCATGCAACAAAGCGTTGCATGGTTCCTGTCTACAACCATCCCTTATTGGGAACTTGACAAGATCGTTCTCGGACGTGTGGGTACATTTCGCAATATAAACAGCGAAGGGGTTGTGCAAAGACAGGTTTGGCCGTGTAAGGACGGCTTTATTTTCTTCTTGATGATGGGTAGGCAGCAGGGAGCCAAGACTTGCCGTCAATTGGTGAAATGGATGGACGAAGCGGGTATGGCCAATGAATTCCTTCTGAATTTCGAATGGGAATTCTTCGATATGGCAACTTCCTCTCAAGATCTCATAGATAAAATTTCACAACCTATTGCAGCGTTTTTCAGAACACGAACGAAACAGGAGGCACTGGAAGCTGCCGTATCCAGAAGCATCTCCTTGTGCCCGCTGATGGAAAATCAGGATCTCCTCGACGATCCAAACCTTGAAGCAAGAAAATTTTGGACGCCGATTTGGCATCCCGAACTAAAAACGACAATTCCATATCCTAAACAGTTTTTACAGTCTTCGGAAAACGAAACGGAAACCCGGTCCAGGGCGCCTCTCATCGGCGAGCATAATGCAGAAATCTACGGGGAACTTGGTTTGTCCCGGGATCGAATCGAAGAATTGAAGAAAGCGGGAGTGATCTAAAAGATAATTCCCTAATAAAGCGCGCCATAAGGGCGCCCCTTGGATTGCGGCATCAGGCTGCCGCCTTCGTTTCATTGATGCAAAATCAAGGCGGAAGCAAACACGCAAGCGAAACTAGCACACGCGCATCCAAGGATTTTTCTTATATATACGGTGGAAGGTATAAGAATGAATCCAAGATATGAAAAACTACTGGAGCCAGGATACATAGGATCGGTAAAAACCAGGAACCGTATGATCAAATCGGGCGCCGGCATGCTGATGTGGCACCAGGATGACCTGCACATGCGTCCGGAGGTCCTGGCGTTTTACGAAGGGATCGCAAGAGGCGGCGTCGGTCTCCTGATCGTGGAATCCCCGACCGTCGATTACCCCCGTGGCGTACGCTGGAAAGAGCGGTACCGCATTGACGACGACAAATATATTCCCGGCCTCGTGGAACTTGTGCAAATCATCCACAAACACGGCTGTCCCACATTCATGCAGATGAACCACGACGGACCCTGGGAAGTCAAGCTGCCTTTTGTGCCGGAACCGATGTATGACGGCCCGCCTATCGGAGCATCCGCTGTCAGCTTCAGCGCGGGAGCCGCCGACTTTCATAAGGAACCGCCTCAACCGCTAACGGCCGGGGAGATACAGGAAATAGTGGACAAGTTCGCCGCGGCCGCCCTCCGTGCCCAAAAGGCGGGTTTTGACGGCGTGGACATCAACGCCGCCAGCAGCCATCTCCTGCACAACTTTTTCTCTCCCTTCTTCAACAGGCGCGAGGACGAATACGGCGGAAGCGTAGAAAACAGGGCCCGTTTTGCGGTGGAAGTCATTCAGGCGATTAAAAAACGGACCGGACAGGACTTCCCTCTTTCTATCACCATCAACAACATCGAGATGGGCAGGGTGATCGGTGTCGACGACAGTCAATGTCTCACTCACGAAGACAGCCGGAAGATCGCCCGACTGCTGGAGCAGGCCGGCGCCGACGCTATTCAAGTCCGAAGCCATATCCTGGGATATCACGTCGGCGCCTATCTTCCCGATACTCTTTTCTATCCGGAACCGCCCTTTCCGCCGGAATCCTTCCCGGAACAGTACGACTCCAGCGACAAGGGCGTCGGCGCCAACATACCCGGAGCATCGGGGATAAAGAGCGCAGTTTCCATCCCTGTAATCACCGTAGGGAAACTCGATGCGGATCTTGGAGAGAAAGCCATCCGGGAGGGCAAGATAGACTTTATCGCGATGACCCGGCGTCTTTTAGCCGACCCGGACTATCCCAGGAAGATCGCCGAAGGCAGGATGGACGAAATTCAGCCCTGCACCGGATGCGACAACTGCCTGGGAAGCCGGCGCTGCCGCATCAACGGACTACTGGGAACGCCGTACAACACGATTGAAAAGGCCGGGAAAAAGAAGAAGGTGCTTGTCATCGGCGGCGGTCCCGCCGGCATGTCGGCGGCACGTGTAGCAGCACTCCGGGGACATGATGTGATCCTTTATGAGAAATCCTCCATGCTTGGGGGTTTGCTGCCGATTGCATCGATTGTAAAGGGCCCCCGTCCAGAAGACCTGTCGCTTATCATAAACTACTTTTCCCGGCAGCTCGCAAAGCTCGGCGTCAAGGTGGAACTCGGCAAAGAGGCGGATGTGTCCGTGGTTGAAGCACTCAAACCGGATGTGGTTTTCCTGGCTACAGGCGGAACCTCCATCATCCCGAAGATTCCGGGCATTGACGGACCGAATGTCGTCAACGGCGCGGCGCTGCATCAAAAACTGAAATTCGCCCTGAAGTTTTTCAAACCGGAAACGATTCGGAACCTGACAAAACTCTACATGCCGCTGGGCAAGAAGGTAGTAGTGATAGGCGGCGCAATCCAGGGGTGTGAACTGGCTGAATTTCTCACCAAGCGTGGCCGTGAAGTCACCGTAGTCGAGACCAGTGAAATGATGGGCGACGGCATGGTGGATGCCATGATGGACTACCTTTTTAACTGGTTCCATAAGAAAGGCGTAAAACTCATCAGCGGCGTCAAGGAGTATGTCGAAATCACGGGAAAGGGCCTGACCATAATCGATAAATTCGGTCAGGAACAGACCATTGAAGCGGACAGCATCGCCACGGCCCTGCCCCTGAAATCCAACGACGGACTGCTCGAGGAGCTGAAGGAAAAGGTTCCCGAAGTCTACCCGATAGGAGATTGCAAGGAACCGTTGCTGATTGCAGATGCGATCGGAACAGGATTGCGTACCGCGAGGGAAATATAATTCCTTTTTCTGTTCACGGTTCAAGGTTCAGCGCTAAAAACAAAACCTTAAACGATGGACGGGAAATGATGAACGGGGAATGATGAACGGAAAAAAAGTTTTTGAGGATTTGAAGATAGCAGCGTTCAGCTGGGCTCTGGTAGGTCCGCTGACACTGAAGTTCTTCGCCGATTACGGTGCAACCATCATCAGGGTGGAAACGAGCCTTCGCCCCTGCGTCACAAGAACATCGGCACCTTATAAAGATAGCATTCCCGGGCTCAATCGGAGCGGGTACTTCAATCACTTCAGCGCCAACATGATGAGCCTGTCGTTGAATATGAAAAGCCAGCAGGGTTTGAGCGTGGCCAGAGAGTTGATCGCCTGGTCGGACGTCGTCATGGAAAATTTTACACCTGGCGTCATGGACAAATGGAATCTCGGCTACGAAGAGTTGAAGAAGATCAAGTCCGATATCATCATGGTGCGGCAGAACGGTTTCGGAATTGAAGGCCCCTACAAGAACCTGGCCGCCTTTGGAATGATTCTTGCGGCTATTGCCGGAATTCCCAATTACATCGGGTGGCCGGACGGAGGCCCCCTGCCTGTCGGCATAGGCGCCTATACCGATGGCATCAGCCCGCGTTTTGTTTCGGCCGCTTTGATCGCGGCACTGGATTATCGCGACAGAACCGGAAAAGGACAGCTCATCGACCTGGCACAGTTTGAAACCTCACTTTATTACCTGCTGCCGGGTATTCTTGATGCGGCGATCAACAAAAGAGAACCGGTCCGGAACGGAAACGCCGTCGACTATGCCGCGCCGCATAACGTCTATCCCTGCAAGGGAGAAGAACGCTGGTGCACCATCGCCGTAACCGATGAAGTCCAATGGGCAGCACTTTGCGGCGCTATGGGCAAATCCGGCCTGGCACAGGATTCGCGGTTCGACACATTGCAGCACCGGAAAGAAAATGAAAAGGAACTGGACGCCGTAATTGAGACATGGACGATCGGTCGAACTCCGGAGGAGGTCATGACGCTGCTCCAGGCAGCGGGCGTTGCCGCCGGAATCGTAGAGGATGCATCCGATATATACGAGGATCCCCAACTGCGCCAGCGCGGTCTGTTGTGGCCGATAGAACACAGGGAGATGGGCAAATTCACGCATCTGGGAACCAGCATGGTCCTGTCAAAGACGCCGGCGCAAGCTGCTTCACCAAGCCCGTGCATGGGAGAACATAACGAATACATTCTCAAGAAAATCCTGGGCAAGACGGATGAGGAATTTGCGGAGCTTCTTGCCGCGGGCGTGCTTGAATAATACTTGGAGGATTCATTATGGATTTGGAGTTTATAAAGTACGAAAAAGAGAAACAGGTTGCATTCATCACACTGAACCGGCCTGACAGGCTAAACGCCATAGGCCCCGAGATCTTTCGTGACTGGACGGCGGCTCTGGACGAGGCCGAACGGGATGACGACGTAAAGGTCGTCGTTTTCAAGGGTGAAGGAAAAGCCTTCAGCGCGGGCGCCGATTTAACGGGTGTCGGCTATGTTTACGGCATGAAGGACCCCAAACCCGGAGAGAAAACCAAACAGCGCATCCCTCTGAGGGTCAAATTCGAATTCGACCGGCGCGTTTTTCTGGATTTTCACAGAAGAATTCTCTACTGCAAGAAGCTGACCATCGCTCAACTTCATACCTATTGTTTCGGCATCGCGTTTAATATCGTATCGCACTGCGACATGATCATTGCCAGCGAAGATTGCCAGATGGGACACGTTGAGGAGCGTCTCGGCCAGGGAGGCATGACCCTCACACCCATCATGATACTGCGCTGCGGATTCACGCGCGCGATGGAGCTCTGCCTCACGGGTCGAAAATTCAACGGCATAAAAGCTGCGGAATACCAGTTGATCAACAAGGCTGTGCCGGCGGACAAGCTCGACGAAGAGGTTCGGAATCTGGCGCACGGCCTGTGTCTCCATCCCAAGGACGGCATCGCGGTCGGAAAGGCGATGCGGGAGATGATCTACACGGCCATGGGCATCGATCGCGGACTGGTCGATCATTACATCATGCACACGGTGCAGACCAACAGGGTTCTGGACGAGGACGAAATCAATTTCTTCAAGATGAGACGCGACAAGGGTGTGAAAGAGGCTGCACACGAGAAGCATGATCGGTTCAAGGTCCTCGACGACTTTGACAACTAATAAAAACGTTCAGCGTTTCCCGTTTCCGGTTCCCCGTATTTTTTAACGGAAAACTGGAAACGGGGAACGGGAAACGGATAAGGTATGGACGCTGCCGTTCTTTTTGCCCGGAACTTCGCAAATACGAAATACGATGATCTTTCCTGCGATGTCGTCGACGCCACCAAGAAGGAAATCCTGGATCTTCTGGGTGTCGCCCTGGGCGGGATTTCGCAGCCGGGGGCCACGCATGTCTGCAGGTTGATGGAGGAATGGGGGGGCAAGGAGGAGAGCAGCATCATCGGAAGCCGCCTGAAAGTGCCAGCGCCGAACGCCGCGCAGGCCAACGCCACTATGGCGCACGCCCTCGATTTCGACGACGTGCACGAAGCCGCCGTCATGCATCCGGGAATCGCGGCCATCCCGGTTGCGCTGGCTGTCGCGGAAGCCGAGGGGAATTTCATCGGCAAGGAGCTGATTACGGCTACGGCGCTTGGCGTCGACATGATGTGCCGGCTGGCCCTGGCGACCACTCCAGGCAAGAATCCCATAGACTTAGGTTGGCATCTGACTTCCCTGTTCGGCTTCGTAGGTTCTGCGGCGACAGCAGCCAGGATTATGGGATTGCCTGAAGAAAAAATCGTCGACGCCATCGGTATCGGCTACCACCAGTGCGCGGGCAACGGCCAGTGCGTCAAAGACGGGGCGCTGACTAAAAGACTCGGGCCGGGGTTCGCCATCAAGGGAGGCATAACGGCTGCGCTTTTGGCAAAAGCCGGTGTGACAGGTTCAACAAACAGTTTTGAAGGTGAATGGGGCCTGTATCAGCAATACATGGACGGCGATTACAGCCGGGAAATTCTAACGGCCGATTTGGGAAAGCGCTTCGAAGGCGCCAATGTCGCCATCAAACCCTATCCCTGCTGCCGGGGCGTTCATCCGGCAATCGACGCGGGATTGTCCCTGGCAATCGAGGATGGCATCCGGAGCGAAGATATAAAGGAAATAGTCCTGACGGTTACCGACGCGCACCTTTCCCTGCTCTGCACGCCGGAAGAAGCCAAGAAGTCGCCGCGCAGCCCCGTGGACGCCCAGTTCAGCATCCCCTGGGGCGTCGCGTCCGCTATCGTTGGCAAACGCGTCGGGCTGGATGACTTTACAGAAAGCGCCATCAAAAACAAGGATGTCCTGGAAGTTACGCGGAAGATGCGGCTCGAGGTAGACAACACATTAAGTAAACCCGGTCCCGATCCCACACGGGTAAAGATCACCTCGACGGACGGCAATGTTTTTGAGAAAGTGGTGCAGGTTCCTCTCGGCAGCCTCGAACGGCCCATGTCGTTTGACGACTGCGCAAATAAATTCAGGGATTGCGCAAAGAGTCTCGATTCCGGGCGGGTCGAAAAAATTATTGAGCTGGTCGGACAACTGGAGCAACTCGAAGATATCAGGGAGATCATAAGGCTTTTGACATAAGCTGATTTCAGTTTTTAATCTTCAATATTCAATCTTTAATCGACGAGGAGGCAGTTCAATGGGTAACGCTTTAAACGGCAAAGTGGCATTCGTGACAGGTGCAGCGGCGAGCCGGGGCATGGGGAGAGCTGTTGCGGTTCGGCTGGCGCAGGAAGGCGCCGACGTGATGGTGACCGATGCATTCGCTTCACCGAAAAGTGCGTGGGCCGGGGATGAGGGCTGGAAAGGGCTGGAAGATGTCGTCAAGGAAATTGAAGCCGCCGGGTGCAAGGCAGCTTCGGCCGTGGCAGACGTAGTGAACCTGGCCGAGTGCGAAGCGGCCGTCAAAAAGACGATCGAAAAGCTGGGCCGGATCGACATCCTGGTCAACTGCGCCGGGACGCGCGGCCCCGTGGGCGTGAACATCGTCGACGGCGACGTGAAAGACTGGGAAGCGCTTTTTGACGTCAACGCGATCGGAACCATGGTCATCTCCAAGGCAGTCGGCAAGGAACTGATCCGCCAGAACCAGGGCGGAAAGATTGTGCATATCGCCTCGGCGGCGGGCAAACTGCCCTGCCCCGGCAGCGCTGCTTACGCTGCGTCGAAATGGGCCGTCATCGGCATCACCCAGGCTCTGGCCATGGAGCTGGCTCCCTACAAAATCAATGTCAACTCGATCAATCCCGGCTTCTTCGCCACCAACCTGCGCGACGACGACGCAACCATGCACAGCAAGAAAAAAGGCATCACGGTGGAAGAGTTCCGGAAAGACGAATACAAAATGCTTTCCGACATGGTGCCCCTGAAGCGCATGGGAACCGTCGAGGACATCGCCAATTTGATCTTCTTCCTGGTCACCGATCAGTCGGAATACCTGACCGGCGTGGATATCAATATAACGGGCGGGACGTTGATGCATTAAAGAGGTTTCCCGTTCCGGTTTTCCCGTTTCCCGTTGATAATAAAGTGGAGGGGGAAAATACAACGGCAAACGGAGGATATGGAATTGTTACTTGAAAACAGAGTGGCGGTTATTACCGGCAGCGCCAACGGTATGGGCAAGGCCACGGCACTGAAATTCGCGAGTGAAGGCTGCAACATAGTGGTCAACGATATCCAGATGGACAAGGCCCGGGAAGTCGCCGAAGCAATCAAGGCCGGCGGGCGGGACGCCATTGCGATCAAGGCCGACGTCAGCAAGAGCGAAGACATCAAGTCATTGATCGGCCAGGCCATCGATAAATTCGGTAAGATCGATATCCTGATCACCAACGCCGGGGCCGCCGGGGGGGCCGACCTGGAGCATTCGGACGAAGACGAGTGGGACCGGGTCCTGGCGCTGAACCTTAAAGGCGCCTTCATGCTCTGCAAGGCAACCGTGCCTCACATGAAAAAACAGCGTTACGGAAAAATCATCATGCTCTCCTCCATGGGCGCCGTTCGTCCCTCGATATCCGTGCTGGCCTACCATTCCGCAAAATCGGGCATTATCGGCCTGATGAAAAATCTTGCGTTCGAGTTGGCCCCTTTCGGCATCCATGTGAACTGCATCGTGCCGGGTCCGATTGAAACCCCGTTCTGGGATCCGCTTTCCGTAGGCATGTCGGAAGAGAAAAAGCAGGCATTCTTCGCGGCACTTGGAAAGAAGGAAGTGCCGCTGGGCCGGATGGGGAAACCGGAAGAGATCGCCGGACCGGCGCTGTTCTTCGCATCGGAATTGTCGTCTTATGTTACAGGCCAGGTGATGTGCGTCGCAGGCGGCCAGCCCGGTATCACCCAGTCTATGACCTTCATCTCCGCCCCGGAGAGCGAGGGCTTCGGGAAGTAACTGAAAAAAACAGGGACATACTTAATCTGCAGAATTAAGTATGTCCCCCTGTTTTACTTCCCGCTCTTTATCGAAGTGGAGCCACCACCCATTCCGCCAATCGAAAGCACCCGTTGAACTTGAAGGATTTTCACACCATGAATTTATGGAAAATGAAATATTTTTAAGAAGAAGAAAAAAACACGACTTCCTGAGTGCAGGGTTTGGTTTTTGATGGAGCAATGGCGCTTATAGCTTTGCAATGCCTTGCTATGGTCTAACACCATTTATGAATTTTGCTTCAACCGTTTCCCCATGCTGATTCTTTTTTCGGTTTTGTAGCCGTTTGAATGGTAAAACGTTTCAACTTCTTCATTCCCCTCGATGATTTGCAGATTGACTTTCAAACAGCCAATTTCAGCAAGCTTCTCCTCTGCAAAACAAAGTAGTTTTGATCCCAGACCTTTATTACGATAAGGCATGGATACGGCCATGGAATATATCCACCCCCTGTGCCCGTCGTAGCCGGCCAGAACAGTGCCGATCACTACATCGTTATCCACGGCGACGAAAAACAAACCATCCCCGAATTCGATTTTCTTGTCGATTACAAGATCAGGAGCATTGTGGGCCGCTTCATAGCCGAAGACTTCGTTCCACAACATAATGACCTGGTTCCTGTGTTTGCTGTTGTCGAAGGCTGTGATATCGTATTTCACCCGTTCATCCCCGAAACCAACCTTCACTTCCCATAGTCATGAAAGCCGCTGTGATATTTATATACCTGAAAGCTTCGAGTGCTTCTGGTCGAGCTTATTATACTGTCCTTTTGTAATGAAAACCCTATGGTGAAAGGGCTTTGCCAACACCTGTTTTACCAGCCGGTCCCGTTGATCGTAATCATAACTAAGGATCTCGCCGGATTTCAAATCCAGATCGATATAATATCGTGTCTCGCCGTCTTCCTTTTTGCGCATATTAACTCCGCCTTAAAAGATCAATCATGCTTTAGCTTCAGAACCGACGTTAAAGCTCAGCATTGCCGTTGTGGCTTTAATGAATTATCCGCTCTCCCCTGGAATTAGGCCCGCCTCCTGCATGACTTTTTGCTCGTCCTCATGGGAAATCCAAAAGACCACCTTTGGCCCGGAGCCGGAGTCAAACAGGAAATAGGTTATAAAGAACTTGAAATCGAGCGGGTGGCCCGGCTGCTTTTCAAAAGTCATGTGCCAGTGGACTTTGGCCATAGTATAACGGTCGTCGAGGGAAGTTTTTTCTATATGCAATATTCTGGCACGTTTGAACCCGATTTCTTTGAAGAAAGCCTTCCGTTGAACGAAGGCTTGACGAAGACTTTGGTCATTGCGGCCACACACGACACCGCCCGGACCGCCTCCCATGAATTCCGTTGTGTACTGTGAGCACACGAGATCCGGATCAAAAGAATTGGCCCCTTCTTCGTAGCGAGCGAAAAACAGTTCGATTGTTGTCATACGAATCTCCTTTGGCCTGACGTCTGAGCACAGCCGCAGGCCTCAAAGATGACCGACTGACGGAGCAAATTGTCGGGCTTCTCGTTATCCGGCTTTATGGCGGTCAGTCGGTGAATACAGTCAGTTTGCGCTCCTGAATCAGCCACTTGCCGTTGCGCTTGAGGAGCCGGTCTTCGGAACGACCCATTGCGGCCGCGGTCATCCTGCCGTCCTTGTCGCGAACTACCGTCTGCCAGTACGACCGGTGCAGGGCTTCGCCGGGTCTCGGGAACGTGATGCGAACGTTACCGATCATATGGTACAGGTTTGAAGTCGGCAATCCCTTCGTCTTGTTGCCGTCGCGCCGCTCGATGAGGCCCGTGACGATCTTGCGTATCTCCTCGTGTCCTTTACTGATGTTGCCGTTGGAATCGATGACGGCGTCGTCCGTGAACACGGCAACGTAGCCTTCAGCATCGAATGAATCCACCGCCCACACATACCGCGCCATGACGTCCTCGACCGCCACACGGTCTTCGTAAGTACCGAGACTTTCCTGTGCAGCGACGAACGCGGGTACAATAAGTAACGTAATAAAAACAGCGCAATGCAGTCTCATAATTTGTGTCCCTCGTTTTCTTTCGGATGATGATTTAAAATGTGTCACCAACGAATGTGTCGATCGGAAGCCTGACGTTTGAACTCCATGGCGGTGCGCGCGGCGGACCGGTCGTTGGAGCGAATTGTCAGACAAATCGTTTATTAGTCATGCAACTGCTGCGAAGAATTCCGAAAGCCCTGTTCCGGTGCTTTAGCCTCATATATAAGGCTGAATTTCCTTTTTCACTATAGGATACATATTCAATTTTCATGCCATCTTTTTTGGCTCTTGGTAAATCACCATCCATAGAGAAGACACAAGAGCCAACAAGAGCCCTCTTACCTCCAAAACCGTAGCAGATGATAATTTTTTTGACTGACTTAAATTGGACGGAACCGGCGAAATTATTCGCCGTGTGGGCAGAGGCCGAATCACTCCTCGACCCTGAGGATATGACAAAGAAACCGGGATTCGCCAGGATTCCGATCCAATATAGGTTATTTTCAATTTAGATTATTAGATTTTTATTGTACTACAGGTTGGGAAATAGCGTGGAAATTTGAGCAATCAACTGTTGTGGAGTACGGCAGCTTGCTGCCGCCTTTGTTTCGATTATACAGACCGTTACAAAGGCGCAAGCAAGCTTGCGCACTCCAAAGTTTACAGAATATCCTGCAGGCCGAGCTTCTGGATGGTTTCCGGCTTGATGGCGGCGGTGTCGACGTCGTAGCCCATGGCTTCGTAATATTGCCGCTTCAGCTCCTCGAAGTCGATCTTTACGTCCTTGAGCTTTCCGGCGGTAAGAGGCGGATCGCCGCAGACTCTTGCGGGAATCTTGTAGTCGGAAGGCTGGAATCCATGCTTGAGGTTGAAGGCATGCAGCATGGTCGCGATCCGCTGGCCGGTTTCGACCAGGTTCTCGGGAGTCAGGTCCCATCCCGTGATCCCCTTCATGACGTCGACGAAGCGGAAGTTCAGGCCGTCGGCCGCGAACAGGCAGGCGCCCGACGTGTTGGTCAAATGCTGCCAGCCGGCCATGATCGCGTGGTACTTCCCCTTCCCTTCAGGATTGTACTTTTCCAGTTCAGCGGGAATGCCCAGCATCTTGCAGATCAGCTCGGGGCCGTGTCCGTCTTCGGCGAACTGCGTGCCGCCTCGCGTATGCTTGCTCGGACCGGGATCCGAACAATAGGTCGCCCCCCATCCTGGAGCCTGCCTGGGATCGTGCATCGGCATCAGCTCGCCGCCGACATGCATAGCCATGAATTCCGCGCCCTTGCCGATCCTTTCGGCCGCTATTTTGCCCCCTTCGGCCAGGAGATCGCCGATCCCTTCCCGTTTGGCGATCTTGTGAACGAGGTCGACGATCACATCGCTGTTGCCCCAGGTCAGTTCCATGCCGTCGGTATCGCTCTTGGTCAGCAGGCCCTTTTCGAAGCATTCGATCGCCATGGCGATGACCGAACCCGTACCGATCGTATCCATCCCGTAGCGGTTGCACAGATGGTTGGCGTAGATCAGGGATTCGATATTGTCGTTCAGGCAGTCGGGACCGAAAGCGGCCAGGGATTCGTATTCCGGCTTATGGGTTTTCTTGAGGGGATATTTCCCGCCGGGCACTTCAAGCCATCCGCCGCAGGCGATCTTGCAGTCCTCGCAAGCGTATTTCTCGACCACATACTTCTCCAGGGCGTCCCAGCCGACCTTGTTCCACAGCTCCTTCGGAAAATCCTCGACATTGTTTCCGGCCCAGTTCTTGATAGGAACGTCGTGCACCGCCAGGTGCGGCTTCATGGCCCCCGGGGTTCCCGTGCTGCTCAATACCATGTACATTCCGGAAGGATCGTTGACCATGTCGTTGGTGATCTCCGCCACCAGGTCTTTGACTGTCTGGATATCGTGGATCCCGGGGCGCTGGAATCCCATGCATGCAACGGCCTTGAGATTCTTGGATCCCATGACTGCGCCCAAGCCTGCCCGGGCCGCGGCCCGCCCGTGATCGTTGATGACGGCAGCCACTCGGACGCAGTTTTCACCGGCAGGACCGATACAGACGACCCTGTAATCCTTGCCCCCGTTCTCCTCTCGAATCGCAACTTCGGTCTCCACCGTGTCCTTGCCCCACAATTGGGAGGCATCCTTAAGCTCCGCTTTACCGTTGGTGATGAGGAGATAAACCGGGCGTTCGGCTTTGCCCTCGAAAAAGATCATGTCGTAGCCAGAGGCCCTCTGGGCGATTGCGAAGTTCCCGCCGCTGTTGGCGTCGCCCCAGTACCCGGTCAGGGGGGATTTACCCATGGCCGTGAACCGGCACGTGGATACGGTCCCTGCCAGTGTCAACGGACCCGTGCCCAGGCTGAAAACGTTATCAGGGCCAAGCGGATCCGCTTGGCCCTGATA
>DKBB01000060.1:18720-19132 GCA_002451015.1 Acidobacteria bacterium UBA6911
CGCAAGCTACCAAGACCCGAATCCGCATGGGTCAGTAGCTTCCCCATACCTTTACTGTCGCGATCTTCATTCGAAGATGGCATTGCAGGCAACGACCCGACTCATAAGCGGCCGCATATTCCTCGAGCCCCTGATCGACCAAGCAGAAACTCCTCACCCGCCTCCCGGGAGAAACACAAACCGGTTCGCACCGTTCCTTAAAAGCAAATTCTTTTTCCAGAACGAGTTTCGGAGAGGATTCGGTCACCGGGGCCAGTTTTTCATGGATCAAGCCGCTGCCATCCAGCTATCCGTCCACAGCCATTGCGCACTTTCTTCCAGAGGCGATCGCCCCGATAATCGTTCCCGCCCCGTGAACAGCATCTCCGGTGGCATAGACCCCTTCCATGATCGTTTCCGACGTGCAGGCATC
>DKBB01000385.1 GCA_002451015.1 Acidobacteria bacterium UBA6911
GGTAAGGCGGAATACGACATCGGGCACGGATGCCGAGTTCGGAGGACAGTATACCCATTTTCATAAATTCGCCACCTGACTCCGGCCACGCCCTTGTTTCACCGGCGCCTCCGTTCAATAAATAATCTTGGATCGACCAGCCTACGTGTCAGCCTGAGTGTTGTTGGATACTATCGCCCGTGGCAATCCGGCCATCCTGGCACCCCATGCGCGACTTTTTTTTCAGCGAAGCGATACCTGCAAAATTGGTATCCTATCCCAGGAATCCTGCATACGATCACGATTCAAGCGTTTTCATTCTCCCCGTCCAGGATTCAAACGAAGGATACTTTGTTTTTCGTTCTTCTTTTTTGTAAAACGAAATGTAAGTAAGATTCTTGCCACTGCTGAATCCCAGCCCGTCTTCCGTTTTGTAGTGCCGGCTTCTCCATGTCCCCGAATTGAGATAAATATATTCGCGGTCGCTGTTATTTCCATTCTTACCAACCGACAAAGGAACATGGCGAGGGGTGTGACTGTGGCCGTAAACGATGTACTGCAATCTTTCGTCCATGTTTCTATATTCCTTTACCGCGGCCTTTTGGTAATCATCCTTGAAAGCCAGCACGTTAACTTTGTCGAGTACCTGCAGGATATTTTTAAAAGAAAATACACTGAATTTATCCAGCAAAAACAGCACGGCCTGAATCTTGTCCGCCTCATCCACCGGATTGGTCCATTTATCGTGCCGTGAATACCATTTCATGACAAACGGCAATTCCCTGAATTCCTTAATTACCTCATCGACCGCCGCATCGATTGCCCCTTTCAAGTTCGGCTTTTTATGCACCTGATAGAGCAACCACTGCAAGGTTGCGCCGAAAGGTCGTACGTTTTCTATTTCTTGAAAGTTGCTTATCAATTTTTCCCTCTCATCCGTCGGCAGCTTTCTGACTTCTTCCTGTTGTGCTATTTTCCAGGGTATTTTTGCGATCAACTCGGTGGTTATCGGGTCACCGATAGGGGTTTTCATGTAATCTTCATAACTAAATTTATCGCTTCCCTCATAATTAAACTCGTCGTACTCATGACCATGGCGCGCGAACAAGCCATAATCATAGTCCTCGATGTAGGAAGGGAATGGTATCGACGCATCGGTATCCAGTGCCAATTCATTACGTACTTTAGCTCTCAAGCTGACAAACTTATTACACAACCTGTCGTGATTTCCCGGGATGAATATTCTCTTGGGTTCTACCGGAAGCGAAAATTGTTCTTGCAGGCGGCCTCCGAGCATTAGAAACGTAGCTTTATTGACCTCTACTATTTTATCGAATATGGAATTGGCGTGTTTTTCAATCAAGTCACTGTTATTTCCCCAGGGCCTTTCATCCAACGGATGATCAAACCACATTTCAGTGCGCAATAAATCAAATATGTCACCAAGAAATACAAGCTTTATTTCCTGGATTTCCACCCCTTTGTCTTTTTTAATCCAGTCGCAGGTACTCGCCAGGTCATTAAAGAATATCTTAAACGCGTCCGAAGACACATTGTGTTTCCCGGCGCTATTATCGACAAAGTGTAAATCGCTGACCATAACCAGCATACAGACCTCCTTTTCTCAGCAGCCGATAGACTCCCCGAAACTGGCAACCTGCCTATATCCCAAGTCAAGCACAGTATTTTCTTGTTTGCAATGCACGTTGTTCTCATTGGTAAATAATTTGCCGGTGCCACCACGGGATCTCTTCTTCCCATCCCAGACGGGCTGAAATCGTTGGTTTCCTGTGATATTCCACTATAATTTTACTATGGAGGGGCTCACGACGCAGATTGGTTATTCGCGCCAAGCCAGCGCTTCGTGATGCAGGCGATGCGGCAACATATCACATCGCCGTAACTACCAGCCACCTGGACGTTGCAATATGGAAGATAATTATTGGAGAGAACTGACGCTGAATCTCCTGGGCTGGGGCATAGCCACCTGCTTCGTCGTCATCGGCTGGACCATAAACAGTGGCGATCTTTTCTATTTTCATGCGACTGAAGAGATTGTCGTCTACCGTACCTGGTTTACCAACATAGTTGTGCTAATGATCGGATTCGCATGGGTTGCCGCGCTGTATTTTGTCAGCTCGCAGATCCCCAGAGGCCAACCGCACTTGAATAAATTTCCGATCTTGCTGGTAGCAATCGTATTCCTGCTGCTAACCAGCCTCATACTAATCATGACATCGATCTATAATCCTCCGGAAAAGAAATGCAATACAGATCTATCCTATATGCAAATTTGCTGTTTAACGCCGTTGTAGACGGATCATGGTATTGTCGGTACTCCGTTCCATCTGGAGACAATGGGAGGGTGCCGGGCATGCCCGCTAGCACAAGCCTATACTTCACCAGAGAACACCGCGGTAAAAACGCCCCAAGAAAGCAAGGCGCACTTTCCCGCGGATAGATTGAACAATAGTATTATTAAAATCCAACGAACAATTTCCTCAATACATCCACAGCCCAGCCGTATTTATCATAGAGTTCTTCGATTTTTTTTACTATTGGCGGCGCTGAAGGCTTGTCTTCTCTCCTCATGGCGTCACGAACCCCGCGCACCTCTTCCAACAGAGCGTCTCTTTCCCCGGCACTGAC
>DKBB01000142.1 GCA_002451015.1 Acidobacteria bacterium UBA6911
AGTTTCCGAAGGCGCAGCCGTACCGGGCATTGCTCCGGCCGCGGAGCCGGCGCCAAACGCCGTGATGGATCCGATGGTGAATTCTCTGCGGGAAATGGATCCCCGCCTACCATCGGAGGATTCTTTGCCGGATCGGTTCTTTTCTTTTCCCGACATCTAAGACTCCTTTTCATTGATTCGAACTTTGGTATGGGTGCAAGCATGCCGATTGTATACGAAAATTGAGGATCGCTTACGGAAAATTCCCCGGAATCAGACGCTTCCTTGCATTCTGTTTCATTCCTGAGACACTCCGTTGCAGGAATAAACTGAAAAACGGAAAAAAGTTCCAGGGCGGAATAATCGATAAAGGAACTGGAGATACTTGCAGCCATAAGCGATATTATCCAGGCAACCATCCTCAGCGAAGCGCACCGATCTAACCGTCGGGAAAATGCAGGGATTGGAGTCTGAGGAGGAAAATTATACGGTTCTTCACGATCACGGTACCCGTCCTGATGATAATTTCTGTTAGGTCAACCGCAGGGGCGTCAGCCACAAAGCCCTTCATTTCGGTTTATCCGCCGCATTCGGCGGGATCAGAGAAATTTTCTGCATCGCAAGACCGCCCTGTATCCTGTAGAAAGAATGGCTGCAGCAGCAGCCATTGGCAGTGTTCCAGGATTAATCAAAGAGCTCTATGACGGCAATTGGGATAATAATGTTTTCAGCGGCAAGGATACGACAGCGACTTTAGCCCGAGCGTGTGCGGGTCCGATATCGGCACATTTCATTAACAAATAGAACCGCATCGGCAACTCCAGACGGAACAATGAAACAGGAATTTCCCTTTCATTCCATTTCTAATCTGTCTTTTCTAAAATTTGCTGGAATACCTGAATACAAAATAAAGTATTTTCATTTTATTTATAACTTTCAACATACGATGAAAAATGGTATACAGATGAAATTATTGTTAATATTCCATTTTTCTTTAATATTCATTTTTTCAACACAAGCTGAAAGGATTGCATGGAATGAAAGATGCCGACCTGCCGCAGAATATAATGGAATTATTGCTCCAATGTCTTCAAGAAGTGCCGTCGGTGACCAAGCTTCATGATGCCCCCGATAAAACGGATTCCCGTGCGGATCGTGTAATAGAAGCGGTTACCGGGCGCGAAACCTTTCGGTTGATTGTTGGAATCAGCAGCAACGGTCAGCCTCGGTATGCCAGGGAGACGGTTGCCCTGTTATCGATGCAATTGTCCCACTCACCGGAAAATACCTATCCGGTATTCGCCGCTCCCTTCATTTCGAAATCGGCGGCGGAAATCTGCCGGGAGGCGGGCGCCGGCACTATCGATCTCGCAGGGAACTGCCGTCTGGCATTCGACGGTATCTATATCGAACGTCAGGGGAGGCCCAACCGCTTTGTGTCCAAACGGTCCTTGAAATCCCTGTATGAAACACGCTCCTCCCGGGTACTGCGGGCGCTGCTTTTCGATCCGAACCTGAAATGGAAATTGACGGATCTGAGTGAAGCGGCCGGTGTCAGCATCGGACAGGTTTTCAATGTGAAAAAAGCGCTGGTAGACCGGGAATGGGCCGTATTCGATAAGCACGGCCTGAAACTGACGCAGCCGGTGCAAATATTGCGCGATTGGGGGAAAAATTACTCTTTATATAAAAACACCCTTTTTCATTTCCATTCATCCGAAACCCCGGCAGTATTGGAATCCAGGCTGGCAGGCGTTTTCTCGAAAAAGAGATGGCGTTATGCCCTGACCTCTCTTTCCGCCTACCGCTACCTGGCTTCAATCGGCGAATCTGCAGGAGTGTATGCCTACGTCGACGGGAATGCGGAACAGACCGCCGATTTTTTACATCTTGCGCGCGCGGACTCCGAGTCCAATGTCACCCTGATGCTTCCCCATGACGAAGGGGTATTTTTCGGCATGCAGGAAATGGAGGGATTGAATGTGGCATCCCCGATACAGACCTTCCTGGACCTGGTCGGAATGGAGGAAAAGGGTGAGGAAGCGGCCGAAACCCTGTTCCTTCAGGTGATTGAAAAAGCATGGCAATCCACCTTAAATGAGCGATAGCAGAATTAATATTGGATTCCCAATATCCGCAGCCCATACGTCTGATGTATTCCGGCCACTATTTTGATAGAATGCCCCATTCACATTAACAGCGGAGGTGAAAATGATGTTGCAGCCTTTAAATGCAGGAAATATAAGGTTTAAGCCGGGTATTGTTCTGGGTGTACTGTTGCTTTTGACGTTTTCCGTTGCTTGCTCCCAACCGCAGCCGGATCCTGAAGCACAAGCGGCCCTACAGGAGAAAGTTCAGGTAGAAAAAAACAAGGAGACCGCGGTTGCCTTCTTCAATATGATCTTCAATGAACATAAAGTCGCCGAGGCTTTTGAGCTTTACGCCGATCCCATCTACATACAGCATAATCCCTATGCAGCTACGGGCGCGCAGCCGGCCATCGATTTTCTCGGACCTTATTTAGAGGGAAATCCGGAAGCCTCTGCAGAGATCAAACGGGTGATCGCAGAGGGAGACCTGGTGGCAATCCATAATAATCCGAAGGGAAACGCGGAGGACCGGGGTCGAGCCGTTGTCGATATCTTCCGTCTTGAAAATGGAAAGGTTGTGGAACACTGGGACGTTGTGCAGGAAGTGCCTGAGAAATCATTGAACGAAAACACAATGTTCTAAAAACCGACATTTTATTTTGTGGATTTTCTTACGCCCAGCATGACGGGCACCGGCCGGTGCGTTCCGCCGGAAGGACTGTTAACGGTCCGCACCTCTTTGCCCGATTCCCGGATCAGCATGATGCTGCTGCCGCCGCCGTCCAGGTTGATCGATTGGGTGCAGCCTTCCGACTGCAGGATTTTTGCCAGCTCGTACAGCGTTACCCCCTCGCTGAAGCCGGGCTGGCGGCCGTCGACCACCACCAGCAAGAGCCACGCGCTGCTGTCGTCAAATCCCAGTGCCGTACGCGGATGCAGCGCCGCATCGGTCGCAACCGGAATGATCCAGGATCGTATCAACAACGGGGAAAACCAGTCGGATATGGCCTCCATTGCGGATACGCCTTCGGCCGGGTCGCCGATGTTGGGTTTCCGCAGGGCATCGAGCCAGAAAGGCGTGCGCATGTCTTCAACGGGACTGATTATTCTGCCCCGCGACACCACCAGGCCGTGGATATCCACCGGCTGTCCTTCGTACCAGCGTGGAAAAGCCGACCTGTCCGTATCCAGTGCGGCGAAGGCATTCGCATTGACCGCCGCCAGGGCGTTATATCTTCCGAATAATTCCGCAGGCTGTGTCAGTTGACTTTCCGCGGGCCCCGGTCCGTCAGGATCCTCTCCCGGAAGCGCCACAATCGCCAACTTTTCCGTATCGAGCGCGACTTTCAGATAGCAGATATTAAGCGGTCGGGGATCGGAACGGCTTTCCGTCCAGCAGAGCAGCCTTCCGGGCTGTTCCGGGAACAGGTCCAGCGCCTCCCGGGCGTACCCGATGCTGGAAACCAGCAGAAAGGTACAAATATGCCCCAAGATCGGTCTTACTTTTCGCTGTTTCACAGTCCATTCCAGAAAAAAATGGTACCCCGGAAAAGAGGTACCATTTTATTTCTTTGCGGCTTGGCGTCTCAGCGCCTTTGCGTTAAGTAGTTC
>DKBB01000316.1 GCA_002451015.1 Acidobacteria bacterium UBA6911
TATCAGGGTGCAGCCCGGGGCATTGCGGAATCAACAGTCGAGGAACTGACACGCCTTATCGGCATAACCGAACCGGATAAAACCCTTCTGCTGGACCTGGACCCGGAGGAAGGTCTCCCAAGAGCGCGGCAACGCAATGAAACCTGCCCGGTTGCGGGGGCGGAAGGACGATTCGAGGCGGAAGATCTCTCCTTTCACAAGAGAGTCCGGGGTGCGTACCTCAAACTGGCGGACCGGTTTCCCGAAAGAATCCATATCGTTGCGGCCTCGGGAACTCCGGACGAGGTATTTTCCCGCATAGCGCCTTTAATCGACACCTGGACATCGTCGGCACGCAGGCAGTAAAAAAAGCGAATGATCAGGGCTGTGCGGAATGGACCGACTGGAACGCGAATCAGGCATGACAATTTCCGCACCTTAACGCCAAGGATTTTAACGCGGAACGTCCCGCGTGATTAAACGCAGCAGGGAAACACGGCAAAACCTTTTCAAGTCAGGTTGCATTAAAAATCATGGAACAGACTCTCCATCTGGACAATTTCATAGGAAATCCCCGGATCATTGAAGTTCTCAAACGTGCGAACGAACAGGACCGACTGCCCCATGCCATGATTTTCGCGGGCCCTGCGGGAATCGGCAAGTGCACTCTTGCCCTTCTCCTGGCGCAGGTATTGAATTGCCTTTCACCCGTCGATAAAGACGCCTGCGGCGAGTGCTCCGCCTGTAAAAAGATCTACGCGACACTGAAAAGCAGGCATCTTCAATGCAAGTCGACCCAGGGGAATGGTTTCTGCGGAACCTGTGAAAATTGCAGGCTCCGGATGCAGAGGCATCCCGACGTCCGTTTGATAGAACCGGAAAAAACAACCATCAGCATCGATCAGGTCCGGGAGCTTATTGACGAAGTCGCGTTCCAGCCTTTTGAAGCCCGGTACCGGCTGGCCGTATTGGATCCTGCGGACCAGATGAAAATTGAAGCCCAGAACAGCCTGTTGAAGACCCTGGAGGAACCTGCCAGTCGGACCATTATTATTCTCATAACCACGAATCCGTACATATTATTGGAAACCATCCGCTCCCGCGCCCGCCTGCTTCAGTTCGGAGAAATCCCGCGGGAAACAATCGAACAATATCTCCGGTCCGAAGGCAAAATGACTGCCGAGGATGCACAGCTTTCCGCGGCACTCAGCGGGGGCAGCCTGGCGGCGGCCATGACTTTCGATACGATTGCCTACCGGGAAATTCGGGAACAGGCCTTTCGTTTCGTCAAACTACTCCTGAAAGGGGAGGATTTCACGGGAACAAGCCTCCTGGCAGCCCAGGTATCCAAGGACAAAAAATCTTTCGCGACCTGGGTGGATGCCGTCACGGCGTTGCTTGAAGATATCTACTATGCCGTCACGGCACCGGAGCGGATCGGCCAGGGCGATCTGAGGGAAAAGCTGGAAGAAATAGCCCACAATACCCCAAAGCCTAAATTAATATCCGCCATCGATGCAACCGGGAATTTGAAAAGAGAGCTTAAATACAACGTTAACCGCCAGCTCGCCCTGGAAGCCATGTTTTTAACCCTCAGCAGTCGACAGCAATAAAATGCCCCGATCCCGGGCTTGGTGTTTTCGTCCTGAGCCCATATGCCTGCGATAGGGATGTGGTATGTTACCTTTCGGTTTGAGAGGGATTCTTTTCGAGTTTCTCGAGCTTTTTCCGGAAATCATCGCATTCTGGCGAGTCCGGATTAATCTCTAGGAATTTCTTGATGGCACGCATCGCTTCGGGCAGTTTTCCGCCTTTCTCGTATGCCTTGGCAAGAGAATCGTACGCCCGAACGGAATCAGCCTGATATTCGATGGCAGTAAGATATCGGCTTATTGCAGCATCGTAGTTCTTTTTTTTGAAATAAAAATCTCCGATTTCAATATTTTCCTTCGCCAAGTCTGGATTACGTTCTTTGGGCTCCGGTTGCTCTTCATCCACGACTCCTTCCGAAATATCCGTATCCCGAATAATTACAGGCCTGTCCGATTGACTGAAACCCGGTTGGAAGGGAATAAAAAAAATCAGGAAAAACAGAAGCGAAATTTGGGCGGGTCGCATGGAAGCTCTACTAAAATATGCGTTTATTTAAACCTAATACTTGTTAAACTTAGCGAATTATTTTTCTCTTGTCAAAGTAAGTTTTGCAGTCTAAAATTTTAGTCAAATCAGCTTTTCGATCACTTGGTTTCGCAAATACAAAAGCAACTGAACTTTTAAAGATCGCTGTAGCAGATTGATACCTCCCAAGAGGAAAGAAATATGGTAAACCGGAAATTAATTCGTCCTAGTCTATCCGACATCAAAGACCAGATGCCCCGGTATGGATCAGCACCTAGAAAACGGGTGCCCCCTGAAGTTACGAACGCGGAAAATTATTATTACATCAAACAGATGGCCGCCAAGACTCCTATGATCGTCAAGCTCACGGATGGAGAAGAAATTCGAGGGGTCATCGAATGGTATGATAAAAACTGCATCAAAGTGCATCGTAATGAAGGGCCCAACCTTCTCATCCTGAAACATGTAATCAAATATATGTATAAACAGAATGAGGATCAGGAACCCGACGAAGTGGATCTGGATTAGCTGAAAGCACCGGCTCGCATTATTATTCCAGAGCTATCGCCACTCTGACCCTTGAAACGGTCGGTATTATCCTTGTTAATTTATCAAAAAAATTCACTGCCCCATCTTGGGATCACTACGGGAGATCCGGCCGGCATCGGTCCGGAAATTTCTTTACGTGCCGCACAGCAAAATGTTTTTGCCGGCAAATGCCGGCTGGTTCTTTTCGGCAGCTATGCGACCCTGGAATCAATAGCCGGCAATTTAGGCCTGCCTTTTGATTTCAAACAGATCCCCCTCGATTCTTTTCCAAACGAACGCCGCCTGCCGGATCGATGCATCGTGGACATCCCCCAGGGTGATGTGCATCCGGGAGCAGGATCCGCTGAAACCGGCCGGGCGGCAGCGCGCAATATCATTGAATGCCATGCAGCCTGTAGTCGCGGACAACTCGATGCCATGGTCACGGCCCCTCTGAATAAAAAATTCTTGCAGGAAGCCGGCTATTCCTACCCGGGACATACGGAGTTTCTGGCTCATCTTTCGGGTGTTCCGGAATTCGCCATGGGTTTTTTGACCGAGAAGCTGAAAGTGGTTCTGGCAACAATCCACCTGCCGCTGCAGAAGGTTGTCGAGCAATTCAGCTCCGATCTGATACTGAAGAAATTAAGGCTGATCCTGACCGAATTCCCGAGGTTGGGAATGCCATGCGGAAAAGTGGCAGTCGCAGGCTTGAATCCCCATGCCGGAGAATCCGGAATTATAGGTTCGGAAGAAGAGGCGTTCATCGCGCCAGCGATCCGCCAGGCCCTTCGTGAGTTTCCCGCGCATCGGATCTTCGGTCCTCTGCCGGCCGACACTCTGTTTTGGAGAGCCTACAACGGAGAATTCGACATCGTCCTGGCAATGTACCATGACCAGGGCCTGGCCCCGATCAAACTGATCGGATTCGGCGAAGCGGTCAACGTAACTCTCGGACTGCCCTTTGTCCGGACCTCCGTGGATCACGGCACAGCCTTCGATATCGCAGGAAAAGGGATCGCACGTCACGAAGGAATGATAACAGCCATCCGCTGGGCACTGGATCTTTCGGCAGCAAAAAAGATTTCCACACTTTGCAGCCGGGACGACACCGGTATTTAACATTCTCACGTTGAACGTCGAACGTGGGAACGTTTAATCTGCATTCCCGACAGGGTTGTTTTATTCTTCAGGGATTCTATTTTTCGAAAAGTTGAACCATCGTCCGGACCCCGAAACCGGTCGCGCCTTTACAGGCAAAGGGTCGGCCGTCATGGTCGATATCCATCCCCGCTATATCCAGATGCACCCAGGGAACATCCTCCGTAAATTCCTGTAGGAATTTAGCTGCTGTAATTGCACCGCCCCAACGGTCCCCGACGTTCTTGATATCCGCGATCTCGCTGCGTATTTCCTTCCGATAGGCATCGCAAAGGGGAAGTTGCCAGAGTCCTTCTCCGGTGATCGTGCAGTTCTTTCGGAGCTGATCGATGGATTTCTGGTCCGTACCCATCATACCCGCATTCACGTGACCCAGGGCTACAACACAGGCGCCTGTCAGGGTGGCGATATCCATAATACGGCCAGCTCCCAGCCTGCGGGCATAATATAAAGCATCCGCCATAATCAGGCGGCCCTCGGCATCCGTATTGATGATTTCAATAGTTTTTCCGAGGTAGGACCGGACGACATCTCCGGGCTTGGTGGCTTTACCGCTGGGCATATTTTCCACCAGGGGTATCAGCCCGATAATCGGCACTTGAGTGTTCAGGCGGGAAAGCGCAATCATAGCGCCCAGCACCGCCGCACCACCCGCCATATCGCCCTTCATATCTTCCATTTTTTCGGCCGGTTTAATGGAAATTCCTCCGCTGTCGAAAGTCACCCCTTTGCCGATGAAAGCATGTATCGGCTTACGCTTCCGCCCTTTCTCTGCTGCCGCCCGGGTTCGCATCACTAACATCTTCGGTGGTTCGTCAGTACCACGGCTGACGGCCAGTAATGCATTCATCCCCATTTTTTTCATTTCATCGCGTTCCATGACCTGAAGCAGCAGACCGGCCCGGGCGCCGTCTTCCTGGGCCCGCTCGGCAAACTGGGACGGAGTCAGTATATTGGAAGGTTCGTTGGCAAGCGTTCTCGCTAAGTTTGTCGCCTCTCCGATCTCAATGCCCCGGCGAATGCTGTCCATAACATCTTTCCCGGACACTTTCCGATTGAAACAGATCCGCACCCGTTCGATATGCCTCTCGTCTTTATCGCGCGTCTTATAAAGATCGGATTCATAGTCGGCATACAACGCCCCCTCCGTTACAACCCTGGCAGCCAGAACGGATGATGGAACTCCGCGGCACAGAAAAACAACGGATCTGCTGACACTTGACCTGGCAACCCTCACTCCGGTACCCGCTATTTCACGCAACCTGGCCGGTGTGAACTCGGATTTTTTCCCGGCCCCCACCAATAGCAAGGAACGTGCTTTCAATCCCCGGGGATTATTTAATCTGCAGGTCCGGTGCAGATCAGGCTTGAACTCTCTTGAAGCCAGAACGGATTCCGCTAGCCCGCCAGTAGTCTTATTCAAAGCCTGCAATGGCGAAGAACTCCTCGGTTCGTCTTCAAAAACAGGGAATATCAACAGGTCACAGGCAACGTTTTTATATTCTCCAGGTTGATGCTCTATCTGCATGGATTTCCTCCAGCCGACGGAAATAGTTAATAACAAATTACGCCTGACAGCCCGTGGTAAAAGTACAACAGGCTGTCTGAAGACGTGACCATGTACTGACCTTCCAAACGGGAAATGCCTGTCTTCTAAAAGCCCCCCCCGCTTCCCGTTCCCGGTTCATGGGATTCTAGCGGGAAATCCTGAACGGTAGATCTCTTTGCACACATACTCTTCTGACCGGTACAGCCTGTCAGGGTTGCATGGCCAGAGGCCGTGGATTACCGGAATTTAAATTCGCAGGTCCAACGGGAATCAGACTGTTGTACCCACAGGTTCGCGTCTCTTCATTGAATTCATTGCCTCGCTTATTAAACGGCATTACGAAATCCTCGTGAAACTCAGGGAGCATTCACCGCTGGTATTTTATCGCTGCCTTGGCTTCCTTATCCGCTTCTTTACGGCGTTCCGTTTCCCTTTTATCGTAAAGCTTCTTCCCTTTTGCTACACCCAGCTCCACTTTAATTTTTCCTCGTTTCAGATACACGCGTAACGGTACCAGCGTAAGACCCTTTTCCTGGGTTTTTCCGATAAGTTTTCGGATTTCCGTCAGATGAAGCAACAGCTTCCGGGATCGGACAGGATCATGATTTTCCCTGTTGCCGTGGGAATAGGGACTGATATGGCAGTTGAGCAGAAACACCTCTCCCGCCCGGACCAGCGCATAACTGTCCTTCAGATTCAAACGACCTTCCCGGATGGCTTTCACTTCTGTGCCGAGAAGGGATATCCCGGCTTCGAACTTTTCCAGGATAAAATAATCGTGAAACGCCTTTTTGTTTGTTGCAATCAACTTCTCGCCTGATTGGGATTTCCCAGCCATGTTTCTATCCGTGATAAATTTCGGCAGCCCCCTGTCGTCTTCCCG
>DKBB01000157.1 GCA_002451015.1 Acidobacteria bacterium UBA6911
CGGCTGCCTGCTGGGAGCCGGGGATCCCACCTGGCATGCATACTTTGCCCTGGGTTCCGGCTCAATGGGGGGCGGCGGGCATCCCTATACGCTCGAACAGCTCCTGGAAATCATGACTTCCAAGGTTATTCCCTACACCGGGGATCCTCTCATGTTCAGCTACTCATGGAAAGGCGAGGAGGCGAGGAAAACAGGCATATATTCCCGCCACAAGGCCAAACAGATCGCCTGGGCCCGGCACTATGCCGGNNGAAAATCTGGAACCTGGAACGGGCGATCCGTGTGGCGCAGGGAAGGCACAGGGATCAGGAAAAGTTTGCGCCGTTCATGTATATGCCGGGAGCTTCCTACATTACGATGACCGGTGGCGTCCCTGTCTACGAAAATGGAGAATGGAGCTGGCAGAATCTGCTGGACATGTACCTGGATGAAAACGGCGTGGAGCAGTTCAAGACCCATTTCTATGAACTGGAAGATTGGGAGGTCGATACCGGATGGCCGACCAGAAAGATTCTGGAAGAGCTGGGATTGAAGAAGGTTGCCGATACGATGGCCAGCCGGGGCAGATTAGGCGCCTGATACCATTGGATCATTTTCAGCGGCCTCAATGGGAAAAGCCGCCTCAGTTGCACAGAACGTTTTCTTAAAATTATTCGTGTCTTTTTTTTCGCTTAAGGAACAGGTTCCGGTTTCAGGTGCTTGTCCATGAAATCCAGGTACACACTCCAGTCGGAAGTGCCGTCTGCAGCGTTCATGCCGTGGCCGCCTTTGTGCATGAAGTAGCCGATATCGTTCAAAATAGGGGTGCCGCTTTCCGGGATCCGGTCGGTGTCGAGGCCTTTTTTGCCGAACAGTTTATAAACTTTTTCAGCGGCGACTGCCGCCTGAAACTCACCCAGGGGATCCGACCACTTGTCGGTGTCGCCGGTTTGAAGCAATATGGGCCGCGGCGCCATAAGCGCGATGAGCATATGCGCGTCCATTGGGGCCGAATTCGGATCATCGCCCCATTTGGCATAATTCGCGCAAAACTGGTATCCGTAGCGCTGCGGCAGGGTAATCAGTTTGATGGTTTCGCCGTAATTGCGCCGGCTGAGCGCCGCTCCGCCCTGGCCGGAGCAGCTCGGAATGGCCATGGCGAAACGCGGGTCTGCCGCGGCCGTCCACAGGGCGGTTTTCCCCAATCGCGAAACACCGGTAATGGCCACTCGTTCGGCATCCACCGCTGGATCGACTTCGAAGTAATCCAGGACGCGGCTCAGTCCCCACGCCCATGCGGCAATGGCACCCCACTCATCCGGTTCCGGACGACTCTGTCCTGGCTTCAGGTATTGTTTGCGAATGCCATATTCCAGTCCTTCCTGGAAATCCGGTTCGAAATCACCATAATTCACGGTGGCGAAACCGTAACCGCGTTCTATAAACTGCATCACGTCAAGCTTCGGAAATGGAGATCCTTTTCCGGCCGGGACCCTTTGTTTTTCCCTGTTCCAGGTCATGCCTTCCTTCACTCCGGGATCGTCCACAGTCTGGCTGTTGGCCATGAAGCTGATGTTCAGCAGCAGCGGCGACGGTTTTTTCGCGTTCGTCGGCAGATAGACGAGTAATTCCACCTCCGGCCCTTTCCCGAAGTGCATTGTGACCTGTCTGCGCAGGGCCTTTCTCCCGAAAACGAGGGAACCACCGTCGAATACTTCAATACTTATATCTTTGGGGTTTCCCATTGCCCGCCCGAATTGATTTTCCACCAGAAGCTGCAAAATTTCCGGGCGTCTCTTTTCGTTCCAGGTTTGAATGTCGGTTACTTTTCTTCCATCCTGCAGTGTCAGCAGTTCCGGCAGGGTGTATTGGGGAACGTTGGCTTCCGTGTAGTTGATCTTGATGCCTTCGCGTTCATCGTCCGGCCAGTCCCGGATTTGTGTTACGGCAATAACCGGTATCAGTGCAAAAACAAGAAGTATCAGGAAAAAAATCGGATGGCGTTTCATAAGCGTTTCCCCTCCGGATCCGTCTCAATTGAAGATATTTGTTCCGACAAGATTATAAATCTTTAGTACACTTGCCGGATACACAGTTATGCTTTTATATCTATAGGATAACGCAGGATGAAAATATCCTTTTTTGTGACATGCCTGACCGATAATGTTCTTCCCACGGTCGGAATCAAGTCCGTCCAGCTTCTGGAAAAGCTGGGCTGCACGGTTTACTTTAATCCCAAACAGACCTGCTGCGGCCAGCCCCTTGCCAACAGCGGCTACGTGGAAAAAGCCAGGAAGTCCATGCAGACATTGATCGACGCCCTGCTTGAGGACGACTGCGAATACATTGTGGCTCCAAGCGGCTCCTGTGTGCTGCAAGTGAAGGAGTTTCCCCGTTTATTTCAGGGGGATGCCGTTTGGAAATCCAAAGCAAAACATCTGGCGGATAAATCCTACGAGATTACCGATTTTATTGTGAATATCCTGAATATTGAGGATGTAGGCGCCGTTCTGAACGGCCGTGCAGCTTACCACCCGTCCTGCCACATGTCCCGCATGCTGGGCGTCAAGGAACCGCCCTATCAGCTTTTGAAAAACGTGCAGGGGCTGGAACTGGTTTCCTTCAAGGGCCAGGATAAATGCTGCGGTTTCGGCGGGACCTTCTCGGTAACCATGGCGGATCTCAGCGGCGCCATGGTGGCGGAAAAAGTGCGCAATATTAACGACGCCGATGTGGATTATCTCATCGGGGCAGACGGTGCCTGTCTGATGAACATTCAAGGCAGAATCCGGCGGGAGGGCTTCAACATTAAAGTCCTGCACGTCGTTGAAGCTTTAATGACGGCATAATCCATTTATTCTTGAAATGCAATGGGCATAAAAACCAGTGATCTTAACCTGAAAACGCGCATAAACAGGAGTCTGTCCGACGCCTTCCTGCGCGCCTCCATTGCGGATGCGCAGGATTTGTTAAACCGTAAGCGCGAGGACTGCTATGCGGAACTGGGCCATTTTGAGAATTGGCGCGACCTTGCCGCGGACATTCGATCGCATGTTCTCGATCATCTCGACTACTATCTGGAGCGATTCACGGAAAACGCCCAGAAAGCCGGGACCGGAATTCACTTTGCCAAAGACGATCGTGAAGCGGTTGAAATTGCAAAAACAATCTTTCTGCAAAAGAAAGCCCGGAAGGCCGTTAAATCAAAATCCATGGTTACCGAGGAAATCGGGCTGAACGAGGGGCTGGAGGGGATGGGAATCGAGATCCTGGAAACCGATCTCGGCGAGTACCTGCTGCAGCTGGATGACAAAGACAAACCGTCCCACATCGTTATCCCCGCGCTGCACAAAAACAGACGGTATATCCGCGAATTGCTTGCAGAAAAAAAAGGATACGCGGGCGATGAGACGCCGGAGGCCATGACGCGGTTTGTGCGCGGTATTCTGCGCGAAGCCTTCCTGACCGCGGATGTTGGCGTGACCGGCTGTAATTTTGCCGTTGCCGAGACCGGTTCCGTAGCACTGATGACCAATGAGGGAAACGGCCGCATGGTGACCTCCATTCCAAAAACGCTGGTCACATTCATGGGAATGGAACGGGTAGTGCCGACGTTTGAGGACCTGGACATATTGTTCAGCATGCTGTCCCGCAGTGCCGTGGGGGCGCGTGCGTCGATCTATATATCCCTAATCACGGGGCCGCGCGATGCAGTGGACCTGGATGGCCCCGAAGAGCTTCATGTCGTTATCATCGATAACGGCCGTTCGAGGGTCCTGGGAAGCCCGTTCAGGGATGTCCTGCGCTGCATCCG
>DKBB01000292.1 GCA_002451015.1 Acidobacteria bacterium UBA6911
CCGCCATAAAAGCGAGGGCAGCCTGGATGTGGCGGTTGGTTCCCAGCAATGAAAATATTTCCTGTATCTTTTCCATATTGCTTAATCCAGTTTTGAAGTGTCCGGAATATTTCCTTTTACCGAATCATGATTATGGCACGTCCCGGTGGACATTTTTGCAGGTAAATTCTGTAAAATACTTTCAATTCCCATGATACCCAAGCGCCGTCCCTATCAACCCAACGATTTCAAACCGGTTCGGCAAATACACGGGCACGGTCTTGCCTGAAATTTAAAAACACAATATAGGGAATCATGAGTTAGACGCCTGATTTCTCGTAATCCCTATGAATGCAATCATTTAATGGGAAGCAGTGTGCGAACATTTCCGGGCCGGATGATTGTCTCCGGGGGAAGGGAGTTATTCGGAGGAGGCATAGAAGTTTCGGGAGGGGAAGGGCGCATTCCTTCGATATCTGAAATACGCTCTTCCCTTTAGTTCGTGTTCGGATCTTAATGGGCTATTTTCTGCCAGGTCGCGTCGTATTCCTGTTCAAAATCGGGACAACGATCCGGAGTATGGCATTTTATGCAAAGCTCCATGGTGGGATCTGCAACCGGAATAGGCTGCATTTCACTCAAATGTGCCGTTGCGTCCCCGTGGCAGGATTCACATTGAACATTCATTAATTCAGGCTGCTGCAGGGTCATCGTAAACCCGCCAGACTTCTCGAATCGGGTCGTGTGACAGGCAAGGCATGAGGGATCAAATTGCTTGGATCTTTCGACCAGCGTGCTGTAGGCTTTAGCGTGATCCGATGCCTTCCATACTTGTACAACTTCCGAATGGCATGGTTCGCAGGAGATTGCTCTCAAAGCGACAGGGGCGGCATCAGCATCCTTTTCTGCATCGGAACCACCTCCATAGAGAGCAACAATTTTATCATTATAAGCGGTAATCATCTCCTTTACTTCAGGATCGTCCTCGATCTTGTCGCCGAAAGGGATCAGAGAGTTCTGGGTCGTTTTCTCACCATTGAGTGTCACTTCGAGCAATCCCTGATATTGGCCCTTTTCTCCGGCCTGGACCATAAGGGTTTCCCCGGCTTTTTTCGGATCTTCCGTTTTCAATTTGTCCTGACCGCCGATGATGACGTCGATCCCTTTGACCCGTCTTGCAAGAACCCAGTCCCTGTTGGTCTTCTGATGGGCCAGCGCAATCATGTAATCCACTTTCCCGGAAAGTTCCTCAATCACCGTCGTAGCCGCTTGCAGTATTTCCTGAACTTTGACGGTTCCGCCTGCGACCTTCTGCACTTCGCCGACCATTTCGGATGTGTCTCCCATGAGTCCGAAGATGCCTACATTCTTTCCGTTGATATTTTTTACGATATATCGCTTAAAAATCGGGACGTCATTTTCATCCGTTAGGTTCGCGGATATAAAAGGAAAGTTGTATTTTTCCTCAAGCTCCTTGAGATAGGGAATTCCAAGCGCTAAATCTTTTTCACCCACATTGACGGCATCTACACCTATATGACTGAATATCCTGGCCATGGAATCGGCCTTAATCTTAGCTGCTTCCATAACGGATCCCGGGATTTCTTCGTCCTCGTTTAAAAGATCGCCTGCGTCAACGACAATCAGGCTACCTGTATTTTTGCGGTATTGATCCAGAAAATACGATTTTTTGTACAGCCCTCCGAGCTGTTCACCGGTTTCCGCTCAACCGCAGGACTCGAAGTATCCCATGATATTGCCACTGTAGGCGATGCCGAACGTTGCGCCCTCTGCCGCACGGGATCTTTCGACGGGAAAGTTCACAGAAAATAAGATCGCAGCAAGAACAAACGACGCCATCAAAAAAACAAATTTCTTCATCCAATCCTCCTAAAGGTTGCACATCGATAAATTTGTGCATCCCTATACTGAATATACGCCTAACCGCGCCATATATTAGCATTTTACCTAGCTTTTCTCGACAGTAATTCATGCGTGACCTCATTTTGGGATGCATGGACCAAGTGTCATGTTTTTTTTATTTCAATGGAATGTAAATGATCCCGTGAAATTTACCGCTAGCTTGATTCCTTTATCTGAAGGCATGGAAACCCGACCGGTTGCTGTTTTATTGTCAGGGGCGGGGCAGGATTACCGATTGCTTACATGTGGTGGGTATGTTATTTTTTGCCATCTATCAATGACGTAGATAAGGAAAGAACGGTGGGAACGACAAAGCTTACTCGCAAAGAAATACTGGCCGAAGATGCAGTGCACGGAACCATTATTTCTCTTATTGATTTCCTCGGTGTCCATAAGAAAAAAATCGCTACATTCGGAGCGTTAGCAATTGTAGTCGCTCTGGGAGTTTATTTCGGATTATTATTTCTCGAAAAGAAGGAACTCCAGGCTCAGGAAATATTGGGAAGAGGAATAGATTTTTACCATGCACAGATTGATCCCGAAGCGACGGAAGATCCATATGGAAAGGGTCCAACTGCGGTGTTCCGCGATGAATCGTTGAAATATCAAGCAGCTGCCAAGGAATTTTCATCGATAGTGTCCGGGTACAGCTACTCAAAGGTGTCCATAATAGCCCGCTACTATCTGGGACTCACCCAACTCAAGCTAGCTGAGACGGATGAGGCTGTCAAGAACCTGGAGACAGTCGCGAATAACTCTAAGGGGCGCACCGTTGGATATCTCGCCAAAAGGGTCCTGGCGCGACATTACGAAGAATCGGGAAATTTAGAAGAGGCAAAGAAGATTCTGGAATCTATGATTGCCGACACACAATACGATCTTCCCAAGGAAGATCTGAGCATTCAACTGTCCAGAATTCTCGTTGCCGAGGGAAAAAACGAAGAGGCCATTAAGGTTCTCCAGGAAGCCAATTCACAGGGATCGGCATTCAGCAACTTCAAACAGAAATTGGTGGCCGAATTGGACAAGGTGCAGAAAACAACGCAAAAAGAGCCGGAACCCTGATCGATTCGTTATAAACCGGTACCATACAATTCCCCCGCTGGATTGCGCTTCTTTGATCCTGGATGCCGCTGTAAGTCCTTATATTCCACCGGTTTTATCCTTGACAAAGCTTCCCCCGGTAATATAATTTCCACCTTCGCCCGAAGGCAGGAGTATTTGTCGTGTTCATTGAAATTAAGGACCTAGAGCCTGAGCCGCTTCATGTCCGCCATGTATTCCAGACGGAGGAAATTGATTTTTCCCATGAAGATGCGGCTCTAAAACAACCTGTAACCGCGGACTTTACGCTGGATCATAAAAACAGTGAACTCCACATTAGCGGAACGGTAGAGACGGTCATACGCTCCAAGTGCTCCAGATGCACCAAGGAATTTACCAGGGACATATCCGTCGAATACGATCTCTCCTACCTTCCGCAACCCGTGTGGCCGGATGAGAATGGTGAGTTAGAACTCAAATACGAGGATATGGAAGTCGCCTTTTACGATGGGATTGTATTTGATGTGAATATGATGATTCGAGAACAGATTGCACTTGCGATTCCAATGAAGTTAATTTGTAGAGAGGATTGTAAAGGTCTCTGCTACCAATGCGGGGCCGATTTAAATGACGGGATTTGTTCCTGCAGTAAAAAAACAGGCGATCCACGTCTTTCGGTTCTGTTGGAATTCAAGAAAAAACCCGATAAATAAATTTTAAATTATCTTTTAAGGAAGATCCTTCCTTAAAAAAATGGAGAAACCCGTTCATGCCTAATCCAAAAAGGAGACATTCCAAGTCGCGTCGCGGGAAACGCCGTGCGCATGATTTCCTTCAGACCGTCACTCCTGGTGTCTGCCCGAACTGTCTGGAACCCAAGGCGCCGCATCAAGCTTGCTCAAAATGCGGCTATTATAAGGGTCGCCAGGTAATGGAAGGTGAAGAAGATATTTAACTTCCCGAAACCATACAAGCAACTCGCGTGGATAAATGATTAAAATCGCCGTTGACAGCATGGGGAGCGATAACGCCCCTTTTAGTGAGATTGAGGGAAGCGTAGCAGCCGCTGAAGCCTACGGAGTGCATGTAATTCTCGTGGGAAAGGAGGATGTGCTGGCTCCTATCCTGAAAGAGGCCGGCGGCGAAGGGCTGCCCATCGAAATTCTCAATGCAACCCAGGTGATCGCAATGGATGAATCTCCGACGATGGCTATTCGTAAAAAGAAGGATTCTTCCATACGCGTTGCTGCAAAGTTGGTGCGGGATAAAAAAGCAAGCGGTCTAGTGAGTGCTGGAAACACCGGTGCGGTGATGGCCACGTCAAAAATGGTGTTCGGATCGGTTCCTGGTGTCGATCGCCCTGCTTTGGCCGCCATACTGCCCACTCTAACGGGCCATGCCGTTCTCCTGGATGTCGGCGCAAATGTCTCATGCAAACCCCAACATCTGGTTCAGTTTGCGGTCATGGGACATCTTTTCAGCAAAAAGATTATTGGTGTCGATTCGCCCCGCGTCGGACTTATGTCGGTGGGTGAAGAAGAAACGAAGGGAAATGAGCTGACCAAGGAGGTTCACAAAGCTCTGAAGCGGCTCCATTTCAATTTTATCGGGAATGTAGAGGGCCGCGATATCTACAATGGCCGGGCGGACGTTATTGTATGCGACGGATTTACCGGGAACGTAGCGCTCAAGACCAGCGAAGGTCTTATAGAGGCGGTTCTTAAGCTGATGAAGGACGAGCTTTCCAGTAATCTACAGGCAAAACTCGGGGCCTTGTTGAGTCAACAGTCCTTCAAACGTCTTAAAAAGCGGCTCGATTATTCAGAGTATGGCGGTGCTCCGCTTCTTGGGCTTCGCGGGGCTTCCATTATCTGTCATGGAAGATCCAGTAGTAATGCAATTAAGAACGCAATTCGTGTTGCAAAGGAATTTGCTGAAAACCAGGTAAATACCAGGCTCGAGTCCGAGTTGAATCAGATAAACAACGATTCTAATAAGTTTGAATCGATCAGCGAGTAACTGGCTTTAAAGATGGGATTCGTTTAGGGGCCGGATTGACTAGCCGGTGGAATTGTCCCAGAAACAGGGAGCATCCTCTTTAGCGGCGGCACATTAGGATTTCGATTTGCTTGCATCCATGTATTTGAATGCTACAATGTGAGCCTTTCCGCCGCGGCTTTGGAGCTCGCTGGTGACCAATTGAAAGAGGAGGAACTGGAATGGCATCAGTAGAAGAAAAGGTCAAATCAATCATTGTGGATCAGTTAGGCGTCAACGAATCGGAAGTAACGGGGAGTGCCTCGTTCGTAGACGATCTTGGCGCAGATTCTTTAGACACAATTGAACTTGTCATGGCATTTGAAGAGGCTTTCGGGATCGAGATTCCTGACGAGGAGGCAGAAAAAATCAGGACCGTACAGGATGCGATCGATTATGTCGAAGCCCATAATAAATAGGCAGAAAACCGAATCGTAAGAAACGGAATATCCTTGAAACTGAAATTATCGAACAGAATTAACGGTTTAGGCAGCCTTCAGAATGAATTTGAAAGAACGGGGAATGGATCATGAAGATAGTTGTTTGTGTTAANNTCCTTCATCGTGAATCCCTATGACGAGTTCGCAGTGGAAGAGGCACTGAAGATAAAAGAAGCACAGGGAGGGGAAGTCATCGTAATCGGAGCCGGTTCCGAACAGGCTACTGCAGGCTTGCGGACATGCCTTGCTATGGGTGCCGATTCGGCTGTTTTAATATCGGATCCCGTTTTCGATAATGCCGATTCTTATATTATTGGAAAAGCGTTGGCTTCCGTATGCCGCGAACTTGCACCCGACCTGATTCTATTCGGCAAGCACGCAATAGGCGTGGATAACGGCCAGGTCCCTTCCGTCGTAGCGGAGTGCCTAGATCTTCCACAGGCATCGATTATAACAAAGCTGGAAATCAAGGAAAAAAGTTTTCGAGCCGAAAGAGATATCGAAGGGGCTCACGAGATTGTTGAAGGAAGTCTTCCTGCCGTGGTCACGGCACAGAAAGGCTTGAATACCCCAAGATATGCGTCCCTAAAAGGGATCATGGCCGCCAAGAAGAAAAAGATCGAAGTGAAGAGTATGGACTCTCTGGGTCTTTCCGAAGAGGACAAAAAGCCTCGATTGTCCGTAGAACAGGTGACACTGCCCCCTTCACGGCCGCCTGGAAAGGTTCTGCAGGGCGATGTTTCTGAAGTCGTGCCTCAGTTGGTGCAGTTGCTGCATGAAGAGGCAAAGGTCATATAATCCGCAAATGATGGTATGTACAAGATTAAGGAGGAAAGATGGCTCAGGGAGTCTTAGTCTTCATAGAAGAGCGGGAAGGCAGGATTAAAAAGACATCGCTTGAGGCACTGTCGGCCGCCCGGAAATTGGCCGATCAGCTACAGGAACAGGTGACAGCCGTCCGGCTGGGTGCAGGGGATTCTTCCGAGAATCTTTCTCATTACGGTGCCGATAAAATTTTGTGTGCCCAGAGTGAATTACTGGCGTCCTACTCTACGGAAGGTTTTTGTGCAGCCCTTATTGAAGCGGTGAAGCAGATAGGACCCAGGTTTATCCTGAGTGCTGCAAGCGCTATGGGACGGGATCTTATGCCACGGGTGGCAGCCCGTCTGGGAGTCGGACTGGCTCAGGACTGTATCGCAGCTGAAATTGTCGGGGATCAGGAACTGGAGTGCATCCGGCCGATTTACGCCGGGAAGGCTTACGCAAAGGTTCGACTGCTTATGAGCCCAGCAATTGCGACACTCCGTCCTAATGTTTTTCCCGTCGGTGAGGCGGATACAACACGGAATGCCGAAACGGCCTCCTTTACGCCGGAACTGAATGCGGAGAATATCCGCGCATCCGTAAAAGAGACAAAACCATCTTCAGGCCAGAAAGTCGAACTTACGGAAGCCAATATTATTGTTTCCGGCGGTCGGGGGATGAAAGGTCCTGAGAACTTTCCTATCATAGAGCAATTGGCGGATGCCTTCGGCGGAGCCATGGGGGCTTCCCGCGCAGCTGTCGATGCCGGATGGATCGATCAGCAGCATCAAGTCGGCCAAACGGGGAAAACAGTATCACCCACATTGTACGTTGCTTGTGGTATCAGCGGTGCAATCCAACATTTAGCCGGGATGTCTTCATCCAAGTTCATTGTTGCGATCAACAAAGATCCCGAAGCTCCAATCTTCAATGTTGCCGACTACGGTATAGTCGGAGACTTGTTCGAGGTCGTTCCGGCATTAACACAGGCTATTAAAAATCTGAAAGCCTGACTTCAAGCCTGCATTTTCTGTTGAGGGCAGTATGGAAACTGCCGCTGGAAAGCGTGGAAGATAAAGGCAGGTCAGTGGTGGATCTTTACTCTGAGGAGGTTGAAACGGGAAAAGTATCCCGTTTTTAAGATTCGCTCATGAATATATTCAGACGCACTCGAAATTTCGCTTATTAGCCCGCATCTCTCACTTTTTTGTAACCGGCAATTTGTCGCCGAAACGGAATATTAGTGAGAAATGCGGGCTTGTGTGTTATTGGGTCTGTTTAATAACGATAAAATTGGGTTACTCCAAATGGCTAACTTGGCGAGATTGGGTAAGGGATGGGACCGAAAACAGCAGAAATGGTCCCTGAGGCTCTTGAAGAGTCTTCGCAGCAATCTGACCTGGCGGGATGTTATCGTCGGTTTCTGCGCGACAGTAGCCATTTCAGCGTTTCTAGCGGGATTTCGGCATCAGAATATCCCTGAATTCGAAATAGGGCAGACCGCCTATCAGGATATAAGGGCCTCAAAAGACACCCAATACATCGATTCGGAAGCGACCTCAAAGAAGCGCGCTGAAGCGGAGAAAAGCGTTCCATTCATATATCAACTGGACCAGAACAGGATATCCAATATAAAAAGCGCCGTTAGCCGTGTATTTTACGACGCGCGTAAACTCCTTGAAGAAAAAAAAGTCCTACCAGGGCAACAGATGGGTGCCCCAGAGAAGCAGGAGCTTCTCAACGAACTGAAGATTCAGGTCGGCGACTTCCTGCCGATGGATCTCCTTACGGTCCTTTTGAGAGAACATTTCGATCCTGAAATCGAGAAACGAATTCTCAAAATCCTGGATACAGTATTGAATGAGGGGATAATCGAGGATCGTGAAGAGTTCGCGGAACAGCAGAGAACAGGGATTGTCATCCGAGATAATTCTTTCCCGTTCGAACATCCTATAACCGACGCCAGCCTGGTACGGGATCTCTCTGAAGCCAAGAGACAGCTGCGCCGGTTCGACATGGACTTCGCCAGATGGACCGGAAAAGAGAAGGATCTTTTGCTCCGGTATCTTGAGACAATGCTGGTTCCCACTCTGGTGTATAACGCAAAGGAGACTGAAGAGAAACGCGCCCAGGCAGGATCCCGGATCCCGTCCGTGGAAGTGCAGATCAAGCGCGGTCAAATGATAGTGCGTTACGGGGAGACGATAACCGAAGATTTGTTGGGACAATTGAATGCCTTGCGTGACCTGTGGAAACCGTCTTCGATTATTTTGCAGGGGCTGGGATATTTTTTATTTGTCGTTGTTCTGGTTTATGCGCTCTGGCGCTACTTTGTTTTTTTCCAGTTTCGCCATAAAAAAATCAGAAATCATGCGACGCTGGCTCTGGTAATCATCACATCAGAAATTCTTATCATTCGTTTGGCTACCGCGTTTGCGGATATTCTCGACGAAAGGTTCCACCGATTTCAGGACCCCTCGGTTTTGTACTACGCCATTCCATTTGCGCTCGGTCCGCTTCTGGCGACAATTCTTATCGATGTGAACCTGGGAATTATTACATCCATTATCCTGGCAACGTTAACCGGGCTCTTCTTCGGGGACATCGATGCGGCCGTATATCTGGTGATAGGGAGCCTTGCCGGTATTTACCGTATACGGAAATACAAGGACAGAGCCGCAATTCTCGAAGCGGGATTTGCCATAGGAATTCTGAATTGTGTCTGTCTGGCCGGTTTGAATATCCTGCAGCAGAATCCGATCAGCCTTTCAAAAGGCATCGATATGGTAATTGCGGCATTTTTAAGCGGCATTCTGGCCTCGACAATGGCTTCCATGATGCTGCCTGCCCTGGAACTTCTTTTTAAGGTAGTGACCGATATACGGCTGTTGGAATTATCCAATCTCAATGCGCCCATACTGCGTCGCTTGTCTGTAGAAGCCCCCGGCACATACCATCATAGCCTCATGGTCGCCACGCTGGCGGAGAATGCCGCAGAAGGCATTGGCGCCAATCCATTGCTGACCCGCGTTTCCTCCTACTATCATGATATCGGGAAGATCGTTAAACCTGAATATTTTGTCGAAAATCAATCGCTTGAATACAATAAACACGAGGAAATTTCACCCAGGATCAGCTGCCTTGTTCTCAACAGCCACGTAAAAGACGGGTTGCAACTGGCAAAGGAAATCAGACTTCCTCAACGCATCCGCGAAATGATCCCGCAGCATCACGGAACCCGCATGATGACCTATTTTTTCAAGAAAGCCAGGCAATCAGTGGATGCTAAGAACGGAGAGATTTCGGATACGGAATTCCGTTATGGAGGCCCCAAACCACAAAGCAAAGAGGCAGCCATTATGATGATGGCTGATTCCGTCGAAGCGGCTTCTCGGACTCTCCAGGATCCCAACCCTTCGCAGATAAAGGGAATGATCGACCGCCTGGTGGATGGAATTGTAGAGGAAGACCAATTCGATGAATGCGATATCACACTCCGAGATATCCGGGACGTAAAGGATAGTTTCTTTAAAATTCTGACCGGGGTGTTTCACCGGCGTATAGATTATCCCGACTATGATTTCAAAAGCATCAAACCAAAAGCTTAAGGCACTGCTTTCCCGATTACAGATTCTAAATAAGCAAAGACGGTATAAGGTAGACTGTGTGTCGGCGGCCGTTTTCTGTTCCACGGTACTTCAGGAAATGGGAATCGCGGACTGCTCGTTGTCCGTGACATTTGTAAGCGAGGAAGAAATCCAGAAAGTAAACAATCGCTATCTTCATAAAAACTATCCTACCGACGTCCTGAGTTTCGTTTATAATGAAAAAATGGAGGACGGTAAGCGTTTTATCGGAGAAATTATTATTGCTCCTCTCGTGTCTTTCCGCAGTGCCGCGCGGTATAACAATCATCCCGAAAACGAAATCAGAAAGCTGCTTTTACATGGAATTCTCCATCTTCTGGGATATGATCACGAAACGGATGATGGAACCATGCTTCGGCTGCAAAGGAGACTCGCCGGTCGGGTATTCTTTCAAAGAGGAGATCCTCTACTAAAAAAAAATAAGGCATATCCATGATAGGTTTCAATCTCGAAATTTCAGCCATCATCATCTGTGCTGGAATCCTGTTCATCCTCTCTTTGGTTGAAAGCGCCATTTTACTGGCTAACCCTCTTGCGTTACGCATGATAATGGAGAGACAGGAAAAGCCTTTATCGCCACTGTTGTCTTTGGCTGTGGAAAACAAAATGCAGATCATGGTCCCCGTGTATCTGGGCATACAGGTCTGTTTGATTGTCGTTGCTATCCTGACAACACATCTTTGCCTGCAGAAATGGCCTGCGGAGGGATTGCTTTATTCTTTTGTTTCCGTCGTGGTGATTTCAGTTCTTTTCCGTCAGCTGCTGCCTAAACTTTTCACGCAGAATGAAACGGAAAAAAAACTTATACGATTGTTGAAAGTTTACGGTTATTTTTATCGTGTGTTGCATCTTTTAGCCCTGCCGGTATCGGGTTTGTTGAATCTACACAAGAGAATTCATGAAGAGGTTGAAGACGGGACAGATGCGGACAATGATGAGGCTACCGATGAGGAGATACAGGCATATCTTGAGATTGGGGAGGATGAGGGGATCCTGCAGGAGGAGGATTCCGAGCTTATCCAGTCGGTAGTTGAATTCGGCAATACGCTCGTGCGTGAAGTCATGACGCCCAGGACAAAAATAATCGCCTGCGACGAGAAAGTCACCATAGCCGAACTGCGAGAAACTATGGTGCAGTGCAAGCATTCCCGTATACCGATTTATCGTAATGATATGGATAATATAATCGGCATTGTATATATACGCCAGTTGATGGCGGCTTATGCCAAGGGTGGGGAAACAGAATCCATTGCGGGGCTAGTGAATCCCGTACTGTCCGTTCCCGGAACAAAGCCTGTCTCCAAGCTTCTCAAGGAACTGCAAGCCAGGGGCGATCATGCCGCTATCGTAATCGATGAATTCGGGGGAGTCGCCGGGCTGGTTACGATTGAGGATTTGGTGGAGGAGATCATAGGAGAGATCCGGGATGAGGATGAAGCAAAAGTCAGTAAGATCATTGAAGAAGGACCCAGAAGTTTTGTCATACGCGGCAGCACGGAACTAGGTATGTTTGAAGACCGGGTACAGAAGAAATTCGTCGATTTCGATGGCTCTACTGTCGGCGGGTTGATAATGTCCTTCCTGGGGCGCGTTCCCGCCCCGGGAGAAGCATTCGATTATGAGGGACTCCACATCAGGATTCTGGATGCCGATCGAAGACGCATATACTGGATCCGTGTACATATGCCTGAACCTGACACGGTCCCTACCGGCACTGAAAACGAATAATGATTCCATAAACAATACCATTACGGGAAAAAATCAGTAACAGAATACAATCTTCAATTATCAATCTTCTATTTTTGATTCGGATCACTCATGTTCGATGCCCGCGATCGCAGGTATATGAGAACGGCCCTAGCACTTGCGGAAAAATATATCGGCCTTGCCAGCCCGAATCCCAGCGTGGGATGTATAGTTGTTCGCGACGAAAGAATTATTGGCCGGGGCTGGCATGAGTACGAAGGACTGGATCACGCTGAATTGAGAGCTCTGAAGACGGCTTCCGGGTCCCCCCGGAATGCGACGGTGTATGTTACCCTCGAACCCTGTTGCCACAGGGGAAGAACGCCACCATGTACAGACCTGCTGATTCGGGAAGGAGTTCGCAGGATTGTAGTAGCCAGGGCCGATCCGAATCCGCTGGTGTCCGGGCGTGGTATTGCGAAGCTGCGTGCAAACGGTATTCGGGTCGATGTGGGACTTTTTGATGAACGGGCCGGGGAAATTATCGAATCTTTTGCCTGCCGAATGACCACAGGTCTTCCACTGGTAGTCTCAAAAGTAGGAATGTCTCTGGATGGGAAAATCGGTACGGGAAGAAAAGGAGGGCGCTGGATTACATCCCCTGAAGGCAGGGAGTACGGACAGTACCTGCGGCTGCGAGCCGATGCTTTGATGGTCGGAGTCGGAACAATTCTTTCAGATAATCCTAATTTAACCTATCGAGGAGGTGCTGCCAGAAGGCGGCCTTTGCTGAGAGTAATACTGGATTCCAACCTTCGAACTCCTCCGGATGCCCGAATCTTTCAAGGCGTCGGACATGCACCGGTATTGATTTTCTGTAAAAAGGGGAGAGCAACCGACAGACAGAAGGATCTCGAATCCAGAGGAGGGGAAATCGTTCCGGTCCCTACCGTAAAAAGTGTTCTGGACCTTGATGCCGTGCTAAAGGAACTGGCAAAACGGG
>DKBB01000286.1 GCA_002451015.1 Acidobacteria bacterium UBA6911
AATCGTTAAATACGCCAAAACATGCCCTATGGACCTGCCGGTCAGCACGAAACGTGCAACGACGCTTTAATCGGTTGGTAGGGGCGAACCTTGTGCCTCCAGGAATTTCGGTGACAGTCACCGAAATTCAGTCTTCTGAATTACTCTGCCTTCAGCTCGTACTTTTTCGTTGAGTGACAGCCGGGAGAGCAGTTTCCCCCATTTTCCGTTTTATTAAATCCTACGGGCAGATCCCAACTTCCAAATCGCACAGTACCCTCAATGTACTTGGGAAGCGTGCTCGCATGGGCCTGGTGACACAGCCTGCAGGTCCGCCCTTTCGGCGTTTTATTGACATGAACAAAATGAAGATTGCGATCGTCGTCACGAAATCCGGTTAGTGTGGTGGTGCGTTGTTCGGTCACCAGCGAAGAATCGTGGCAACGGAAGCAAAGATCGTATTTCAACTTGTCGAAGGATGTGTAAAATTCCTTCGGGTAATCGTCTGTCAAAAGCCGGAAATAGGAAGAACCATGAGGTCTGTGGCATCCGGAGCATTCTTTTTCCTGGATAGGGCCATGGTGCACCGGATTTTCTGAAAGCAGCTGTCCCATGTGGGCCAGTTCATATTGATCCACCGTAATGGTTCCATCGTGACATTTCAGACAGACATCAATTCCGTCAGTAAGGAGTAACCGTTCGTCCTCGGCCATGTGAGCATCATGGCAGTTCAGACACGCAGACTCCTCTATGACGGGAGCATGTTTTACAGTCGATTTCTGGTACTCGCTCAGAATATCCTCATGGCATTCGGTGCAAAACTCGACGGTGACCGCTCTTAATTCAAAAGGATATTCCGATGCGTGCGGGGCGTGGCAATTGGTGCAGCCCTCCGCAACCGCCTTGTGCTGAAATCTTGCGTTGCTGAGCCGCGCATCCATTTCCACATGGCAGGTCAGGCACATCTGTTTTCCGGCGACTCCTATCAGTTCCGAAGCGTTGCCCCCGTGCGGGTCGTGGCAGGCGATACAAGCTCCGACGGCAACCGGCCCGTGGACGTAGCTGCCTTTGAATTTATCCTCGGTGTGGCATTTGAGGCAGAGTTGCTCGGACGCCTCCGTCAAACGCGAGAATCCGCCGGCAGCCGGAACTGCGTGGCACAGGGTACACATCTGCTCCTTCGTCGCCATACACAGCACCTCTGACGACACTATCTGATCGTGACACTCGATACAGGACTTATCGTCTAAAGGTGGGTGGGGCTCGCGCGTCATTGTGGATTGTGCCTGCGAGTTGAGCTGCGGTGCGGCGACCACCAGGCACGCATGCATGAATGCGATGCCCGACAGCAGGCGCAAAATCAACCGGGCTTGATGCGTTGCTTTTGCGTGAATCCGTGCCTGACGGTTCATAGTCCTTGTTTCCTTCCCGGCTGGATCAAAAACTTCTCTGGCGCATTATTTAAAAACCCTGGGCTTATACCTGAGAATCTCCCCCGCCGTTATCCACTCTCGGTCTTTCAAACCTGATATTTAACATGATACTTCGAGCACTGTCAATAAGAGAATTTAATACTTATTTTATATTGAATAAGTCGTCTTTCACAGTATGAAGTACGCGTTTTCCAATATATGTTACACGCAAACTTATATTGAATTTCCCTCGGTAATTTTACTAAAGTGTAGACCGGGGCAGGTTGGAGACTTGGAAATTGGGTGGATTTTGGCATAATTTCCCTTTTTCCAGCCACGCAGGAAGGCGAGGTTTCCATGATTTTTCCCGATTCATTTATTAGATTCGAACAAATTTTGCGTGCTGCAGGCGTTTCTGCCCTTTTGGCGGGTGTTGTTTTTATTGGGACGCCAAGCACTGTAGCTGAAGACAATGATACCTGTATCGGCTGCCACACGACCCGGGGCCTGGCCACTCAATTTCCCAGTTCCGAAAAATTGCCGCTCACCATCAATGTCGCCTCACTGAAATCGTCCGTACACGGCACCCAGGATTGCACCGCGTGCCATGGAAACATCCGGGAGTTTCCTCATCCGAAAAATACGGCCGGGAACTACCGCGAATTTCAGTTAGAAAACAGCAGGCAATGCGAAACGTGCCACGCGGAGCAGGCCGAACAGGGGCTCGACAGCTATCATGCGCACGCGCTCGCGGCCGGAAACACGAATGCTGCAGTCTGTATCGACTGCCATGGAAGCCACGCTGTCGGAAAACCTGATTCTCCAAGACACAGGATGTCGACAAATTGCGGCCGTTGTCACGGGGCCATTTATGCGCAGTACGTGGACAGCGTACACGGGCATTCGTTGCTGGAAAGTGAAAATCCCGATGTCCCGGTCTGTACGGACTGTCATGAATCGCACAGTCAGGAGGATCCCACCACCCAGACATTCCGCCTGAAATCCCCCAAGATCTGCGCCTCATGCCATGCGGACGAACAGCTGATGCGCAAATACAACATTACGGCAGACGTGTTTAACACCTATGTAGCCGATTTCCATGGTCTTACAGTGACGTTGTTCGACAAACAGCATCCGGACCAGCCTATGAACGCGGCGGTGTGTACGGATTGTCACGGAATTCACGATATCCAGAAGGTCACGGACGAGAACTCCTCCGTTATCAAGCAGAACCTGCTGGATACCTGCCGCAAATGCCACCCCGAAGCCAGCTTGAACTTTCCGGACAGCTGGCTCGGCCATTTCCTGCCGTCGCGGGATCGATATCCACTGGTTTATTGGATCAATGTGTTCTACAAGTTTCTCATTCCGGTCACTATCGGAGGGATGGTTGTGTTTGTACTCATTGACGCGGGCGGACGGATAATCCGCCGGTTGCGCAATGGGCGTGCGTGAACGGAAGGAGAATTTTAAAGCATGAGTGAGAATAACAAGTCCATGCAAGCCGATCTTAAAATCCCCCGGCGGTTCACGGTACCGCAGCGGGTAGAGCACTGCATTCTGGCAATTTCTTTTACAGTACTCGGAATCACCGGATTGGTTCAGAAATTCGGCTTCAACCCGCTCTCCGAATACCTGATCAGCCTGATGGGTGGGATAGAGATGACGCGCGTGATCCACCGTATAGCGGCTATCGTGTTTGCCGCATTGAGCGTGTATCACGTCATTGCTGTCGGCCACAAATTTTTTGTACAACGCGTCCGGATGACTATGATGCCTGTTCGCAAGGATGTGATGGACGGATTGCACTGGCTGGGGTATAGCCTGTTCTTGCTTAAGAAACCGCCCCAAATGCCCCGATACACCTTTGCAGAAAAGCTGGAATACTGGGCCTTAATCTGGGGTGGCGTCATCATGGTTGTAACGGGTTTCATGCTCTGGAACCCATTGATCACTACCCGACTCCTTCCCGGACAGTTTATTCCTGCGGCGAAGGCGGCGCATGGAGGAGAAGCGGTTCTGGCAGTTCTGGCAATTATCGTGTGGCATTTCTACAACGTCCACATAAAGATGTTTAATAAGAGCATGTTTACAGGGATGCTGACGCAGCATCAAATGCAAGAAGAACACGAGGCTGAATGGAATGCACTCCTTGCCGGAAACCCGAATCCCGCCGGGCATCCTGCGGCCGCGCGTCGCCGGCAACTTATTTTCATACCGGCGGCTGTTTTAATCGCCGTCATCGGTATTGGAGGCATTTACTGGGCGGCCACTGCCGAAACGACCGCCATCTCCACGGTACCTGTGCCGTTGTCCAGGAACGAAATTTACAGCCCGACAAATGCCTTGCCTCAAGAAGCTGCAGAGACTGAAAATATAACCGTTCCCCTGATCCCGCATCCTGTTGCCGGGCAAGAACAATGCGATGCATGTCACAGCGATTCCGGATTCAAACCTGTCCCTTCCGACCATCAGGGAAGACCCGTCGAGTCCTGCCTCATCTGCCACAAACCCGGTCCTTTGTCGGAATGGAGGATAGTGGCTACTGAAAGAAACAAGCAGGGAAAAAGCGGTCTGCAGCCTCCCCCTCATCCAACGACGGGGCCCTATGAAAACTGTTTGATCTGCCACGGCATCGGAAAAATGAAACCCTTTCCTGATTACCACGCCAATACCAGCGTGGAAAACTGTAAAATCTGCCACAAGTAGCGAATGGCAGGGGCCGCTGTAAGCGCAGACGAGGGAACAGCTAACCCGCATTTCTTACAGGGTTCCGGTCGCTTCGCTTACACGAGGCGGCGCAGGTGGGCGTGGATACAAGGCGCACGACGGAGAGCCCCGCAGTCATACTTGACAGTATGTCGAGGAGCCCGAGGTGAGCGCGCCCAATTTATGCNNAGTAGACATGCCCAGATCCGTCGCAGCAGTAGAAACCTTGTGAGAAATGCGGGCTAATTACTGTGTCTCTTGGATGGACGTTTATACATTGTGTTGAGTCCGTGTTCTTACAGCCGCTTGACCGCGAGATGTCCCGAGAATAGGGAGTTATCGACTGTGAGTGGGGAGGAGCATCTTCTGTTGTGCCACAATAACCGCTTCCGGCTTCGACAGTCCAAACCGGTCGGTGAAGGTACTGGAATAGGGTAGATATTTTAAAGTGGCTTCGATCAGCAGGTCGCTTTCCAATCCCTCGGGAATCATGAGTCGATAAAGCTCCTGGCGCTTCTCCGCCGCCTTCAAACGATTGTCGAACAGCTTCTCGACGGCGTCGTATGAGTCGAGAGTCGCCTGGCCACTGTCGTCGGCAAAGATTGCCCGATATATGCGGCTTCCTTTGGGTATCTCCGGCCCGAGAAGCCGGGTGTCGAATACCCCAAGGCCTGCTATGGAATACAAACTCGTTCCGTCCGGGACATCATGGACCGCCGCTTCAGCAGGCAGAATTAGCACGCGATCCTCGGCACTGGCTGTCACTTCGAGCCAAAGCAGGCGGAGATCCACGCTGCCGGATGGCATGCTGTGACCGGTACGTGTATTGTCGACGGTTATTTCGATCCGGATCATTCCTTCCGATTCCGTCGACTTCGCCTCGATCATCAGCGCGATGGCCCCTTCGACCTGGGTTCTGGAATGGGCACCGGGAAACTGATGCGTATATAGACGCTCTCGTTCCGGAGCGCTTCCAAGAGTCATTCTTGCTGCTTTCCCCGATGAAAATCGCGGCTTCCCGGCAGTGAGGAATCCGTCGACGTTCATGTGGCAGTCCTGGCACTGAATTCCCTGGCGGGCAAAATCGCTTTCTAGCCATTCTGTGAACGTGGCTTTGATCTGGAATCCGTGATGATTTACGGCTTCGTGGCACACAGCGCAGATTTCGCTTTTAGTCTGGAGTTCCGAGTAGGCATGATGCCAGTCGCCCTGGCCCTGCAAAGGCCCCAGCTTCGTTTCGCTCGGTACGATGACGTAGTTGCCGTTCTGGGGCTTAGGGGCGCGGTATCCGGTAATGGTGTGACAGACGTCGCACGTCACTCCATTCATTTCGGGATTGACCGCCTCAAGCGATATTACGTTTGGGCCTTCGGTAGCGAATGTGATGGGCTCATGGCAGGATATGCACTCCCGCGCCTCTGCATGGAGGTCGGAGTCCCCTGCTGCCTTGGGCAGCAGATCCTGTTGGTACTGGGCTTGAAACACTGGATTCGTAAAAGACATTTCGTGCGAGGACTCAAGATGCTGTGCCACAATCTGGTCGTGACATCCCCTGCATGTTGAGGTCGGCCAGAAACCTGTTGTCTGGACTGCAAGTTCTGGGAGTTTGGACGGCTGGCGGGCGGCAATGCAGCCGGTAAATAGCATTCCGAGTCCCATCGTCGTGCATAGGACCCATCCCGGTTTTGTGTTTGGTCTCATCGAATGGATTCCTCAGTGTTTCCATTCCCGTTCCTTCCCGCCAACGACCTACCGGAACTTCCCCGAAGTCTGAAATCCGTTAGGAACAATATCATTGATGAAGAGAACGGGACGATATTTGCACTCTAACAGTCCGAATGCTTTTGTGAACTCCCACTATTATTATATGGCAAATTTACACTCGCACCTAAAAATATGAAAGAGGACGGACTACTTTAATGTATTGAATAATAAAAAGATTGCCCCGATCCATGTTCGGGCACTCTTTATATCACATTTTCATCCGGTGTTATTTTTCCGGGAGCTTTATGTTATCGTCAAACATTGAAGTCATAGTCAGAACAGAATTATCCGGATTTCCGGGACGTGTTACCGGCGGCTTGTCATCCGGATCACTGCTGAGATTGAGAGTGAGATTGAAAGCCAGGGACTGACAGTATCCCGACAATTCATCGGTCCGGGAACTTGGCCGGGGGTTCCTGTTCCGGTGAGAGGAATGAAGCCCGGTTTATGGGTCACACGTCCAGGCAAGTTTCCCCCAACGGTAGCCATCGTTTATGTTAAAATATTCTATTAAGATGACTTATTGAATTGAACTTCATGTCGGTTCCCATAGGCACCTTTGAAATTGCCACTTGAGAGACTTATGGTTGCATAGGAACCTGAACTGGAAGATCAACAACAATCATGAACCCGGAAACAGATAAAAACACTTTTGGAAAATCGGATTACACTGCTTTAGTTCATTATTACCGCGGTGAAGTTCAAAAGATGAATACCTGGAGAAGTCGGTTGGATGTTACCACCAACTGGGCAATTGTAATATCCGCCGGATTTCTTTCATTCAGTTTTGGCAATACGGAAGTAACTCATTTCGTGATCGTTATCGCAACAATTATTGTGAGCTTTTTTCTGTTTATCGAGGCAAGAAGGTTTAAGTATTATGATTTGTGGAGATGGCGCGTTGATCTGATGAATGAAAACTTTTTCGCGATGATAATTTCCGGGGAAGCCCTTCCGTTGACCCCGGCCTGGACCGAAATACTTGCTGAGGATCTTCAGCATCCGCAATTCAAAATATCTTCCTGGAATGCAATCGGTATAAGACTCCGAAGAAATTACGCCTGGCTCTTTATTGCACTCGCGCTATGCTGGATAACAAAAGCCCTTATTCATCCCTTGCCGGCAGAAGATTTTACAGAACTCGTTGACAGGGCTTCCATATATCACCTTGTCCCTGGCTGGATCGTAATTGCAGCAGGGCTCATCTTTAATCTGGCTCTGTTTGCAATCGCGATAAGTACGAGAAAGAATCATTTAAAACTTTAACCGTTTACGGGAAAAAGCCAGGATGCCCCAGCCTCTGGCTGGGGCCNNTTAGGAAGAAGCTCCGACCTACGGCCGGAGTTCTTCACTGTATCGAACAGTTGAAAAATGGCGGAGGCGGCTAATCGGAACCAATCCTTGACTGCGGTTGTCGACAATCGACCGCCGCCGGCCTCTGTGCCATGGAACCGGGCAATGAACCCTATGGGAAGCAGGCTGCCGCCAGAAGAAAATGATGCCGCAACCATTTCCCCAAAACAAAGGTATATTAAAGCATGCCGTGCCTAATTCTTCCGATAAAAGGTACTATGTGGTTCTGGATATATTTCTTTGAGAGGTTTTTCTATAGAATTAGTGCAGGTTGCTGTTAAATTATCACTTTGATAGTAATGGAAATTAACAACACAATGACTTTTACAGCGGTTAGGATGCGTCCTTTCATTTTTCTTCCCACTATCATTTTTCTGGTTTTCTGTGCAACAGCACCTGCCCAAACACAAACTGTCGAGTATTTTACATTGGAGACAGAGGGCTTCTGCTGGCTGCAGGAATGCGAGGCGAATGATTCGATCTTTCATTCCCCGGTTGTGCATCTCCCGGAAATGGGTTCAAATTTTCCGTCGCACAAAAGCTATGACCAATCTGCCGGTTTTTATTCAAATATTAATCCGTCTATAAAACCGCGCATCAAACTACAATCCGACCAATACTTCACACAGATCGCTGAAAATCAGAATTTTGCTTTCGTGGAACAGTGGCCTAAAAGTAATCCTGAAGTCGCCCGATACGATTTATTTCGAAACGAGGATAAAGGCTTCGGCACCAAGCTACTTCGAGCATCAGCCATAACGCACACATTCCAGGCAATCAACCTGATATTGATGATCCAGTTTCCGGACCATTTTAATTACTCCATCAGTTCGTGGGCTGAGGCAAAAAGCAACCTGAAACGGGCATGGACCACTTCACCGGTCTGGGACAAAGATCCCTGGACGACCAATTTCATCGGCCACCCCTACGTTGGGAGCTTTTATTATAATATGCTCCGCAGCCAGGGAGCCTCCCCAGGCGCTTCTCTGCTCTTTTCTACCGGACAATCTCTTATCTGGGAATTTGTGATCGAGGCCGTAGCCGAACAGCCTTCCATCCAGGATTTGCTCCTTACTTCAACCTTGGGATCCGTCATGGGTGAATTCGCGCATAGAGCAACGATCAGGCTGAATCAAAATGGATTTTCGACCTTTGAAAAAATTCTGATTACATTTATCAACCCGTCTTATGTAATCAATAATGGATATAGAAAACGTCATCTGCCGTACAATTCTTATTTCTAATCTCCTTGACTGCACACCATCACCTTAAAAAGGAAGCGGCACGGATATCTGCCGTTTGCGCGGTTCATTCATTAAAACACGGGGAAATGAACATCTCCTATTATTGAAAAAATGCATCCCTTCCCTGAAAACGGGAGGATCCCCTTAGGACAATTGTCCGCAAATCCAGGGAAAAAATCCCTGATTTTTGTCATTCTTCCGATGTTTTTTTGATTTCGACACCGGAATCTTATTGTTTATCAATACTTTGAAGATTTCGGAATCGATTTTGCATTTGGAAAAGCGTTTGGGTGACCTTAGGTCATGTGTGCTTAGGTTAAAGAAATTAAAGGAGCCGAAAACAAATGCACAAGATTTTCTCATTCAATAAAAAAGCTGTTTTGTTCCTGGGAATGATGATTGGTTTTGGCACCTGCAGTGCAATGGCCCAGATGGAATTTGGTGTGCGCGCTGGTGCCAGTATGGATCCCGACCAGTTTCATTTCGGCGGCCATGCCATAACCGAACCCCTGATGGAAAATTTCACCTTCCGCCCAAACCTGGAGATAGGGGTCGGGAACGATGTTACCGCTATTACCGTAAATTTCGAGTTCGCCTATCAGATTCCGTTCCCGAAACAGCAATTTTCCATCTATGTGGGTGCAGGACCGGCATTAAATATTTACCGATTTGGTGATTCCTTCCCGCAAAGTGACGACTGGGATACGGGGGGCGGCTTTAATATAATGTTCGGAATCGAACACAGGAACGGGCTTATGGGAGAATTAAAAGTCGGAACAATAGACAGCCCGGAAGTTAAATTTACCGTTGGGTACACATTCCGCTAGTCATCGACGTCCCGGGATTGATCCTATTTCACAATTACGCAGTGCACTCAATTTTATCCCTTCCGGCTTCGTTCTTCCTTCAACCGATTAAGTCGTTAGGAAATTTTAGAATCGGCAGCACAGGTTTCTTGCCAAAACCCTAAAACTATTCTCTTATTAATTTTACCCAAATTGGAATGTGGTCACTCGCCCTGGATTCTTCTACTTTCCCGGTCTCCACCAGTTGAAATCCTTTGCTGAAAATATGATCTGCCCGGAATCCGAAGGGCCAGGCTTTCACAGTTTTACCAAGCCCTTTTGTTGCCCGGATGTAGCCATAATGAGTGAATTTTTCTTCCAGGTTCTCAAGATTTCCACCCGTTAAGGTATTAAAATCGCCCCCGACGATAACAAGCGGATAGTCTTCCGGAATGCTGTTCAGGATGGTGTCCGCCTGTAACATGCGTTTTTCTTCTCCCGACCACAACGTGGCCAGATGAGTGCTGCATACAAAAACTTCAAACGCACCGATATCGACAACGGCTAATAGAGCAATCCTTCGTGTATGTATGCGGGAACCTTCGAAGGGCAATATCACTTTATTATCGAACGTAATGGGCCATTTGGCTAAAACGGCATTGCCGAAATCTTTATTGTGGTGGGGATGAATGTTGGCAGGATAATACACATAGTTGTACCGGAGCGCTTTTGCAATCAGGCGGGTATCTTCATTGTCCATTTCCTGCAGTAAAATGATGTCGGCATTTTTTATCGGTTCATAGGCGTTTAGTTCGAATTTTGCGCGACTAATTTTATCCGAGAATTTGATATTAAAAGACACCACCGTCAACATATCGTTAAAGACAGGTATATTTTCAGTGAATGAGCCGGAATAGCGCGGGCTGAAAGGTTCCAGATAATTTACAGCCGTGCGGCATGAAATCAGCGTTGCTGCGCAAAAACCCGTTAAACAAACTTGCAAAATCATTTTAGAAATCATTTTATTACAATGCCGTCCGAATCCAGCCTCAGGTTTGGATTCTGCTCGACCAGCATACTTTATCGCATCTGATCCAATAGCCAGTCGATGCGCTGAGGATCAACACTCGGACGAATGAGTTACTGGCCGACTTGCATTCGCTACTGCAGGTCGGCCCTTTGAACCGCCCTCTCTCTTACTTCATGGGAATATCTCTTTCTTATTTTCATGACTCTATCCTCTCAAATAATAGAGTCTCCGGCAATCCCGGGGCGGTTCAACTTCAAGTATACGGGCAATTATGATTCCTAGCTACGTGGTATGCCGGTTTTTTGAAATCTCCCATCTATGAGTAGAAAGTGCAGGTTAAGAGGAAGCGTCCTAATTAAGAAATGGAGATTTGGGTTGAAATCCCCGGCAACATGTTTGATAGTTGCTCGCTTTAATACTGGAGAGAACCATGGCATATGAATTGACCGGAAAAGTGAAACTGGTTCAGGATCCGCAGACCTTCTCGAGCGGGTTTACCAAGCGGGAGATGGTGGTGACCGTCGAGGATGGGAAATATTCTCAGGACATCAATCTGGAGTTTCTGCAAGATAAAGTGAGTCTACTAGACAGCGTGTCTGAAGGGCAGAAAATCAAGGTGTTTTTCGACATCCGCGGCCGTGAATACAACGGGCGTTATTTCAACAACCTTGTAGGCTGGAAGATCGAAACCGAAGAGAGTGCGACCGATGACCAGCCGCCGATTCCGGACGACGCCGCAGCGCCGGAAGAATTTGATGATGATATTCCATTTTAGGACTTATGCAAGTAAGACCCATCTTCCCAAATAGGGGAGAGTTAAGCACAAGGGTTCATTGGCATTGCAGGTTTCCGGGAAAATGAGCTGACAATTATTGGTAACCTGGATATTGTATATTTGATGATACATAGGATTGGATGTGTTTCAGGGACGCGTTTCGCAACCGGGTTTTGGAGACTGCGTTCTATTCCGGAATCATTGTGTTTAAGAAGGCTTGTTCACACTACCCGGTAGAATGGTGTGCGATAACCAGATTTGCCCACCGCTCCCCCTTTGCTTTGATTTCAGTGGTACGACCTGTTGCAAAGATAGCAGGGAACGGCCATACAGCCGGCCTCTGTTACTCACCCATAGGGTAGAGGTATCTGTAACGGACTAAAACGATAAGAAACCCCTTATTGCAAAAGTTTTTCCGCTAATTCTTCAGTGAAGAACTCCGACCGCAGGTCGGGGCTTCTGCCCCCAAACTCCCAACTGCCGGAATTCCCCAGCCAAAGGTTGGGGAATTCCGGCTTTTTACCGTAATCAACTGCGGCAATTCTTCCGATAAATTTCATAGCATGGTGTTCGAATCTGGCAATCATTTCGACTTGAAAGGGATTGAATGTCGAATGAGCTTCTATCATAGATTTTATTACATACTTAAACCTTTCTTACCCAAATGGATTTGTTATCTCTTCCGCCGCTTGAGAGTTCAAATTAAACTGCTCACAACAAGCGACTGGCCAATCATGGAGTCAGCAGCTCAAAAAACCTCCGGATGGACCGGTTGGCCGGATCAAAAGCAATTTGCATTTGTTTTAACACATGACGTGGAAAGCCAGATTGGATTGGATCGGTGCGAGTCGCTCGCCGCAGTCGAGGTGCGGATGGGATTCCGCTCCTCATTTAATTTTGTGCCTGAAGGAGAATATCGTGTCAGTTCGGCGTTGATCGAGAAGCTTGCGTCCTTAGGTTTTGAAATCGGAGTGCATGATTTGAGACACGATGGTTCTCTCTATCGTTCCCGCCGCGACTTCGACGCTGCAGCCAAATCCATCAACGGATATCTGAAGGAGTGGAATGCGGTCGGCTTCCGATCCGGATTCATGTTTCACAACCTAGATTGGCTTCGATCACTCGAAGTCGAATACGATGCATCGACTTTCGATACCGATCCTTTCGAACCACAACCTGATGGCGTTGGCACAATTTTCCCGTTTTGGGTCGAAGGTTTTAAGAATAAGAATGGCTTCGTGGAATTGCCCTACACACTTCCCCAGGATGCAACCATGTTTCTGATCTTCAGAGACAAGACAATCGATGTTTGGAAGAGAAAGGTCGATTGGCTTGCGGCAAACGGAGGCATGGTATTATTAAATGTTCACCCCGATTATTTATCATTCAACGGCAACAAACCAAGAACAAGCGAATACTCTTCTTCACTCTACGAGGACTTTCTCGCCTACGTGAAGGAACGATACGAGGGGCAATACTGGCATGCTTTACCGCGTGAGATAGCCCAGTATGTTCGACATCAGCAAAGCGTCGCGATGGATACTCAAGTATTGGCGAATTGAGGATCCCCATTTCTGGCATTTCACACGAGGCGATGTACAAGATTACATGATTTCCTCGGATCGTCTTCACGCTCCGGCACAGACCTTCCTTCCCGGAATTGGAATAATAAGGAAGGATCTTAGGTAGCAAATTAACCTAAATCGGGTGATATCTGAGCATTTTCAGTAACAGTTTATAGATACCCTCCTTCCGATGATTAAACCTAAATTCTATCTCTTTAAGATGCAAGCAGAATGTATGTTTAGGGAGACCTTTGAAACGTGACAACCGCCGTTTCGCATACGCCAAAAAGGCGCCTGCGCGACTGGTCCCGGATTTCGGATGAGGGCAAACGGGCTGAAACGTTTATCGCCTGTCATCTGCTGAAGGCAGTAGAGGGGCGGACCGATCTTGGAATCGGCGATTTTAAACCGGGATACCTTCGGGACAAGGCTAAACGAGAAGTGGGTTGTATCGTCCTACGCGATCAGAAGCCCTGGATTCCGGTCGAAGCCAAGAAATCAGACGACAATCTCAGTCCCTCGCTGAGCCATTACCAGCAACAAACCGGCGCGCCTTACGCATTTCAAGTCATTAAGGATTATGACTTCGTCGATGCGGACTGTCTCGCCCAATCCGGGCATCCAATGATCATTCCCTCCCGAACCTTCCTGTCCCAGTTGCTTTAATCTCTGTCGATGGGAAAACAAGCGCCGGTTTTCAAAAACCTGCTCCCTGTCGAAATCCATCCTTTGGCTTGCGATAAGAAACTCCATGTCTTTTAGGCGCATTTTCATGCAAGCAGTGGCAAAGTACCTTGAAATATTACACACTTTCACCTTTTCAGATGTTTTTATAGCTGCCGGAGTGGAATGTGTTCTAATATTCGAAGAGCAGACCCTTTAACGGCAACGCCTTATTCCCAGGATTAGACATGACCGTCAAAAACAGAAGAGAATTCTTAAAGTACGGCGGGATTATGGCTGCGGGGCTTACGGGTGTAACCTGCACCGCGAAGCCACAATCGGAACAACCGCCAAAGCTGCAGTTTCTCGTCCCCGCCGGTTACCGGCCTCCATCCCCAGACGACGTCACTTACCGGAGAAGGTTGGTACGGGCTACACTCGAGTACATTGAATACTTTGCCGAAGGCGATAATATCGCCCAGTGGAACAAGCCATTTAACAGGATCGATTTCGAAAAGCGGTTGGATCGTATGGTTTCCGTTCTGACGCAAGCCCTGTTCACCGTGGCGAAACACCCCGTAGATCCTGCATGGCTCATTGCACAGATTTTCAAAGAGTCCAGGTTTTACGAATTCGCCGTTTCCTCGTCGCTTGCGTTCGGGCCCTGCCAGTTCGTGATGAGCACCGCCAATCATTACGGGCTGGGCTGTGCCGGTAACCGGGCAGCGACGGTGCCGGAAAGCGGCATCCGGGAGCAGGCTGAACTGGTGGAACTGGTGGATCGTTACGAGGAGGCCGAGCGCCTGTGGAAAGATTTCAGGCGCAGGGGCAGCCGGTTTCAGAACGTCCGGGTTGCCGACGTATTCAAGCGGCTTGTGGACGGTGATCCCGGTGTGCAAACACTGGCTGGAGAATACCTCGAATATGAAAAACAGGAAGAATCCCTAAGGCTCAATGTCTCGGAGGCCAGGACCCGCTACGTGGAAAGCGTCCTCGACAAAGTACGGGACCGGGATATCTTCAACCCTGTCGACCTGCGGTTTCTCGAAACATTCGACCAGCGGTTCACCTATCGCTCCCTTACAGCCATGGTGACCTACATGGGCGAAGAACTGGCTAAATTCAACGGGAATGTCGTTGCGGCCACCGCGTCCTACAATGCCGGAAGATCCGCGGCGATGGATCGCAAACACCCTTTCCTGCGCTATGGCAGGATCCCCGGCTACGAGGAGACGTCGCTGTATGTAAGCCGGATCATGAACTCCTTCAGCGAGATATCGCAACGTATGAACCCGTCGGCGCCCAGGTGACGGTCCGACAGGACGAATAAGCAAAACACCCGGGGAAAGGTACCTGCTTAATTCCCTACGATCGAGCTGCTCTTGGATCCGCGGAAGTATTTATCCTACATACAATAAGCCGTTTGATTTACTGGCGGGAGGAGTTCAAANNCTGATATCTCGAACTCATCAGCCTGAACATGTTTGTTCGTTCCACGCAATGGGGAAAATATGCGGCCTGGTTCTAATCCTGATGAGGTCCATTAGGCGGTCCCATCCAGATTTATTGATTTGCAAAACCGGATTCGCTTCGACCCGGCAAGCGGGGATTGCCAATTCAAAGAAAAGACGAAGCTTGATGCCGGATCAGGGAACGGCGATATTGCTCTCTGTGTTTACGGAAAACAGTCTGTAGTCTTCAAACTGATGTTCATTTCGCCAATGCTGGCGTTGTGTCCTAACCTCGACTGTCGCGGTTTGGGGCATCCAGTGTGTTGGAGAATCCGGTTTAAATTGCATGGGCAGGTAAAGAACGTCGCTGTTAAACGCCCGAAGGCCCACTACTTCCAATGGTTTCACTAATCCGGACTTAATACGCCGGATATTGAAAGATTCCGCATCCACCCAGGCTGTACCCTGTAATTCCAGCGGATAATTTTTATCCTGTAAACGGAGAGCCGATGTCGATTTCCTTCCTCGAATGTGCTTGAAATCAATCCTTATAAGATTCTGGCCATCAACATTCTCCTCTCCAATATATTTGTATTTAAAGCTTCCCTGATAATATGGATGAAAAATTAAAAGAAGAGTCGGGAAACCTTCAGTGATCAGCAGAGGATAATCCTTCTCTTTACCTGCCGGTTTTTTGCTCTGGCGGGATTCTTCCACCAGCATTTCATTGCCCTTAAGGCTCATGAAGATCATGTAGTCATATTCGTAGTCCTTTTTATATATTACGGAATTTTTCATGCTGAGCTTGGTTTGAGAAACATATTCCGTGCAGGCGACTTTTCCAAAATCTTCTCTGAAATGTTCGACCGATTTACCGATCTCATCGAGAATTTCTCCCAGGGGCAGAGAAGAAGGGTTTGTGGATGATTGTGATGCAACGGAGGGAAGTTGGGCGTTCAGCGCCGGTGCTTCTTGTTGTTTTTCCAGCGATGCTTGCGTAACGTGGGCAACCGGCGTGTCTTCCGCCGGAATTCCTTCAGAGAGTTTTGCTTCAGATGAAGAAGCGCGGTTCTCAGTGGATTTCGGATTCTCCATTATATTTTCGGAGTTCTGCGATAAACGGGGAGTGGATTCAACAGAATCATGAATTTCTAAAGAAGGTGCAGTTTTTGCTGAACCGGCGCTTGGCACCGCAGGTGCAGGCTTTTCAGGAGGAACGCTCTGTCTGGCAATCGTGGGTTGGCGGATTGAAGAAACCTCTTTCTGCGGAGAACGGGATGCGTTATTTACGGAATCTCTGGTCTCAATGGGGGCACCGGACTTTGCCGGAAGGTCGCTTTTCTGCAGAGGAACGGACATTGTCGTCGTGCTTTCGGTGCTCCCAAATTCCGTTTTGGAAGTCGAATCCGTTTTGTCGGCAACGGTTTTCGTCGGAAGAAACGTTACTTGAACGGACGATTTATCCAAACTGATTCTGTGCGTGCCGAACCCTTCGCCCAAGTCGAATACCACGCGAGCGATTCTGGGATCTGCGCTCTGAAACTGGCCCACGCGCACTCGTTTTACGGAGGCGGCGTTCAACGGCAATTTCTTAAATGGCACCCTGTTTATCGTGTCGGGGAAGTCGAGCACCAGACGGGGAGGATTCTCCACTATGAACACTGTCGGTTCCAGCAGACGGTTCATTTTTATGGCGACCGTTAATCTGCCGTTTTCCTGAGAAGCCTCGATTTCGCTCAATGTTCGAATTGGGAGCGTCTTTGAAGAGCCGGATGTTTCATCCGCTCCCGCCTTGGGCGTAGCCGTCAACGCAAGAATAAGTAAAAGAATACAATAGCTTGTCTTATTCCAGCATGATCCGAAAACTTTTCTTCCAATGACAAGAATCTTCATATCCAACATCCTTTAATGTCCTTAATTTCTTTGTCCCTTCCCTTCTGAATTCATTTCCGATTTAAAGCAATTCTAATTCCAAATTCTGCTGATTTGTGTGAGAAGTATCACCCATATAAAAATTACTTTTGCCAGGTTTTGAAAGCATTCGGTGTAATGAAACGCGCCAAGAATGCAGAAGTTTCAGGGAATACGCATCTCCTGATGCTGTATGTTCATGGATTTAGTACGCCAGCCTTTCGTTAAACAGGGGGGATGATTCGTCTATAATATTTATACAATCATAAGAGACCCTATCGGCAGATAATCAGCAGTCTGTCGCAAATCTTTATGATTTTAATGAATTCTCGAATGAATAATAAAAAATCGAAGACATGGCATGTAGCTGTGCCGCTGTTCGATTACTGTTCGATACGATATGTGCTGAAACTGCGACTCAAGGGGAGGAAGGGATTCCTATTGTGTGCGCCGGATGATGTCTGTTCTCCAGATGCTATTATCCCCAACAGCACACACCCTGTTGAAAATGGAATTGAAGAATCAAAGACGTATTGTATAGTGAATGCTAGAGGTCTCATAATCACTGCTTGAACCAATAATGGAAGGATTCGTCATGCCGAAAAAGACCCTAACCTTCGAACCCAGAGAAATACTCTGTCCGATTGATTTCAGCGAGTTATCCGATCTTGCGCTTAGATATGCCGCCGCAGGCGCCCATCAATTCAACGCAAATATGACCGTGTTTCATGCTGCGCACATAGAAGTTCCCCGTTACATTACGCGGGGTGTGGCCGATCAGATCACGGAAGAAATCGGTGCCGTCCAGAAAGATTTCAAGGCCTATATGGCTCGACACGTACAGTTCGTGCTGGGCTCAGCCACCGAAAAACTCTCATTGAGTTATAAGTTTATGCAGTCTCACCCCGTGGATGCGATCCTGGAAACCGCCGAAACCAGCCGGAACGATCTGATCGTTCTGGGAACCCGTGGATTCAGCGGCATGAAGAGACTGCTGATGGGTTCGGTGGCCCATGGGGTCCTGGAATCTGCCAGCATCCCATTATTTATTGTCAGGCAGAAACAGCATGATTTCATCGATATCACAAAGCCCGGCAGCGTGCCGCAAATTAAAAATATACTGTGCCCTTGCAATATTGACGCGCCGGCCGGGATGGGATTGCGCTATGCAGTATCGTTGTCCGAGCAATTCCATGCCGACCTGACAGTGCTCACCATCAGCGAAGAAGAAAAACTCGATGAGTCGGTTGTTAAAGAAAAGTTGTGCAACTGGATCTCGGACAACGTACAGGCAAAGTGTGTATTGAACCCGGTTGTTCGTCATGGGAACGCAGCCGAACAGATTATCAACTATGCCAAGGAAGAAAAAAGCGATCTTATCGTATTAAGCGCGCGGCACCACTCTTTTCATGGCGGAAAATTCTTCGGCCGAACGACCGACCTGGTAGTTCGGCATGCCCCATTGCCCGTTTTGACCGTACCGATTCTCTAAAGGATTCAGTCTGAGTCGATAAAAAATAAGCTCCGGGTTTTGGACGGCAAGATACGTTTCAAGACGCCTTGAAACAAAGCCTTAATACGGCTTGTCTTCAATGAAAAGCAGCCAAAGATTATTGAAATTGGTGGAATGGGTGGATAAAAAAGTTTTGGCTGGGTGATCGGGCTGCGTTTCGCAACTGGGCAATGGAAGCAGCCTAAGATCCCGAACTCAAGTAGATAGATCAACCGGCGCGGATTCACAGCGCACCAATCCCAGAAGCGAGCTGTCCGGAAGTATGCCCGTCGAATGAATGAATTCAAACATGAAACCCTACTACTCCAATCGCTTGAACCTGTACTTCACAGCCATGTCGCCATATCCCATCTTTCCATCCGGTGACGGTTTAATGTCCATTCCCGGCATGACCATTTTGTCGTATTGCGGCTCCAGGATGAGGATATTGTCCCCTTCCATGGAACACTTAAAAGTCATCGATCCCAAGCTGGGGAACATTGCTACCTTATGATGAACGACCAGCTCTTTTCCGTCAAACTCATATGTCCCGGCGTCAGCCATGAAGGATCTGGCGGAACTTTCCTCCCCTGGGGCCGGTTTCTGCGCTAAATCGCGGATGGCGCTGTAATGTTTTTCCATTATAAAAATCATAAAAGCGCGTGGAACGACCGTTCTTCTGTTTTCAGCGGTTCCTACGTCCATCGATTCAATCGTCCATGCGCCTCGAATTTTCGAGCCGACAACCTTGGCTGCTTCTTCAGGCTCCGCGTTACATACCGGTAAAAGGAACAGGGTAACAACGAGACAAAGGATGAGAAAAGTATATTTCATTGAACGTCTCCTTTGGTTGGTTTTAGATCCGGCACGGGTAGGTAGAAAAGCGATTCATGGTTTTGGTCACTTTCTAGCCTATCAGACCCTTTACTGCTTCCGATAAATCCGTTTTTAAAAATTTATTTCAATGAGACTTTTTTCCTCACTTTAATATCTTCAGCGGAAGCGCCTACCAACAATTCAATGTCGCAGGGATCATGATCAAAGTCCTGCATGGATGCATTCCAGTACCGGAGGTTCTGCACTGGAATCTCAAGGGCAACGGTTTTCTTTTCTCCGGCATCAAGCGCTACACGCGAAAAAGCCTTCAACTCCTTGTAGGGCCACGCAACACCCGGATTGATCCGGTGAACATACGCCTGAACAACTTCATCAGCAGTGAAGGCGCCCTTATTTTCCAAATCAATCGACAATCTTATGACATCATTTTCTCCGTATCTCTCCTTATTGGTTGCCGGAGATGAATACTCAAAAGAAGTATAGGTCATTCCATAACCAAACGGATACAGAACAGGTTTCTGTTTCGTATCGAACCAACGGTAGCCTACGAGGGATTCTTCCGAATAATACGCCGTATTGGGATCGGAAAATTTATTTGAATCCCGCTCCTCCGTTTCCGAACTCATTTCAGGATTGGTTTCTTTTACAAGGCCGACAAAAACATCCTTGCCCCTTCCGCCCTGAGGGTAGTTGCCCAGCGCATAGGCCGGTGAATCCTCCAGTTTAATGGGAATCGTAAATGGCAACCGCCCGCTGGGCGATATATTCCCTACAAGTACATCCGCCAGGGCATTGCCGCCTTCGGTTCCATTAAACCAGGACAGCACCAATGCTTTGGAGTTGTATTTCACAACATTAAGGTCATTCGGCGCCCCGCTGACAAGTATCGTTACAATGTTCGGATTCACCGCCACAATCTTTTGGATCAGTTCGTCCTGCCCGGACGGCAACATCATATCTCTTCTGTCGCTTCCTTCTGTTTCCACCCATCTATTATCCCCTGCGAAGAATAAAACCAGGTCTGCTTTCGCTGCCGTTTTGAGGGCTTCCGCAGTCAATTTCTGCTTTAATAATTCTTTTTCACGGCTTTCTTTTTCCAATTCTTCCGGCGACTTTCTTCCGAACCTTCTTCCGGATCCGGCATTAAGCACCGGTTCGTACCCCTGGGCGTAAACCAGTTCCGCCTTTTCACCTATTCTATTTTCCAATCCTTCAAGCGGAGTAACTTCGTACAAGGTTTTAACGCCGGCCCCAACGCCACCAAGACCCATTGTCCGGACTGCATTATCGCCGATGACGGCAATGACAGGTTTTCCCTTTAAATCCAAGGGCAAGACACCGTTGTTTTCAAGCAATACTATGGACTTGCAGGCTACATCGTAGGCAATATTTTGCTGAGGCGGTTTGGAAGTAATTTCCTTGTTTGCCTCTTCCTCCGGGACAGGTTCAATCGCCAACCGAACTCTTAAAATTTCACGAACACGTTGGTTGACAGTCTCCTCGTCAACAGTACCAGCCTTGACTGTATCGAGCAGCGCGTCGCCGAAAAACCGCTTGCCCGGCATTTCCACATTGAGCCCGTTTATTATGGAATTTACCGTTGAATGTGTTCCGCCCCAGTCCGAAACCACCAGTCCGGCGAATCCCCAATCATTTCGAAGAATTGTATTAAGCAGCATGTTGTTTTCGGCACACCACAAACCATTGACTTTATTGTAGGCGGCCATGACTCCGTAAGCGTCCGCTTCCTCAACTGCAGCCTGAAACGGCGGCAAATATATTTCACGCATGGCGCGTTCGCCGACAATCACATTAACCATGCCCCTGTTGTTCTCCTGGTTGTTCAGCGCATAGTGTTTTAAGCATGCGGCAACGCCGTTGTCCTGGATCCCTTTTGTGAATCCTACCGAAAGACGAGAGCTTAAAAACGGATCCTCGCTCAGGTATTCATAGGTGCGTCCGCCGGTAGGTATTCTCTGGATATTGATCGCGGGTCCAAGGATCATGTCTTTTCCACGCAGTCTGGCCTCCCGGGCCATGCCGGTCCCGTATTTATAAGCCAGTTCCGGGCTCCAGGTTGCGGCAAGAGCCGAACCTGTCGGGAAAAAGGTAGCCTTGTCGTTTTCCAGGCCAAGAGGCGACCAGCTATTGGCCTGCAATTCCTCCCGTATGCCGAATGGCCCGTCCACGTATTTAAAATCATCTATTCCCAGCCTTTCAATTCCGGCTGAAACAAACATAAACTTGCCGTGAAGCATGTTGATTTTTTCTTCAAGGGTCATTTGCTCGAGGATGCCGTCAATTTTCGGGTCGTACTGAAGCAACGCCGATTTACGTGTCTCCCCCACGGCATGTCCGACGGAAATCATTACAAGCAGAAATGCAAACAAAATTCTTCTATTCATGGCAGACGACTCACATAGTAATTTTTCGTTTAACAGCATTCTATATCCTCGGTTACGAAGCAATCCCGGTTCACCCCGGTTTATGGCGCCGACGGGAAAAAGCGCCCCCTGGTTTTAGAATCCCGCCTCACACTAATAGATGCCGTGAAGAAGCCGATAACGATCTGATTTTACAACATGATAAGCCAAAGAAAGGGGGAATTCAGCACAGCCCTTCATTATCAGCGGCTTTTTATGGCCGACCGATCGGGATATGNNGGGAGCGTTTCGATCCAGTTATTCTCCCATCCTTCCGGTGCTTCAGGGCCAAAGAAGAGGTCTATCGATCCGTCGTTGTTCTTCGTGAGGTTGTCGTAGGAGGAAACCGCCGGCATGGTGCTCCGGTTTTGAACCAGCGGTCGGGTTTCGGAATCGTAGAGTGTAACGGACCAGAAGTCTTTTGCAGGCGCGGCGGCGGGCATGCGCAGCTTGTATGATTTGGCGCCGTCCAGCCGGTCGTGGTCCTTGTCAACAAATGTCTGCACATACTGTGAGCCCGGCCCCGCCCTGCGCAATGCCATCGCCGACACCCGTTCGCTGGCTTGCAGCCTGAAATAGGGGACAGCATAAACCGGCACAATTCAGAAAATGTCAATAATTTTTATTGTGGATCCGGTTGCAGAAACAGCATTGGCTGGGTGTTAGGAACGCGTTTCGCAACTGGGATATGGAAGCAGCCTGATATCCCAAATCCATTTATTTGAATAGCCGGCCACAGATTGCGGAAACACCAAGCACCCCGCGGTACACAATCAAGATTCGTCCTTTTATACAGGAGCCCCCGAATCTAGGGGACCAATGACATCCACATTCAATCGCATCATTTCTTCACGGAGCTCCTTGACATAAATCCCGGCAACCATCACGTGATGAATACCCAAAATTTTCTGAAGGAAAACATCGACCTCTTTGATTTTTAGTTCAACCCGGTTCGAACAATACCTGCGCATATTTTTAAATTCAGGCATAAGTTGATTATAGGATAGGCGGTCCGTATCGTTGATCCCCGCCTGAATTCTTCCGGGCCATATCACAAATTTTTTCAGGTCTTTGCTGAATCCGCCAAACGTCACTTCGAGACCCGGGGGGAATGAAACTTCCGGAGTTGCCCCTCTGCCTGTCCCATGGTAATCCCGGAGATTGTATGCCAGCGCCGCGGCGTTTCGGCCCAACAGGTGCAAGGGAGCGACACAATGCCGGAGCACAGTGCTGGATTTTTCATTATCTACGGACGAGACATTGCAGAAATACGAAGGCTTTTGACTGATCTCCTGCAATACCATTGAGGTCAGCATCCCGCATACATCCGCTTCGCAGGGAAGCGCGAATCCTTCATCGCGCAATCTTGCGAATGCCAGACATGGGATCGGCAGTTCCGACTTGGAGTTAAATGAGAAACTCAGGCAATCCATCGAGATTCCCGACAATCCTTCTTTTTCAATAATGGAGCGCAACAAAACATACATTTTGCTGGATTCGAGAAGTTCTTTATCTGTGGTCTCGACAATAGATGCAGCATCTTTCTTCCACCTTTCCATTTCTTTTTCAGCACTTGCCGAATCAACGGTTTCAAGCATTGGTTTCAGTTGTTCCAACGGTCGGAATTCCAAGTGGACACCTGTGCGTTTATAGATGGTCTCCGCATCCAGATTGTGCGCCGGTACGCTGGAGGAATCGAATGGCCGGCCATAGATGACAGCCCGCTTGCCTTCGAGAAGCCTGGGAGCAGCCAGAATTTTTATCAATTCGATCACATGCGCTTCAGAATTCGCCAGCACTGCATTCGTTCCATTTGCACGAAATGCCGCAGCCACATCCGCTTCCAGCATGATCAGGTCAAGAAAAGGAGGAAAAAGTATGACTGGAACATCGATATAACCCAGGGTGACGGGAATATTTCCCGGATTTAATGTCCCCGGCATGCCAAAGAACAGAACATCCGGAGCTTCGGTCTGGATAGTTTTGATTATTTCCTGTGGTTTCTGATAATCGGGTTGAATCGAGACTACGGTAAATTCGAACTCCTTGATGGATTTTACCGACTGAGTCATCTGCTCGTATGCTTCAGGACGGCCGCTCAACAGGAGTAATTTCCTTTTATTTCCCCGATTCTCCGGTTTTACAACGCTCCTGGGATTCTGCAGAAGAGTCTCCGGAAGAGTAACAGCCATGCCCGCCATCGTGGTCGTCTTTAAAAAATCTCGCCTTCCAACGTGGACTCCCATGGGATCCTTTTTCAGCATCTTCATCTCTCCTTTTTGAAACCCCTGTTTTTCAAATACCGCTCTTTCAGCAGTTCGTTTATTGCGCTTCAAACGTCATCAATTTTCAGCAATTACAAACGGATGGGAAAACAATCCCCGGTTTTTAAAAAACTTCCCACTATCAGACCGATTAATGCTTTTGAAATTATGCGTTATTTTAAATATTCATAACCAATAAACTGAGAATTTTTTAATTTTACTACAGACGGGAACAAAGGAATGTGGGAATTTGCATCGTTCTATTTATTAGCCGGAAAGGTGCAAAACAGAATTGGCAGGGTGTCAGGGACACGTTTCGCAACTGGGCGATGCAGGCGGGTAGACCGCGCAGAGAATCCGTTTTTCAGCGCGTAAAGGGGTGTTTTCAGGGAACAAACCGGAACTATCATCTTTTTTATCAATAAATATTCATGGTCCGTTCCCTATCGGTTTTACCTACTTGCTTCGGACCGCCAGCATCATGATTTCCACCATCCCGTCGGCCGGGATGCGGGATACTTCGAGCACGGCCCGGGCCGGGAAATTCTTGTCAAAATATTCCTCATAGATGGCGTTAAACGCCGGGTAATGTTCCATATCCGTCAAAAATACCTGGCACTGCACCACGTCTTTTAAGGAAAAACCCGCGAATTCCAGAATTGCCTTTTGATTTTCCAGAGCCTGCCGCGCCTGGGCATCAAAACCTTGGCCCTTGAGTTTCCCCGTGGCAGGGTCCAGACCCAGTTGACCGGAAAGATAAAGCGTATTTCCTGCGCGAACCGCCTGGGAGTAAGGCCCGATGGCGGCTGGTGCGTTTGGGCAGGAGATGATCTCAGGAAGCTCATATGGATGGGAACATCCTATTGAAATTACCATGAGAAGAAAGGCGGGTAAAATCCTTTGCATGCTAAACCTCCTTTTTCGACGACTGTAAATCCAGACTTGTCCGTTGAATAGTGTCCACGTCCCATGATATGAGAATGCGATAATACAATCGATCCCTCAATACGAAAATTGACGGTTCGATGCCGCAGACAACAGATTATATTCATAATTTGGGCACATCAGGCGCCTCACGATGATTGCAAAGGAGAAAATAGGATGCAAGCGTCCGATAATAGGCCGATGAAAAACATTGACAGGAGACATTTCCTCAAATTTACGGGAGCAATGGCCGCAGGAGGCGCCCTGAGCCTGTCCATGTCGTGTCCGTCGACAACCGAAAAGATCCCGTCTATGGACTCCGGTCTGCCGGATGCGGAGTTCTGGAAGGCCGTTCAGGATCAGTTCATCCTTGACCCGGATCAGGTATATATGAACATCGGGACTACGGGGGCCATGCCACGAAGGGTGATCGACAATTTTAATGCATACAATTACGTCATAGCCCGTCATCCCATGGGTTTTATGGATGAACTGGGCTGGGAGATCGGAATTCCCAAACAGCGGGAGAGGCTGGGCGAACAGTTCGGCTGCTCTATGGATGAAATCAGCCTCTCGCGAAACACGACGGACGCCCTGAATACCGTCCTCTTCGGCCTTCAGTTTGAAAAGGGGGACGAGATCCTGTTGACCCACCACGAACATGTCTCGGCCCTCTCCCCTCTCGATGTTCTCAGGGACCGTCTTGGAGTGGTGTTGACCGAGGTGGAAATNNGGATCTTGAGAGTCCTGATCAGGTGGTCGAGGCCTTTAGGAAGAAAATTACCGGCCGGGCAAAGGCTCTGGTCTTTTCCCATATCCCTTATAAGACGGGCGTGCGCCTTCCCGCGAAAGCCCTTTGCACGCTGGCGAGGGAGAACGGACTTATTTCTGTCGTCGACGGCGCCCACTGCGCCGGCATGATCGAGCTGGATTTTCACGACATGGGCTGTGATTTCTATGCCGCATCGGGCCACAAATGGCAGTGCGGTCCGGGCGCGACAGGCATCCTGTATGTGCGCAACCACGGCGACGACCTGCCGGAACTCTGGCCCCAGAACAGTTGTCTGTATTCCATGATTGCGCAACCCGTGTCCAACGATCGTTCAAGGATTAAAGATATCTCCGGCCTGTTTGTGCTTCGCGGCCAGGAAAATTATCCTGCCTTCCAGGCCATGCTCGATGCCTGCGACATGTGGGAGGAGATCGGCCGGGATCGGATCGAAATGTATGACTGCAGCCTGAGTTCTTACCTTAAAAAGAAAATTAAGGAGACTTTTGGAGATTCGGCCGTGCTGTTCTCCCCGGACATTCCCGAGTTCACATCCGGACTCACTGCGATCAATCCTTTCCCGGACAGGGGGGACGGAAAAACAATCGAGGAATTTGTGAAACGTCTGCAGGAGGAAGGGTATGTGATCCGGTTTACGGAATTCAATCTGCACGTCGAAGACCCGAAGCCGACTTTCGCCCTGCGGATCTCGACTCACTTTTTCCACGACCATTCTCAAATCGACGGCCTGGTGGACGCCATGCACGGGCTCTATCGGAAGATAGTCTGACAAAATGTTACATGCCTGATTTTCAGGCCATTTCTTGCGTTTTGCTCAATAGAGGGCTCCATTGATTTGCAGGCGAATTTCACACCTTCCTTCGGTGTTCCGGCCGCGTGGCCTGTGGTAAAATCTGAACCATAATCGTGGTAAAGGGACCTAACATATCAGTACTAAAGAAAAAAAGTTCCGCAGAGAAAGAGTTCCGAATAAAGAGGATTTTATCCCACCTGCAGGACGGATGCCGGAGCAAACGGGGAGGGCGGCCATTTTTTGTGCCGGTCAGGCGTCTGTCAATGGAGGCAAATTTGATAATCTCGGATTGCCCTTTCCTCAGCCGTTTTCGAACCTGCATTCTAATCCTATGTTTGTGCCTCGGCCAGGCGGCGTTTTCGAATGGACAGGATACATCGACGCCTTCAGGGAATGGCGTTGCACAAACCGGAAGTATGGAAAGCAATCTCAAGATTCGTATCGGAGTCGAAGAGGTGCGCCTGGATGTGGTGGTCCTGGATAAAAAAGGCCGACAGGTCACGGATTTGACCGCGGAGGACTTTGAAATCCGCCAGGACAACGGCAAGCAAAAAATTACCTCCTGCACCTACATCAACGAATACAGGCCCGGGGTTGAAGTTACAGACAGTTCCGAAAAAGAACCGGGTGCAATCCCTCCAATACCCGTTCCCTTGCCGGAGCGAAAAGACATCCGGCGAATGATCGCGTTTGTCGTGGACGACCTCTCGATGAGTTTCGAGCAGGTCCATTTTGCGCGGACGGCCCTGAAAAGGTTCGTAGAAAAGCAGATGCAGCCCGGAGATGTTGTCGCCATTATAAAGACCGCCCAGGGGAGCGCCGCGCATCAGTTGTTCAGCCACGACAAGCAGTACCTGCTCAAGGCGATCGATAAAATCCGGTGGTATCTGAACCCGACCTTTATCGAGTATGCGGCGACGGAGTACATGGCGATCGACTACTTCATTGACGCCATGAAGGACATGCCAGGACGTAAAGCCCTGATTGTGATGACGCCCAGTATAAAGCGGGATCATCGTCTTGCTCTGAATATACAGGACTGGAAACCTTCCAATGTCACAGTAGGATCCATGGGAGCCGCACTGAACCTGCTCGCCGACAGGGCCCTGCGCGCGGGTGTTGTGGTCCATACCATGGATATGACGGGCCTGGAGTCTCCCGATTTTATTAATGTGACCAACGGCGGCGGGTTCGGTCCGGGGGACGATATTTTCGCTGCAGCCGGCGAAGGGAACGATCCCTGGGAATGGGACCAGACTGTCCTTTCAAGCTTGGTAAACAACAGCATGCCGTCGTCCCTTGTTTCCCGGAAAACCGGGGGACTTACGGTCATGGGCACAAACTGGTTTTTCAGGGGCATCGGGCCTGTCCATGAAGCTCTCAAGGGGTACTACCTCCTCACTTACATCCCACCTGAAAACACATTCCGCTACAGCCGCTGGGGTACGCCTTATCACCGGATCAGCGTGAAAGTGAAGCGCCCCGGGCTCGAGGTGTATACCCGGGACGGATTCTACGGTACGGAAAGATCGGTCGAGCCGTCCGACGAACGGCCGCCGACGGTGCGGGATGCGATCTATTCCCCCTTCCGGAACAACGACCTGGGCGTGAACCTGGCTTCCGGCTATGTCGACGATCCTGAAAAAGGGTACATGCTTCGCCATCACATGCATCTTGACGGAAAGGATTTGAGTATTGTCGAGGGGAAGGACGGAATTAATTTTATTTATGCCGATATCGCCTGCAGGACGTACAGCATGGGCAATTTCGTGCAGGATCCCGGCAATCTGAAGTACGAGTTTATCATTAAAGATGAAAATATCCCCTGGATCCGGAAACACGGCCTGAAGTTTTCCGTAGATTTTCCGGTTGAAAAGCCGGGAGCCTATTATGTCCGGACGGCTGTCATGGACCAGATTAATGGAAAGGCAGGATCGGCCTATCAGTATATAGAAATTCCCGACCTTAAGAAAAAGCGGCTGGCGCTCTCCAATATATTCATTATCAACAGAGAGGAGGATGCGCCCTGGTCCCCGTCTCTGGCTCCGGAAGACTCCCGGAACCTGCTCTATCCCGACATGCGCCGCGATCCGCGTAAAAGTGCTGCTTTGAGAAGTTTCCTGCCCGGAGAGAGCTTCGATTACGGCGTTTCGGTCTACAACGCCAAAAACAAAAAAAAGGAAAATCCCAGCCTGAAAGCCTGGTCCGCATTGTATGGAAACGGAAGGGAATTGTACAAAAGCGAGTCCGAACCCGTGAACATTGACGGATCGGCCGATCTCAAAAGAATTCCGATTCGCAAGATGCTGGCATTAGAGGATGCGGTTCAGCCGGGAGACTACATTCTGGCACTTCAGGTAAAGGACGAACTGGCAAAGGAAAAACATAGTCTGGCCGTACAGGCCCTCGATTTTAAAATTCTGTCGGAACCCGATCTGACCAGGATTGAGAAAGATGAAACGGAAGAGCGGACAGAGATAACCCTGCAGCCGGAAATCCTGGCGCAATATGTGGGCACTTATCGTATAAATCCGGAATCGAACGCTACGGTGACTCTGGAAGACGCGCGGTTATACGCTCAAATCACGGGAGAGCACAGACTCCCGCTATATCCCGAATCGGAAACAGTTTTTTTCCACAAAGCCGTGACGGATCACGAGAATGAATTCCTGAAAGACGATACGGGGGCTGTAACCCGCATGATTGTTCGAAGGGGGGAAAAGGAGCTGCAGGCGCTCCGGATAAGCGACTCTGTCGTGGAACGCAGGGAAATATCGCTGCAGACCGAAATCCTGGAGCAGTACGTGGGAACCTACGGTCTGTGGCAAGGCCAGAGAATGATCATTTCCCTTGAACACGGCCATTTATATTCGCGTATTCCCGGGCAGCCGATGCTTCGGCTGTGCCCGGAAACGGAAGTCAGGTTTTTTTACGAAGCGGTGGCGAATGCGGAAAACGATTTCGTAAAGAACGACAAAGGTGAGGTGACGCACATGATCATTCGCCGGGACAGAAGTGAGAAGATAGCGCGCCGGATCAGCAAAAAGACGCGGTAAGCCGATTGCCTCAACGGTAATATCCGGAATTTTCTTATCCCAACCTGTATTAAAATCGCAGCCGGTACCTGATATTAAGGTGGAAGAACATTTATTAGAAACCGAATGTTTAAAACAAAGGTATAATCCTTATTGATACGATATACGATTTTGGTGCCGTGAATATTCTTTCTCATGAATTTCGAGGTTATGGTTTTTCATTGAAATTCCGGCATTATATTCAAATATAATAAGTCGACAGGCCGCTGACAGGGCGGCAGCGCCTCCGACAGCCACGGCTGTTACAAAAGCGAACTTTCACCTGGCCAACGGCGCTCCAGATATCAGCTGAAAGAAGAATTCGGAAGATTCAAGGTCCATTGGCTGGAAGCTGGTCAATGCATTGGGATTTTGACAGGTCGGAATCAAAAATGCCGGAGGAATTTCAATCGTGAAACGCTGGGCATTCCTTACTATTTGTATTCTCCCGATCGCCGGAATAATGCAGGGCTGGAGTAAAACCGACGGAAATACCGGCGGCAGGGATATTTACCGTTCCACCTGCGCGGCCTGCCACGGTTCTGACGGCAGGGGGGCAGCCGACAATTTGCGCGGTTTTGAAAAGCCGGATACTTTCCCGGACTTCACC